>CAYLNK010000190.1:0-12709 GCA_964384675.1 uncultured Holophagales bacterium | reverse complement strand
CGTCAGACCGGGCGCCGCCGCGCGGGCCCGCGCCGGCCCGGAGCCCGCCTCGGGGAGCATGTGGTAGCCGCGCAGCCCCTCGTACGCCCCGAGGACGGAGTGCGCGTCCGCGGACAGCGTGTGGAGCGCCGCCGTCTCCCCTTCCATCATGTGGGCGTAGAACTCCGGCGGACGGCGCACGGTCTGGCACGCATTGTTGACGATGAAGTCGAGCCGGTCGCGCGTGGCGAGGAGCTCGTGGCAGAACGCCTCCACGCTCGGCGTGTGGCGGAGGTCGAGCCCGAAGATCTCGAGCCGGTCCTTCCACTCCGCGAAGTCCGGCTCCTTCGAATAGCGGGACGCCGAATCACGCGGGAAGCGCGTCGTGACGATGAGCCGCGCGCCCGAACGGAGGAGCTTGAGGCCCGCCTGGTAGCCGATCTTCACGCGTCCGCCGGTCAGGAGCGCGACGCGTCCCCGCAGGTCGGCGAGCTCGGTCCGCTTGGTGAAGTTCAGCTCCGCGCACGGCGGACAGAGCTGGTCGTAGAAGTGGTGGAGGACCGTGTAATCCTGCTTGCAGACATAGCAGTGCTTCGGCTCGACCACCTCGCGCCGGTCCTGATCCTCGCCCTCGCGCCCGGGCGCCACGTCCTCCGCCTCGAAGGCCGGGGGCGGAAAGACGTTCGGCGTCGTGAAGACGGGCTGGCGCCGGAGCGTCCGGATGCCGGTCTCGTGAAGCTTGCCGTCGTCCTCCGTCACTCGCGCCTCGCGGCGAGCCCGCTCCTGCGCCCGCGTCATCCGGCGGCGCTCGTTCCGGTCGGGGCTGTAGACCCGCGCCACGGCTTCGAAGAGACGTTTGCGCTCCTCGACGGGAACGCCGTCGAGGACGCTCTTGTCGACGGCCAGGCGCTCGAGCAGCTCCGTGGCGTCACGGAGACGTTCGGCGAGGGTCTCGGGTTGGAGGTCCGTGCTGGGGTCGAGTCCGGTGACGGGCATCACCCGGAGGGTAGCGCACGTTCCTCTATCATCGGCCCGACCGCGAGGTGCGCCGCATGAAGAGGATCGGCATCGTTCTCCTGGTCCTGGGAGGTGCGGGGTTCGCCTGGGCGTCCAGCGTGCGCTCGGGCTTCGACACCGTCGAGGGAGCGTTCAAGTCGACCTTCTCGAGCGAGCAGCGGAGCCGCAAGGCGCTGGCGGAGAACGGTCGATGGGTCGCGCTCGCCGTCGGGGTCCTCGGGGCAGTCCTGATCGTGCTGCCCGAGAGGAAGGGCTGACCCGCGGACGAGCCGGGCTGGAGCGGCGGCACGTCGTCAATCGAGGGGAACGTCAGCAGAGGTGGCCCGAAGACGCCGGGCCGGCGCGGACGACACCTCCCCGATCCAGGCCGCGATCCGCTCCATCACCTCGCCGCGGTTCGTCTCCAGGAACAGGTTGTGACGCGCGCCGTCGAACGCCACGACGTGCCGGCGCGAGGCAGGCAGCGCCTCCGCGAAGCGGCCGTCCCAGATGGCGATCCGGTCGTCCTTGCCTCGAAACAGGAGGACCGGTACCGGAAACGACGGCGCGGCCGTGCGGACGCGCGCGCCGGCGTCGAGGAGATCGACCGCGAGCCCGGCCGTCACGCGCTCGTGGAAGAGCGGATCCCCCCGGTACCGCGCCGCGAGCGTGCCATCGCGCGTGAGGCCGGCGAGGTCCAGCTTCGGCGCCAGCGGCAGCGACGGGAGCGCGCGGCCGAGGAGCCGTGCCGCGGCCACCGCGAGAGGAGACGCGCCGACCGGGCCGACCGGGGGCGAGACGGCCACCACGCCCACGAGCGACGAAGGCTCGCGACACGCCGAGTCGAGCGCCAAGAGCCCGCCCATGCTGAGGCCCGCGAGGACCACGGGAAGACCGGGATGCCGCTCGCGACAGACGGCCCGGAGCGCGTCGACGTCGGCGAGGAGCGCCGTCCATCGCGCGAGGCCGCGCCGCCGCGGCGGGACGTCACCGTGCCCCTCGAGGTCGCAGGTGACGACGGCGAGCCCGCCCCCGCCCAGCGCCTCGGCGAAGAGGCGGTACGGGAGCGCGCGCCCGTGGTCGCCGAGGCCGTGCACCGTGGCGACGACCGCCTTCGCCTCCCCCGAGACGGGCCAGTGATGGACGCGGAGCTGGCGTTCGCGATCCGCGCCCGCGTCCGCCCGGGGACGGAGGACGACGTCGGGCCCGGCTCCTGCGCTCACGGTCGGGAGTGTAGAGAGTCGTGAGAACGCCGGCGCGCCGCCGCTTGCCGCCCCGCCCGACGCCGACTACGCTGGCCGGCGTGGTGCGCCCTGCCCGGCGGGTGCTGGCCAGGCGCCGCACATCCTCGGCGTCGAAGACTCTCCAGAGGCGGGCGTGCCGGCGCGCCCCGAAAGGGCTGACGGGATCCATACATGGCGGTCCGACTCCTCTTCCTCTCCGACACGCACCTCGGCCTCGGCCTGCCGGCGAGATCGCGCACGGGACGCCCCACCCGCGGCCACGACTTCTTCGAGAGCTTCGAGACGGCGCTCGCGCCCGCGACGCGGGGCGAGACCGACCTCGTCATCCACGGCGGCGACCTCTTCTACCGGAGCCAGATCCCCGCCTGGCTGGCCGAGCACGTCTTCTCGCGGCTCGCGGACCTCGCCGATTCGGGGGTCGACGTCTTCTGGGTCCCGGGCAACCACGAACGCTCCGGCATCCCGCGCGCCCTCTTCCTCACTCATCCGCGGATCCGGGTCTTCGACCGGCCCCGGACGTTCGTCGTCGAGCGGGACGGTCTGGCGATCGCCATCTCCGGCTTCCCGTACGCGCCGCGCATGAGGGCCGACTTCCCCACGCTCCTCGCCGCCACCGGACATCGCGACGCCGCCGCGGACGTGCGTCTCCTCTGCCTCCACCAGGCCGTCGAGGGAGCGACCGTGGGTCCGAGAGGCTTCACGTTCTGCGACGGCGACGACGTCCTCCGCGCTCGCGACGTGCCGGCCGGCTTCGCGGCAGTGCTCTCCGGCCACATCCACAGGTCGCAGGCCCTCGAGCGGGACCTCGCGGGGAGGCGGCTCGCGGCCCCGGTGCTCTATCCCGGCTCGACGGAGCGCACCTCGTTCGCCGAGCGCTTCGAGCCGAAGGGGACGCTGGTGCTGGAGGTCGAAGGGGGCGCGGAAGGCGGCGTGGCCCGCTGGGAATTCCGCGAGCTGCCGGCGCGCCCGATGGTGGACCTCGCCGTCGACCCGCGCTGCGCCCCAGACGTCCTCGAGGCGCGCCTGCGGGACTCGCTCGCCCGGCTCGATCCGCGAAGCCTGGTACGGATCCGCCTGAGCGGGGACCCACCGGCCGAGGCGTTGCCCGTCCTTCGGGCCGAGTCGCTCCGCACCGCCGCGCCGCCGACGATGCTCGTCAGCGTCGCCTGGCCGCTGGCTCCCGGACGTCGCGGACCGGCTTCCCTCAGCAGCCGAACTGCCTGAGGTGATGGTCGGTGTGGCGGTACGCCCACCGGTGCCAGTCGGCCGCGGACATCGCGCCGAAGAGCGCGTGAGCCCTCGGGAGCTCCTGGCCGGATGCGGCGGCGACGGCCCGGAGCGCGCCCAGGGCGCGGCTCCGGTCGCGCTCGAAGCCGGACGGCCGCGACCCGCCGGCCCGAGGGTCTATCTCCGGCGGGGTCGCGGCACCGCGAGGCCACGGGAGAGGCGAACGGAGCGCCACCCACTTCCGGAGCGTTCGCTCCGGCTTGGCCTCGCCCCCGGCACGGCCGAGCACGCGGGCGGCGGCGTCCGCGAGGTGGCAGAGCATCTCGTCCGGCGAGAGGCTCCCCCACAGCCGTCGGCTGTCGGGCCGGAGCGCCAGGAGCCGGGCCTCGAGCCGACGCAGCGCTTCGGGATCCGCGACGGTCCTCAAGGCGCCGACGCCGCGGTGGCTGCTGCCGGGCCGTCCGCCTTCTCGATCTGGGGCAGGAGGACGTCCTTGACGTAGTGCCAGTCCGGGACCATCGCGAGCGCCGCCTCGGCGTACGCGCGAGCGACCGCACGATCCGGCTTCGTGCCGGATTGGTTCAGGAAGGCGAGGCTCATCAGGATCTCCGGCGCACCCCACACCGGCACCCACGGCTCCCTCCGGACCGTGGACAGCGCCTCTGCCCGGGCCGCGGCAAGGCCACGCCGGTACGTGGCCGCCGCCCGCACGGGATCGGTCCCTCGCGGCGCGAACGCCTCGAAGCCCCCGAGGATCCAGAGGCTGCGCGGGTTCGGATCCGGCCTCTCCTTGAGCGCGGTCACCGCCGCGATGCCCTCCTTCAGAACGGCCGGGCGCTCCTCGGCGGAGAGCTGCGACGACAGGTACATCTGGCCGGCGAGGCAGCCGCAGAGCGCCGAATGGGCGTCCTCCAGGCGCGCGTCCAGGGCGAGGGCCGCGCGCTGGCGGGCGGCGCAGGCGCGGAGGTCCGCGAGGAGGTCCCCGGGCGGCGGCACCTCGTTGAATCCGTTGATGGCCCGCCGCCAGTACGCGAAGCCGATCCAGTATTCGCGATACGCGGCGTTCCGCTTCGACGGCGCCGCGGCGAGGGCCTCGGCCTGTCGGAGCAGCTCCGCGCGGTCCCCGCGGTAGTCGGCCCGCACGATGGCCGCCACCGCGTCCGAGAGACGCCGGTCCTCCCGGGACTCCGAGGCCGCGAGGCGCGGCGGCGCGAGGAAGCCGACGAGCAAGGCAAAGGCTCCGGCCGAACGACGGGTGACGATCATCCAAACCTCCTGCCGGGCGCTGGCCCGCCCGGTCCGAGCTCGAAGGTAGCTCCGCGGTGGGCGCGGACGGCCCGTCGCACCGGCGAAGTGCCGTTCGGGCCCCGTGAACGGCGCCGGGACGACTTCCCGCCCCGTCCGTGCCGCGAGACACTGCGGCCGTGGAGAGCCGTGACGCTCCGGGGCGGGTCGCCAGCCTCGTCGGCTGGGGCAGCGCGTACGCGCTCTACACCCTCGCCTACGCGGGCGCCATCCACGCCGCGTTCGGGTTCGGACCGGGAATGGCGCTCCTCGGGGGGATCGCCAACACCCTCCCCGAGGCCCTCGCGGCACCGCTCGTCTTCCGGGCTGCGTCCCGCGACGAGGCGTCTTCCCGCTTCGTCCCGGCCCTGCGGCTCGCGCTTCTCGCCGTCGCGTTCGTGTCCTGGAGCGCGGCCGGCACGGTGCTCGCGCTCAACGCCCTCAAGGCCTGGGAATCCGGAACCTGGCGGTTCTCTCTCGACACCAGGAGCCTCGCCTGGAAGGGGCTCTTCTCGCTCCTCGTCTTCTGCGCTCTCGCCGGCGTCGGCGCGGCCCGTCACCAGGCCCGGCGCGCGCGGGAGGCGGCCGAGAGAGCCCTGCGGTCCGAGACGCTGCGCGCCGAGGCGCGGCTCGCGATCCTGCGTGCCCAGCTCAATCCGCACTTCATCCTGAACGTCCTCCACTCGCTGGTCGGCCTCGCCGAGCGCGACCCGCAGGCCACCGCGCGCGTTCTCGAGCGCCTCGGGACGACGCTCCGCTACGCCCTCCGCGTGCAGAGCCGCGGGAGCGACCGGGTGACCCTGCGTGAGGAGCTCGCGTTCACGCGCGACTACCTGGCGCTCGAGCGGATGCGTCTCGGCGACCGGCTCGAGACGCGGTTCGCCGTGGGCGATGCGCTCCTCTCCCGGGTCGTGCCGCCGTTCGTGCTCCAGCCGCTCGTCGAGAACGCCGTCATCCACGCGATCGCGCCACGCGCGAGGGGAGGGGTTCTCTCCGTCCGCGCCGAATCCGAAGGCGAGACGCTCGTGCTGCAGGTGGAAGACGACGGATCGCCCGACTCGGATCCGGCGTCGGGCGCGCCGCGCGGCAGCGGACTCGGCCTCCAGCTCCTGCGCGACCGCCTCGACGCCCTCTACCGCGGCCGGTCCGGCCTCGTGGTCGACCGTTCCCCGCTCGGCGGCGTGCGGGCCACGGTGCGTCTCGTGGGAGAGCCCGCCGGGGGCGACGAGGGGGGCGAGGAATGAGCGCCCCGCTCCGCTGCGCCGTCGTGGAGGACGAGCCGGAATCGCGGCTCAACCTCGTCACGTACCTCTCCCGGGTCCCTCACCTGGAGCTCGTCGGGACGGCGTCCACCGGACCGGAGGCGATCGCCCTCGTGGACGACGCGCGCCCGGACCTGCTGCTCCTCGACGTCCGCCTCCCCGAGATGGACGGCTTCGAGGTCCTCCGCCGGGTGCGCCACCGGCCCGAGGTGGTCTTCACCACCGCCTACGACGGCTACGCCGTCTCCGCGTTCGAGCTCGGCGCGCTCGACTACCTCGTCAAGCCGTTCGGGCGGGAGCGCGTCGTGGCGTCGGTCGAGCGCGTCCGGGCACGCATGGGCCGCGAGAGGGGCGAGCCAGGCGCGGTCGACCGGGCGCTCGCCACCGCGGGGCGGCCGATCCGACGCCTCTTCGCGCGGCAGGGGGGCCGGATCGTCCCGGTCCCGGTCGACGACATCGTGCGCGTCGCGGCGAGCGGCGAGTACGCCGAGATCCACACGGACCGCGAGACGTATCTCGTCGAGATCACGCTCGCCGAGCTGCACGCCTGCCTCGACGCGGAGCGCTTCGAGCGCGTCCACCGCTCCCACATCGTCAACTTCGACGCCGTCGACCACCTCCGCCCGGCCGACGACCGGCGCCTCCTGATCACGCTCCGGGGCGGGGCCACGGTGCTGGCGAGCCGCTCGGCGTCGGAGCGGATCCGGAGCCGGGTGAGATAGAGCCGCTACGCCATCCCCGCCAGCTCGGCCTCCAGCCGGTCGAGGTTCTGCTCGTTGGCGTCGACCGCGAAGACCGCCACCGCGTCCCTCTCCCTCGCCGTCTCGAATTCCTGGCGCCAGGTGATCCGCGTGCGCGCGCCGGCCTCCTCGAGCGTGGCGGTGAGGCGGAAGCGGGGCGCCGACTCGTGGTCGATCACGATCCGCTCCGGCGACACCTCCGAGAAGACGCAGCGGTTCGGGTAGCGGGATCCGTCGGGGCCATGAAGCACGAAGCGCCAGGCTCCGCCGGCTCGCGGCTCGCACACCTCGAACGTGCTCGTGAACCCTTTCGGCCCCCACCAGAGCGTGAGGCGCTCCGGTTCGGTGAAGGCGCGGACGACACGCTCGCGCGGCGCCTCGACGACGCGGGAGCTGACGATCTCGCGGTCCGACGGCGTGAGCGCGACGAGGACGTCGAGCGCGCGGCCCAGCTCCTTCTCGAACCACGCCGCGTCCTCGGGCGTCACGTTCCAGCCGCTCACGAGCCCCCACGCCCGCGTCTGCCACGCCATCAGGAAGACCGTTCCGTCGACCTCCTCGCACAGCATGTCGAGGACGCCCTCGGCCGCCGTGTTCACCCTGCCCGTCAGGGTGCGGCCGTCGCGGAGCACCAGCCGGGCCGTCTCCCCCGGGGCTCCCACGCGCGCCTCGCGGGCGAGCCAGCGGGTGAGCTGGTCGGGGGCGGAGACGAACCGCCGCGTCTCCTCCGGACGGGGCGCCTCACGCATCACCGAGACGACGCGGCGCCGCACGCCGAAGTGACCGTCGAGGTACCGCTCGAGCGCCTTCATCAGACCGGGCTGTCCGCTCTTCATGCCGTCGTACAGCTCGTCCCACGCCGCGCCGTCGCCGAAACCGGAGGAGACGACCTTCACCACGGTCTCTCCGCCCTCGCGCGTGACGTCGATCTCCCAGACCACGACGCCCGGCGGCTCCTTCCACTCGAGGACGAGACGCTCGCCAGGCGCCGACTCCGTGATCGTCACCGGGCTGCGCATCCCGAGCGAGTCCCAGGCGACCACCATCTCCTGACCCGGCTCATCCGTCCCCTCGACGGTCTCGGCCCACCAGTCGAGCAGACGCTCCGGCTTCGCGAACGACTCCCACGCCTGCTGCGGCGCCGCCTTCGTGCGGGCCTCCGCCTCGATCGTCCTTCCTGGCTTCCTGCTCTTCGTCATGAGGTCCTCTCCGGCTGTGGAATGGGGTAGCTGCCGATCACCAGTCGGTACGACCTGCCGCGCCCGCCCTCGGCCGGCGCGGTGAACTTGCCCACGAGGTCGGTGACGGCCCGCGTCAGGCCCTCCGCGAACTTCCTCTGCTGCTCGGCGCTCTCGAAGCGGAACTCGGTGTTCACGCTCAGCGTGGCCAGGCGCTTCCCCTTCTTGCGCGCTTCGGCCCGGGCGCGGGACAGCTCGGTCTGGAGCTGCGCCGAGAGGGCGAGGAGGTACGACGCGCTGTAGGCGTCGCCCGCGGCGGAGGCCTCGGCCGCCAGCGGGCCCAGCACGCGCGGCGACAGGACGTAGCTCCGGGCGCTCGCCTGGTACAGCTGCTCGAAGAGGCCGCGCCGCTTCACCTCGCCGACGTGGGTCACGACGCCCGCCCGGGCCAGCTCCTGCAGGTGGTAGTTCACCTTCTGTCGCGGCACGCCGAGGGCACGCGCGATCCCGCTCGCCCCCACCGGCTCCCGGGCCAGCTCCACGATCCGGTGCCGGAGCGGGTGGAGGAGGAGCCTCGCCGCGTTCCCCTCCGACACCGTGCCGACCGCCTCCATCGCCATGCCGCGTTTCTATCAATAGACAAGTTTTCCTGTCAATTCAATTCGATCGCGATAGAGTCTCGATTCCCGGGAATCCCTCGGGACGGGCGCGCGCCCGGAAGGAGCGTCGGATGAGCGGAGCACGGGTCCTCGTCGGCACGAAGAAGGGCGCCTTCGTCCTCACCTCGGACGGCGCGCGCGAGCGCTGGGACGTGAGCGGCCCCCATTTCCCGGGCTGGGAGATCTACCACCTGAAGGGCTCGCCCGCCGACCCGGACCGCCTCTACGCGTCACAGTGCAGCGGCTGGTTCGGCCAGCTGATCCAGCGCTCGAACGACGGCGGAAGGACCTGGGAGCCGGTGGGAAACAAGTTCCTCTACGACGGCGTCCCCGGCACCCACCAGTGGTACGACGGCACGCCCCGCCCCTGGGAGTTCAAGCGCGTCTGGCACCTGGAGCCGTCGCTCACCGACCCGGACACCGTGTACGCCGGCGTGGAGGACGCGGCGCTCTTCCGCACCACCGACGGCGGCGCGACCTGGAGCGAGCTGCCCGGCCTGCGCGAGCACGGCTCGGGGTCGCGCTGGCAGCCGGGCGCGGGCGGGATGTGTCTCCACACCATCCTCCTCGACCCCGTCGAGACCGGCCGGATGTACATCGCGATCTCGTCCGCCGGGGCGTTCCGCACCGAGGACGGCGGAACGACCTGGCGGCCGATCAACCAGGGGCTCCGCTCGGCCCACATCCCCGACCCCACCGCCGACGTCGGTCACTGCGTCCACCGCATCGCGATGCACCCGTCGCGCCCCCGGACGCTCTTCATGCAGAAGCACTGGGACGTGATGCGGAGCGACGACGGCGGCGACTCCTGGCACGAGGTGAGCGGCAACCTCCCCACCGACTTCGGCTTCCCGATCGACGTCCACGCGCACGAGCCGGAGACGATCTACGTGGTCCCCATCAAGAGCGACGAGCACCATTTCCCGCCCGACGGCAAGCTCCGCGTCTACCGGAGCCGCACCGGCGGGAACGAGTGGGAGGCGCTGACGAGCGGCCTGCCGCAGCAGGACTGCTACGTCAACGTCCTGCGCGACGCCATGGCGGTCGACTCCTTCGACTCGTGCGGCATCTACTTCGGCACGACGGGCGGGCAGGTCTACGCGTCGGCCGACTCCGGCGACACCTGGAAGGCGATCGTGCGGGACCTGCCGGCCGTCCTCTCCGTCGAGGTCCAGACGCTGCCGTGATCCGCGTCGTCCTGCCGCCGCACCTGAAGTCGCTGGCGCGGATCGAGGGCGAGGTGCGGCTTCACGTCGCGGGGGAGGCTACCCAGCGCTCGGTCGTCGACGCCCTGGAGGCTCGCTACCCGATGCTGTGCGGGACGATCCGCGACCACCAGACGAAGCGACGGCGGGCCTTCATCCGGTTCTTCGCCTGCATGGAGGACCTTTCGCACGAGGCCCTCGATGCCCCGCTTCCGGATGCCGTGATCGCGGGGACCGAGCCCTACGTGATCCTGGGGGCGGTTGCGGGGGGCTGACCGGTACCGGCCTCACTCGGGAAGGGTGATCCGAAAGGTCTGGCTCACCGTGGGCGCCGGCTCGAAGTTTCGATCGCCCTCCTGCTCGTACCAGACGGTGCAGGTCCCGGTGCCGAGCGGCTCGAGCGTCGACCCCGATGCCGAGCAGGGCCCCGTGGTGCTGATCCGGACCGGAAGACCCGACGTGGCGGAGAACCGCAGGGGGTGGAGCGCCCGGCTCGAGAGCCCGGGGATCTCCGAGGTATCGATCGACTGCCGGGCGCGGGCGATCGCGAAGGACCCGTCGACGATCGGCGCGGCCGTGAAGTTCGAGTCGCCCGCCTGGTGAGCCGAGATCGTACAGGTGCCGGCGCCGGTGACGTGGAGCGCCCCGCGCGACCGCGTTTCGCAGTCTCCGTAGGCCAGGACGACGACCGGCAGACCGGACGAGGCCCTCGCCTCGAGATCGGGGTCCGGATCGAGGTACGTCATCGGCATGAGGGTCCGCATCGAGATCCTCTGCCCAGCCTTCTCGATCTGGATCCGCGCCTCGGACTCGGCCGGGCTCCACGCCGCGTTTCCGTACTGGTGCGCGGTCACCAGGCAGCGGCCGGCCGACAGGACGTGGAGCGAGGAGCCGCGTACCGAGCAGTCCCCCGTCGCCGTGAAGGAGACCGGGAGCCCCGAGGACGCGTGGGCCGGGAGCGGTGCGTCCGGATCGCCGTAGACGAGCCGTGGCAGGCGTCCGAAGGTGATCGTCTGCTCGGACCGGGGCGCGGACGGTGGAGGCTCCACCGAAACGGGCGCCTTCGGCAGACTCCGAACGGGCGCCCCGACCGGCCACGGCGTCCCGGGTCCCGGCGCGGATCCGGCCCCCTGAGGGGACTCCGCTCCGCGCGGCGCCACCGGGAGGCCGGACCTCAACGGCATTCCGATCGCCGTGCCGGGCGCTGCCGCACCTGGGCCCGCGGGCAGGTCGATCGCGCCGATGGCACCCGGAGCCGGCGGTAGATACCGGATGCCAGCCTCCTCGGGCGTCCGCGCGGAGCTCCAGGAGAGCGTGCCGCGGATCGCGGGCTCGGTGGAGCCGCCGATGTGGACGTCGAGGCTGTACCGCTCCGGGTGGGCGATCAGGTCCGCGGCGAGCTCGGACGGCACCGTGTCCTCCATCGGTCGAGAGGACGACGACGTCCAGCTCAGCTGGCCAGAGCCGGGACCGAAGAACGGGATGATCACGGGCCCGCCCGCGCCGGCCGTCTCCCCATGGAGGTGCACAGCCGTCGGAGCGCCATCGAGTCCCGTGAGCAAGATCGACATTCCGACCCGACGTCCCTCGACCGACACGAACGCCGTCCCGTGGGCCACGAGCTCACCCGGACCCGGCGCCGTCGCCGCCGGGCCCGGGGTCAGCGTCGCGACCAGGCCGTCTCCGCCCGCGGCGGCGCGCCCGAGGAAGAGGCCCGAGAGGAGGGCGAGCGCGGCACTTCGTCTCTTCATGCTCCTTGGCGTGCAACCCGCATACCCGGGGGAGCGTCTCTCCCGTGCGACGGCGCAGGGCGCTCTACGGTCGTGCGGCGCGCGTCGCTCGCGACAGGAGCGCCTCGCCGCAGGCGTCGACGTCGAGGCAATCGCACCGGAGCGCCTCGCCGAGCATCGACCGCATCCGGCGGATCCGGCGACTGGTCCGGTCGAGCTCGTCGAGCTTCCGGACGGCCAGCGCCCTCCAGCGCGAGGCCGGAAATCCGCTGATCAGCTCGCGGATCTCCCGCAGGGTGAAGCCCACCTCCCTGGCGAAGGCGATGAACGCCAGTCGCGAGATGCCGGCGTCGGTGTACCGCCGACGGCCGCCCGTCCGCGGGGCCTTACCGACGAGCCCGAGGCTCTCGTAGTACCGGATCGCCGAGGACGGGATCCCCGTCCGGCGCGACAGCTCGCCGATCTCCATGGCCGCCCCCTTGACTTCAAGCGTACTTGAAGTCCTACCTTGAGCGGCGGAGGAACCCGACATGCCATCCCGGATCGCCCGCCCGCTTGCCCTGACCCTCGCCGCGGGCCTCGCCCCCGAAGCCCCGGCCGCACCGCCGCTCCAGTGCCGCCTCGGCGCCCTGACCCGGGCCGAGCGGGCGCGGCAGGGTGAGCTCATCGTCCGGGTCCGCCGCGCCGTCACCGCGCGCCGCGACGTCCCGGGGGGCTACGTCTTCGACCTCGACCCGAGTGTCCCCGTCCCCGAGGTCGCCGAGTGGCTCGCGCTCGAATCCCGTTGCTGCCCGTTCCTCGACCTCGCCCTCGAGCTGGACGGGGACGGGCGCGGCCGGCGCGTCCGCCTGACGGGCGGCCGCGGGGTGAAAGCGTTCGTCGCCGCCGAGATGGGCGACGGATGTCCCGACGGTTGACGGCCGGAGCCGCGGTCGGCGGGCGCGCCTACGCCTTCCGCGAGGTGACCGCGAGCGCGATGCCGGCCAGGATCACGGTGGCCGAGAGCGCGAGGCGCAGCGTGACGTGCTCCCCGAGGAGCACGACTCCGCCGAGCGCCGCGAGCGGCGGCACGGAGAGCTGCACGAGCGCGGCCCGCGTCGCGGTGAGGCCGCGCAGCGCCCCGTACCAGAGCGCGTAGCCGCCGGCCGAGGCGAGCGCACCGGAGGCCACCGGGGCGTCCGCGAGCAGCTGCGCGCGGTCCGACC
>CAYLNK010000189.1:0-12735 GCA_964384675.1 uncultured Holophagales bacterium | reverse complement strand
AGCCGCGACGAGAACATCGAGGTCCGAGTCGGCGAGGTCCTCCCCACACCGCGGGGCGGGCGCTTCTGCTTCAACGAGGGGAAGCAGTCGTACGTCTTCCCGTCGGGCACGGGACGAGCGGACGCCACGAAGATCCAGATCCATTACGAGGTCACCCCGCCCGAGCCGGCGATCGGGGACCGGGTCGTGGTACGGGCCCTGGTGACGAACGAGAGCGCCGCCGATTTCTTCGTCGAGAAGTTCGAGGAGTCCGACCCGACGGGAGCTTCGGCGCCGGCCGGTCTCGCCCTGGTGAAGAACGTCCCGGCGGGAACCAGCCTCGAGCTGCGCAAGTTCACCGTGGAGATCAAGGCGGCGTCCAACATCAAGCGCACGCTCAAGATCGACGACGGAAAGCAGGGCGTCTGGACCCGCTCGTTCGAGCTGGTTCCCTGCCGTTGACCAGCGCGGCGCCGGCCGCCGCGCTGGAGCTGGACGGCGCCGGCCTCACCCGTCTCCTCGCGGCCGTCACGGAGCGGCTCGCCGCCCACGTCGACTCCCTGCCGTCGCAGCCGGCGGCCGACGTCGCCGGGGCCGCGGACGTCGCGGCCGGGCTGCTCGGGACACCCTTCCCGGAAAAGGGCGTTCCGCTCGGAGAGGTCCTGGACCTCCTCTTCGAGCGGGCGATCCCGAAGAGCTTCAACACGGCGGGTCCGGGCTACCTCGCGTACATCCCCGGAGGCGGCATCCTCCACGCGGCGGCTGCGAACCTGATCGCCGACGTCACGAACCGGTACGTCGGGGTGTGGCAGGCGGCGCCGGCGCTCGTTTCGCTCGAGACGAACGTCGTCCGCTGGCTCTGCGACGTCGCCGGCCTCCCGACGGGCTCCGGCGGCTTCCTGTCGTCCGGCGGCTCGCTGGCGACGTTCTCCGCCCTCGTCACCGCGCGGCGGGAGCGGCTCCCCGACGAGTTCCTCGGCGGGCTCCTCTACGCGTCCGACCAGGTCCACCACTGCGTCCAGAAGGCGGCGCTCCTGGCCGGCTTTCCACCCCGCAACGTCCGCAGCATCCCGACCGACTCGCGCTTCCGGATCCGCCTCGACCTCCTCGCGGAGCGGATCGCCGCGGACCGCGCGGCGGGCGGGACGCCGTTCCTGGTGGTCGGGAACGCCGGCTCGACGAACACCGGCGCCGTGGACGACCTCGCCGCGCTCGCGGACCTCGCCACCAGAGAGTCGCTCTGGCTGCACGTCGACGCCGCGTACGGCGGCTTCTTCCTCCTGACCGAACGGGGCCGCCGCGCGATGGCGGGGATCGAGCGCGCCGATTCGATCGTGCTCGACCCGCACAAGGGCCTCTTCCTGCCGTACGGCACGGGCGCGCTCCTGGTGCGCGACGCCGGAGCGCTCCGGCGGGCGCACTCGGTCGGCGCCGACTACCTGCCCGCGATGCAGGACGAGGACGGGCGGGTCGACTGGTGCGAGGTCTCTCCCGAGCTGTCCCGCGACTTCCGCGGCCTGCGCGTCTGGCTCCCCCTGATGCTGTGCGGCGTCGACGCGTTCCGCGCCGCGCTCGACGAGAAGCTCGATCTGGCGACGTTCGCGACCGAGGAGCTGGGCCGGATCCCGCACATGGAGATCGTCGCCGAACCGCAGCTGTCGCTCGTGGCGTTCCGGCTCGCGCCGCCCGGCGTGACGGGAGCCGCTCTCGACTCGCTCAACCGGGACCTCCTCGTCCGCGTCAACGCGCGCCAGCGTGTGCACCTCTCGGCGACGGTGCTCGAGCGCGGCTTCGTCCTCCGGATCTGCGTGCTGTCGTTCCGCACGCACCGCGACCGGATGGAGGCGGGGCTCGACGACATCCGCGAGTGCGCCCGGGAGATCAGCGCGTCTCGGTGACCTTCGAGAGCCCGAACGGGCGCTCCGGGTCGAGCCCGCGCGCCAGCGCGGCTCCGAGCGCGAGGAGCTGACCCGGGACCACCGCCACGATCGGGGACAGGAGCTCCGGGACGGCCGGGAGCGGCAGCGAGCCCCCACGGGGCCCGATCGCGACGACCGGCGATCCGCGCCGCGAAAGGCGCGCGACGAGAGCGGCCAGATCCCTGGCCGCCGCGCCGCCGGGCGGAGAAACGACCAGCACCGGGAGGTCCCGGCCGGCCATCGCGATCGGCCCGTGCAGGAAGTCCGCTGCCGAGTACGGCTCGGCCAGGAGCCGGGCCAGCTCCTTCAGCTTCAGGCTCACCTCGAACGCCGTCGCCAGGTTGACGCCCCGCGACAGGACGACGGCCCGGGTCCCGGCGAGCGAGGACGCCGCCTCCTCGGCCCGGACGCCACGCGCCAGCACGCGCGCGATCGCCGAAGGCACGCGATCCAGCGCCGCCAGGGACGGCCTGTCCCTCCCGAGCGCGGCCGAAAGGAGCGCGACCGCGGTCAGCTGGGCGGTGTACGTCTTCGTGGCCGCGACGCTCCTCTCGGCGCCCGCCTCGAGAGGAAGCGATTCCGACGCCGCGCGGGCGAGAGGGCTCCCGTCGTCGTTGACGATCGCGAGCGTCGTGGCGCCGGCCCGGCGGGCGAATGCCACGGTCTCCACGATGTCGGGCGAGCGGCCCGACTGGGAGATCCCGATCACCAGGGCTTCGCGCAGGCGCAGCCTCGCCCCGTACAGCGTCACCAGGGACGGAGCCGCGAGCGCGACCGGAAGGCCGGCCGTGATGCCGAACGCGTACTGCGCATAGCGCGCGGCGTTGTCCGACGTCCCCCGCGCGGCGATGACGACGAATCGGGGCGGGCGGCGTCCGAGCGCGCGGACGAACGCCGCGACACGGGGTCCGCCGCGTGCCAGGAGCCGCGCCACCACGTCGGGCTGCTCGGCGATCTCGCCGCGGAGAGTCGGGGCGTCCGTCACGGGAACCGATCTTAGCCGCGTGCTAGGCGGGCACGGGAACCTCGGGGCTCGCCTGGCCGGCGGGAAGCTCGCGCTCCTTCCAGAGCATGTAGATCGCCGGATAGACCAGGAGCTCGAGCGCGAACGAGGTGACGAGGCCGCCCACCATCGGCGCCGCGATCCTCTTCATGACGTCCGCTCCGGCTCCCGTCGACCACATGATGGGGAGTAGCCCCATGAACGCCGCGCAGACGGTCATCGCCTTCGGGCGGACCCGCTTCACCGCACCGTGGATGATCGCCTCGACGAGGTCGAGCCGGTTCCGGAGGAGACCCTTGGCCTTGGCCTCGTCGTGGGCGAGGTCGAGGAAGAGCAGCATGAAGATGCCGGTCTCGGCGTCGAGCCCCATCAGGGCGATCATGCCGACCCAGACCGCGATCGAGACGTTGTAGCCCAGGAGATACAGGAACCAGACCGCGCCGATGATCGAGAACGGGACGGCCAGGAGGACGATCATGGTCTTCATCGCGGACTTCGTGTTGGCGTACATGAGGAGCCAGATCAGGACGAGGGTCACCGGGATGACGATCTTCATCCGCTCGCGGACGCGGATCATGTTCTCGTACTGGCCGCTCCAGACGAGCGCCGAGCCGGGCGTCAGCTTCACCCGGGACACCACGGCCCTCTTCGCCTCCTCGACGTAGCTCCCGACGTCGGTCTTGCCGGTGTCGAAGTCGACGTAGACGTAGCCGGAGAGGAGACCGTTCTCGTTGCGGATCATCGACGGCCCGTCGACGAGCCTGATCGAGGCGATCTGTCCGAGCGGGATCTGCGCCCCCGTCATGGTGGGGACCAGGACACGCTCCAGACGGGAGAGGTCCTCCCGCAGCTCGCGCGGGTAGCGGACGTTCACGCTGTACCGCTCGCGGCCCTCGATCAGCGTCGTGACCGTCTCGCCGCCGATCGCGGACATCACCACCGCGTTGGCGTCCGCCACGGTCAGGCCGTAGCGGGCGAGCGCGTCGCGGTCCAGCTCGAAGTCCAGGAAGTACCCGCCGGCCACCCGCTCCGCGAAGGCCGAGCGCGTCGCGGGAACCGTCCGCACCGCGGCCTCCACCTCGGCGCCGATCCGCTCGATCTCCGGGAGGTCCGAGCCGAAGACCTTGATGCCGATCGGCGTCCTGATGCCGGTCGACAGCATGTCGATCCTCGCCTTGATCGGCATCGTCCACGCGTTCGTCGTGCCGGGGATCTTGAGCGACCGGTCCATCTCGTCCACGAGCTCCTCGTGCGAGATCCGGTCCCGCCAGACGTGCCGGAAGATCGAGGCGGCCCAGTCCGGTGCCCACGACGAGTACCACCGCGGCTTCTGTCGCCACTCGGACTCGGGCTTCAGGATGACGGTCGTCTCCATCATCGAGAACGGCGCCGGGTCCGTGGACGTCTCGGCACGCCCGGCCTTTCCGAACACCCGCTCGACCTCGGGGAAGGAGCGCAGGACCTTGTCCTGCGTCTGGAGGAGGCGCTCGGCCTCGGTCACGGAGATGCCGGGAAGCGTCGTCGGCATGTAGAGGATCGAGCCTTCGTAGAGCGCCGGCATGAACTCCGAGCCCAGCTTCATCGCGACGGGCACGCTGGCCGCCATCGCGAGGAGGGCGATACCGATCGTGGTCTTCGGGTGGCGGAGGACGGCGCGGCAGGGCGGCTCGTAGATCCGGTGGATCAGCTTGCTGATCGGGTGCCTCTCCTCGGGGTAGTACGTGCCGACCGCGGTCTGGTTGACGATCCAGGCGAGCCACCTCGGCCGGAAGGTGAAGGGGTCCATCCGGGCGAACATCATCCGGATGGCCGGGTCCAGGGTGATCGCCAGGAAGGCCGCCAGCGCCATCGCCAGCGTCTTCGAGTAGGCGAGCGGCTTGAAGAGCCTCCCCTCCTGGTCGATCAGGGTGAAGACGGGGAGGAACGCCACGGCGATCACGAGGAGCGAGAAGAAGACCGAGGGCCCGACCTCCATCAGGGCGTGGAGCCGCACCTCGTGGAAGTCCCCCTTGCGGCCCCCCTCGTCCCAGAGCTGGAGCTTCTTGTAGGCGTTCTCCACCTCCACGATCGCGCCGTCGACCAGGATGCCGATGGA
Organism: uncultured Holophagales bacterium; assembly: GCA_964384675.1. Taxonomy (GTDB): domain Bacteria; phylum Acidobacteriota; class Thermoanaerobaculia; order UBA5066; family UBA5066; genus CAYLNK01. The sequence continues at coordinate 7,739 of CAYLNK010000189.1, read as the reverse complement.
GATCGCGATGCCGCCGAGCGACATGATGTTGATGTTCAGCCCGAGGAGCTGGAACGGGATGAACGCCAGGATCACCGAGATCGGGATCGTCACGATCGGGACGACGGCGCTCGGGACGTGCCAGAGGAAGATCAGGATGACGAGGGAGACGATGACGATCTCCTCGATCAGCTTTCCCTTCAGGTTCGCAACCGAGCGCTCGATCAGGTCGGACCGGTCGTACGTCGTCACGACCTTCACTCCCTCGGGGAGCGACGGCTCGATCTCCTTCAGCTTCTTCTTGACCCTCTCGATGACGTTGAGCGCGTTCTCGCCGCTGCGCATGACGACGATGCCACCCACGGCATCCCCCTTGCCGTCGAGGTCGGTGACACCGCGCCGGATCTCGGGGCCGACGACGACGCGGCCGACGTCCTTCACCGTGACCGGGGTCCCGCGCTCGTTCGTCTGGAGGACGATCTTCTCGATGTCCTCGACGCTCTTGAGGTACCCGCGGCCGCGCACCATGTACTCGCGGCCCGAGAGCTCGACGAGGCGCCCGCCGATCTCCTCGTTGCTCATCCGGATCGCCTCGCTGACCTTCTGGATGCTCAGCCCGTACGCGGCCAGGGTGTTCGGCGAGACCGTCACCTGGTATTGCCGCTGGTAGCCCCCCACCGTCGCCACCTCGGCGACCCCCGGGACCGACTGGACGGCGTAGCGCAGGAACCAGTCCTGGTACGAGCGGAGCGCCTCGGTCGAGTTCTTGCCCGTCTCGTCGACCAGGGCGTACTGGAAGACCCAGCCGACGCTGGTGGCGTCGGGGCCGAGCTCTGTCGTGACCCCCTGCGGCAGCCTTCCCTGCAGCTTCGACATGTACTCGAGGACGCGGGACCGGGCCCAGTAGAGGTCGGTGCCGTCCTCGAAGATGACGTAGACGTAAGAGAAGCCGAAGTCCGAGAAGCCGCGGATCGACTTCACCTTCGGCGCCCCCAGGAGCGAGGTCACGATCGGGTAGGTGACCTGGTCCTCCAGGATGTCGGGGCTCCGGTCCCAGCGCGAGTAGATGATCACCTGTGTGTCGGAGAGGTCGGGGATCGCGTCGAGCGGGATCTGCTCGATCACCCCGATCGCCAGGACGATCGCGATGGCGTAGAGGATGACGACGAGGACCTTGTTCTCGGCCGAGAAGCGGATCACCCGCTTGATCAGCCCGTCCTCGCCCGCGCCGGTCGGATGCATCACATCCTCCTCAGTGCGCGTGCCCGGCGGCCGGGGCCGCCGCGGGCTTGCGGGGCGAGGCGGGCTTGCCGACGGCGCCGGCCGAGGTCATCGACTGGAGGGCCGACTTCAGGCGCGACTCCGAGTCGACCAGGAAGCTCGCACCGAGGACGACGGAGTCGCCGTCGTCGAGCCCCGACAGGACCTCGAAGACCGCGTCCCCGTGGTCTCCGAGCGAGACCTCGCGCGGCTCGAGCTTCCCGTCGCCGAGCGACACGAAGACGACCTTCCGCGTGCCGCTGTCGATCACCGCGTCCTCGGGCACCAGGAGGACGTCCCGCGTCCCCCCGTGCAGCGTGACGTCCGCGAACATCTCCGGCTTCAGCTCTCCGAGCGGGTTCGGGACCTCGATGCGCACTTTCACCGTGCGCGTCTTCTCGTCCACCGACGGAAAGATGTACGTCACGGTCCCCTTCCAGCTGCGGCCGGGCCAGTACGAAAGGGTCATGTCCGCCTTCTGCCCCAGCCGGAGCCGGGGCAGCTCGTACTCGTAGACGTCGGCGAGCACCCAGAGCTGGGTGAGGTCGACGATGTCGAAGAGCGAGTCGGCCGGCATCACCTTCATGCCGTGGTAGGCCGTTCGCCCGGTGACGTAGCCCGAGATCGGGGCGTAGACGGGCAGGCTCCGGATCGCTTCGCCCTTCTCCTCGATCCGACGGATGTCCTCGGGGCTGATCTGCCAGAGCAGCAGCCTCTGCCGCGCGGCCTCGAGGAGCTGCTGGCCGCCCTGCGAGACGGACGTCACGCCCGAGCCACGCAGCGACTTCGACGCCCGGAGCGCGAGGAGGTACTCCTGCTGCGTGGCGTACAGCTCGGGGCTGTAGAGCCGCGCGAGCTCCTCCCCTTTCTTCACGAACTTCCCGGTGAAGTCGGCCTCGATGTGCTCGACGTACGCGTCGAAACGCGTGTGGACGTGGTGAACGCGACGCTCGTCGTAGGCGACCCGGCCGACGGTCTTGATCGACGTGGAGAGAGGCCCGCGCGTGACCGGCGCCGTCTTCACCCCGAGGAGCTGCTGCTTGCGGCTGTCGAGCACGACGGTCGCGAAGCCCGGGATCCCTCCGTCCCCCGCGTCCTCGCGCTCCCCCTTCGGCGCCTCCCCCGGCGTCGGCGTCGTCTCCATGCGCACGAGCTTCATGTTGCAGATGGGGCAGTCGCCGGGCCCGTCCTTGACGACGTCGGGATGCATCGGGCACTGCCACTTGCCCGCGGCGGCCGGCTCGTCCGGTTTGCCGGACGTCCCGCGCGCGCACCCCGTCGCGAGCAGCGTGGCCGCGCCCAGCGCACCGAGCAGGGACAGGACGAGGAGGATCCGGGTGGCGAGTCTCTGAGGCTTCATCGCTACGTTCCTCACATGCTCCTGGTGGACGACGGGGAGGCGCCGGCCGGCGGTTCGGACGCCATCGCGGCCGTGCCGCCTCCGGCGTCGAGGGAGAACTCCCGGAGGTCGGCCTCCGCCTTCGCGTAGCCGGCGAGCCGGGCCGCCGCGGCCCTTCGATCGACGAAGAGCGTGCTCAGCGCCTCGAGGACGGTCACGAACGGGACGGCGCCGGTCCGGTAGCTTGCGAGCGCCGAGTCGACGGACAGCCGGTCCTGCACGAGGATGCCGTCGGCGTCGAGCGCGGCCTCGCGGGCGAGCTGCCGGAGCCGGATCAGCCGCTCCTCGGTCCGGGCCTTCAGCCGGAGCCGGATCGACCTCTCGGCGGCCGTCGCCGCCCGGACGCGGCTCTCGGCCTCCGCGATGAGAGGGACCTGCTTCTGCCCGGCCCAGAGGGGAACCGAGACGCCGAGGCCGACCGACCACATCAAAGGAAGCCCACCCCGGTTCATGTACGCGGCCGAGGCGACCAGGTCCGGCTTCAGGTTCCGTCGAGCGAGGTCGGCGCCGAGCTGCGCGCGCTCACGCGCCCGGAGGACCTCCTTCAGCTCGGGGCTGACCTCCTCTCCGAGACGCAGCGCTTCGGCGACGCCGAGCGGCTCGCCGGTCGGAAGGGCGAGGTGCGTCCCCGCGATCTCCGTGCCGGCCACGGAGCGCTCGAGCAGGCGCGAGAGCTCCACGCGGGCCGTCTCCTCGGCCGCCTCGTCCCTTACCCGCTGCTGCAGGAGCCGGGTGCTCTCGCCCTGGGCGCGCAGCACGTCCTGCTGGCTCCCCATCCCGGCCGCATAGCGGCTCCGCGTGACGTCCTCGATGTCCTTCCAGGTCTCGATCTGCTCCGCCACGACCGCCAGGTTCACGCGGGCGAGGAGGATGTCCGCGTAGGCGCGCCGGACGGCGGCCTCGATCGTGAGGCGGACGCGCGCCGGGCGGGTCCCGATCTCCTCGGCCTCGGCGGCGGCGATCCGGCCCGCGAGGGCCTGCTTGCCGGGAAACGGGATCGCCTGCTGGGCCATGAGCGAGAGCCGGGTCATGCTCTCGACGCCGAGCGACGGCTCCACGCCGTCGTTCTCGTACGTGAGGGAGAGCATCGGGTCGGGCAGGACCGCGGCCGGCCGCACCCGCCGCGTCGCCGCTTCGGCGAGCGCCCCCGCCTCGGCGACCTCCGGGCTGCGCTCGAGCGCCTCGGCGATCAGGCGGTCCAGCTCGGATCGATCGCCCTCCGGGGACCTCGGCGGAGCTTGCGCCCCGGCGACGCAGGCCGTGAGAAGGAGGGCGCTCCACGGGATCGATTTTGGTACGTGCATCGCAGACCTCGAGATCGAGCAGGGGGTGGTGTCGTGCGCGTTGGGACGCCGCTCGACCCGGGCTCAGATCAGGAGGGCAGCGCTCGCGAGGAACAGCGGCGTCCCCGGCGAGCGCGGTCGCGCCTCGCACGGGGAGCCCGGGCAGGTCCCGGCACGTGCCGGATCGCCTTCCACGGCCGACGCCACGGCTCCTGGCTCCATCGGGAGGAGCTGCGGACCGGACGCGCCGATGACGGCGAGCGCGGGCCTGGCCGAGGCGTCCACCGTACACGCGCACGAAGCGCCCGGGGCCACCGCCGGCTCGGTACCAGGTTCAGGCGAGGCCGCGACCGGATCGCAGCACGAGGGATCCGTCGCCGGGACCTCGGCGCAGCTCGCCGAGCAGGTCCCGTCCGGCTCGCACGCATGCGCCGGCAGCGGGCCAGGGCCCGCCAGCGCGAAGCAGAGGAGAGCGACGGCCAGACCACGGCCCCAGCAGCCGAGCTCACGACCGACGGACCGCAGGAGACTTCGCACGTTCCAATGATGCGTCCAGACGGCCGGAAATTCCTCTGTTTCGTCCTGACGCAGGCGCATCAGGCCGGTGCCCCACGCGGTCAGACCTCCCGGAACCCGTCCACGATCGGCCTCCGGGCGGCCCGCACGGCCGGCACGACGGCAGCCGCGACCCCGATCAGGAGGCTCACCGCGACACCCGCTGCCATCACGCCGGGGTAGAGCTGCATCCCCGCCGCGAAGGCGGCGAGCCGCGTGTCGAGGAGCACCGCCTTCAGGCGCGGGAAGACGAGCGCGAACGAGCCGAGCCCGAGGACGCCGCCCACGAGCGAGAGCAGCAGTCCCTCGCCCAGCACCAGCCAGGCCGCGTGAAGACGGGTGAACCCGATCGCCCGGAAGACCGCGATCTCGACCGTGCGCTCGCGGGTCGAAAGCGCGACCGTATTGGCGGCGATCAGGATCACGACGCAGACGAGGACGGTCGTGAGCGAGGTGAAGAGCGCCTCGACGTTTCCGAGAAGCGACACGAAGCCGAGCTGGAAGGCGTTCTCGGTCTCGCTCTTCGTGGGCGCGGCCGAGTTCTCGGTCATCGCGTCGATCAGGCCAGGGAGGCGCTCGGCCGCGGCGCCGTCCCGGCAGCGCGACCAGATAGTGATCGCGCTGCCCCGGTACGGCGGATAGGCCTCCTCGAGCGCGCGCCGGTCGAAGAACAGCGACCCCGAGCTCTCGTACGGGAGCCGGTAGACCGCACGGATCGTGAACGTCAGGTCGACGGGGTAGATGTTTCCCTTCAGCGTCACCGTCCCGCCCAGCCGCCACCCCTGGCGTGCCATCAGCTTCTCTCCGACCAGGCAGCCGGAGCGGTCCGAACGCCACGCCTCGAACGTCCCGTCGACGATCGTGAGGTCGTCGAAGACGCGCAGCAGCGTGACCGGGTCCGTGCCGAACCGCGGGAACGAGTTACGGGGTCGCGTGTCGACGTAGATCCCGCCGAACCGGTCGAGCGTGGTCACGGCGAGCACACCCGGAAGCGGCTCGACGCTCCGGACCAGCGCCCCGGGGATCGGTGTCGTCAGCCCGACCTTGTGGCGGGTGACCACCCGCCAGATGCCGGTCTGCCGAGCGGGGTCGAACCGCAGGGCACGGACGAACGTCCCGATCATCGCGATCACCACGACCGGGAAGAGGATCGCCGCCAGCGTCAACGACGTGCGAAGGCGCTTGCGGAGCAGGCTCCTGAGGACGAGCGGGAGGAGCTTCAGCCAGACGGGCACGCGCTTGGAAGCTGCTCCGGCCTATCGTGAAGTCAGGCCGTGCGGAGCGTCAGCACGGGACAGGGCGCCTTCCGGGTGAGCTGGTTCGCGGTGGAGCCGAACAGCGCCAGGTCGAACGGCGTCCGGCCCTGCACCCCCATCACGATGAGACCGGCCTCGACCTCGCGCGCCACCTTGAGGGCCTCCACCCACGCCTTCCCGCCCACGATCCGCGTCTCGACCGGAACGCGGGCCCGGATCTCGTCGGAGACGAGACGCTTCATCTTCTCTCGCGCTTCCAGCTCCAGGAACGAGCGGTATTCGGGAATGTTGAAGTGCATCAGGGCCCGGGGGTCCTCCTCGGGCAGGTTCTCGAGCACGTGAAGGACGGTCAGATGAGACTTCGTCTGCTCCACGAAGTCGGCGGCCAGGGCGAGGGCACGTCCGGAGGTCTCGCTGAAGTCGACGGGGCAGAGGACGCTGGAGAACAGCATCCCCGGCGTCCGCACGGCCCGGTCCGGCGGGTTCGGGACCGTGAGCACCGGGCAGGTCGCCTTCCGGAGGATCTTCTCGGTGACGGACCCGAGGACGAGCCGCTCGAAGCCGCCGTGACCATGCGTGGCGATCACCAGGACGTCCGCGGGCAGCGTGGCGGCGCGCTCCAGGATCTGCACGACCGGGTCTCCTTCGAGCACCTCGAAGCGGGCGGCCACTCGTGAGGCGCTCGCCGGCTCGATGAAGCGCGCCAGGTTGCGCTCCGCGATCTCTCGCGGCGTCCACCGGTGCGCCCCGGGAGGATCCGGCAGGAGCGGGTTGGGGGAGTGGTCCAGGACGTGGACCGCGACGATCTCGGAGCCGTAGAACTTCGCCAGGACCACCGCGTGCTCGAGCGCGACGCGCCCGAACTCGGAGAAGTCGGTGGGAAGGAGGACCCTTCGGAAGGCGCTCATCGGACACCTCCGATCCCGATATGGCCCGAATGGGATCCGCAGTCCATGATCAAGATGGCCCAGACGCACGACCGCCCGGCCCGAGACGTACACTCCGGCGCCGGCGTCCTCCCGCCGCGATCGATGACCAGCGCGCCCCCACTTCCCATCGTGACCTACCACGCCGTCGGCGAGGGGCCCGCGCCCCTCTTCGTCTCCGTCCGGGCGTTCGAGGCGCAGCTCGACGAATTCGCGCGGATCGGCTACCAAGCCCTGACACTGGGGGACCTCGCCGGCCGTCTCCGGCGGGGCGAGACTCCACCCCGGAACGGCGTCGTGCTGACGTTCGACGACGGCTACCAGAGCGTGGCGCGCGACGCGTGGCCTCGCCTCCGCGCGCGGGGCTTCGTGGCGACCGTTTTCCTCGTCACGGGCCACGTCGGCCGTGACAACCGGTGGCCGACACAAGGGCCCGGCGTCCCGGCACGTCCGCTCCTCACCTGGGACGAGGCGGCGAGCCTGGTGGCGGAAGGCGTCGAGCTGGGAGCCCACACCCGGACCCACCACCCGCTGCCGCTCCTGCCGCTCGAGGCCGCGCGCGAGGAGGCCCTCGGGTCGCGCGCCGAGATCGAGTCGCGGACCGGCGCCACCGTCCGGACGTTCGCGGCGCCGTACGGCGCCTCGACTCCGGCTCTCGACTCGCTCCTCGACCCCTTGTTCGACGGGATCGCGACCACGCGCCTCGGCCTCGTCGGTCCAGGCGCCCGGCCTGGCGCGCTTCCCCGGATCGATGCTCATTACCTCGATCCGCGCTCGATCCGGCGCCTCGGGAGCGCCTCGTCGTCGCTCCTCTTCGCCGGCCGGGACGTGCTACGCCGGGTCCGGCGCCGGTTCGTGCCCGACTGGTCAAAGGCGGTGCCGGCTTGAGCGGCGGCCAGGGGGAGGCCCCGGAGATCCTCACGCCGGAGTACTACACGCGCCTCGAGGAGGTGGAGCGGCGGCACTGGTGGTGCCGTTCGGTCCGGCGGGTGTCGCTCCGCCTCCTGACCGACGGCCTGCGGCCGGACGCCCGCGTGCTCGACCTGGGCTGCGGCGCGGGCGGCTTCCTCGCGGCGTTCGA
>CAYLNK010000188.1:0-12860 GCA_964384675.1 uncultured Holophagales bacterium | reverse complement strand
GACCGCGCGATGACGCTCGCCCGGAGCCTCGAGCCGCTCCTCGCCGGGCTCGCCAGCTCCCCCGCCGAGACCGGCGGCGGGGGCGAGCCGTTCGCGGGTCTGCCGGCCCCCCCCGCGCCGCTCCGCGTGGATGCGTCCACGGCGTCGCTGGACGAGCTCATCGAGGAGCTTCGCCGCCTGGGAGCCGACCTCCTCGCCGTCTCGCGTGCCGACTCCCGGCGCGGCGAGGCGGCGGGAGCCCTGACGGCCGCCCTGGCGCGGGCGGAGATCCTCGCCGCGCCCCTCGACACGTTTCACGCCATCCTGTCGGGCCTGGCGGACCGGGTGAACCTGCTGGCGCTCAACGTCGCCGTGCTCGCGGCCCGTCCCGGCCCGGAAGGGGCCGTCTTCCAGGAGGCGGAGCGCGAGCTGCGGAACGTCTATGCCGAGCTCCGGCGCGCCGGCGGCGAGCTGGGGGCCCTCACCCAGCGTTCGGCGGAAGCGGCCCGAGGAGCCCGCGACGCCTCGATCGACCTGGCGGAACGCTCGGCGGCGGCCGAGGGCGCCGTCGCCCCCTCCCTGGATCGGTGGCGGCGCGCGCAGGAGAAGGCCAGGTCCCTCGCGGCCCAGCTCGACGCGTTCGAGGCCGCGGCCCGCGAAGGCGAGGAGCACACGCGCCTCCTGGAGTCGGCGGCCGACGAGGCCCGGGTGGAGTCCCAGCGTCTGAGGGACACCCTGCGCCGGGCCCAGGGCGAGGTGGCGAGGCAGGCGGCCGAGGCGGAGCGGGCCGCGGACCTGGCGACACGGCTGGTCGAGTCGATCGAGAAGGCGCAGTCCCACGTTTCGCGCCCTCCGGCCGCGCCGCCGCTCGCGCCGCTCCTCGAGCGGCTCGAGGCCGTCGTCCAGACGTTCGAGCGCCTTGACAGCGGTGCTCCCGGCCGACCACACTGAAGCCGCATGCCGGCCGCCCACGACACGCTCGATTCGGCCTCGGTCCTGGCCGAGTGCGGCTCGGACGATCCGGCGGACTTCATCCGTGCCGGGATCGTGGCCGGCCGCGCCGACCAGTTCGAGAAAGGGCTGATCCTCCTCGCCGAGGCGCATCGCCGAATCTCGCGCGACAAGCAGGGAGCCTTCCCGCCGCTGGCGCTGTCCTATTACGGGCTCTGCCTCGCGATGCACACCGGCCGGGCCAAGGAGGCCGCGGAGTTCTGCCAGGCGGCCCTGGAGCGCGAGTTCTTCAACGTCGAGCTGTACGCCAACATGGGCCGGGTCTGGGCGGCCGCGCGGTCCCGCCGGAAGGCCGTCGACGCCATCGACCGCGGGCTCGCGGTCGAGCCGCGCAACCAGATGCTGCTGAAGCTCCGCGAGACTCTGGGCGTGCGCAAGCAGCCGGTGCTCCCGTTCCTCCACCGGAACAACCCGCTGAACGTCACGCTCGGCCGCGTGAGGCACACGATCAAGTCCGGGAAGAAGGGCTCCTCCGAGTAGCCCCCCCGGCCGGGCTCAGAACACCGAGACCAGCTCCCAGGCGATCGCGGCCACCAGGGCCGACGCGGGGATCGTCAGGATCCAGGCCATGACGATGTTCCGCGCGACTCCCCAGCGGACCGCCGAGAGCCGCCTCACCGAGCCCACACCCATGATCGCGCCGGTGATCGTGTGGGTGGTCGAGACCGGGATCCCCGCCACCGACGCGCCGATCAGCGTGGCGGCCCCGGCGAACTCCGCGCACGAGCCCCCGATCGGCTTCAAGGTCGTGATCCGCATGCCCATCGTCCGCACGATGCGCCAGCCTCCGGACAGCGTGCCCAGGCCGATCGCGGCATGGCAGATCAGGACGATCCAGAACGGGATGTCGAGCGACGGCAGGTAGCCCGCCGAGAAGAGGAGGACGGCGATGATCCCCATCGTCTTCTGGGCGTCGTTCATCCCGTGCCCGAAGGAGAACGCCGCCGCCGAGACGAGCTGCACGCGCCGGAACCCCTTGTCGAGAGGCTCCGGGCGCGCCCTCCGGAAGACCCAGGCCACGAGGACGAAGAGCGCGAAGCCGAGCACCATCCCGATGAGCGGCGAGAGGACGATGAAGACGGCGGTCCGGACGAGTCCGTGCGGGACCAGGACCCCGAAGCCCGCCTTCGCCACGGCGGCGCCGGCGAAGCCGCCGATGAGGGCGTGAGACGACGACGACGGCAGGCCGCCCCACCACGTCAGGAGGTTCCAGACGATCGCGCCGATCAGGCTGGCGAGGATGAGCTTCGGGTCGACGATCCTCGGATCGACGATGTCCTTGCCGATCGTCTTGGCGACGCGGGTCTCGAGCGCGAACGCCGCCACGAAGTTGAAGAAGGCGGCCCAGACGACGGCGGCCTTGGGGGTGAGGACCCGAGTGCCGACGACCGTGGCGATCGAGTTCGCCGCGTCGTGGAAGCCGTTGATGTAGTCGAAGACGAGCGCGACGACGACGACGAAGAGGACGAAGGCCATACGCGGCTACGAGGACTTGATGACGATCTGCTCGAGCACGTTGGCGACGTCCTCGCAGCGGTCGGCCGTCTCCTCGAGGACCTCGTAGATCTCCTTCCACTTCATCAGCCGGATCGGGTCCTTCTCGTTCTCGAACAGGCCCCCGATCGCGATGCGGGTCACGACGTCGACCTCGTTCTCCAGCCGGTTGATCTCCACGCACGCCACCAGGATCGCCGGGCTGTTCTTCAGGTCGCCCAGCAGCGGCACCGCGCGGCGGATCGCCTCCACCGACTGCACGACGAGCTCGACGATCTGCTTCATCTCCTGCGTCGGGCGGTCGATCTTGAAGAGGACGAGCCGGGCCGCCGCGGCGTCGATCAGGTCGAGCACGTCGTCGAGCGTGCTGACCAGGGTGTGGATGTCCTCCCGGTCGATGGGCGTGATCCAGGTCCGCGAGAGGAGCGCCAGGGTCTGGTGGGCGACCTGGTCGCCCTCGTGCTCGAGGTGCTTGATCCTCGCGACCTTCAGCTCGACGTCCGTGAAGTCGGTGACGAGGGCCGCCAGGTCGCGCGCCGCCGCGAGCATCACCTCGGCGGCTCGCGTGAACTGGGGGAGAAAGGTCTCCTCCTGGGGGAACAGCTTGAGCACGAATCCTCCGCTGCCGGCTGGGCGGCGCGAGGATACCAAAGGCTTCACGCGGGCTTCACACCGCCCCGCCCCGGCCGGGTGAGAAGCCCCGGCACTAGTGGTGTGTCAGCGAAGAATCCGAAGCGCCTGCTCGGCCCTCGACGCCGATAGCGGCGTTGCGCAGACGCTCGGCGAAGAGCCCACTTCAGCCCTCGGTCTGCGCGCCTGGCTCTCGGCGCCGATCGCCGTCGCCTCCGCTTCGCCTTCCTCGCTAACACGCCACTAGAATCGGAGCGGCGTGAGGATCCTGCTGATCGACGACGAGCCGGACATCCGGATGATCGCCCGGATGAGCCTCTCGGTCCTCGGAGGCATGGAGGTGACCGAGGCCGCGAGCGGGGCGGAGGGGATCGCCCGGGCCCGCGAATGGCGCCCCGACGCGATCCTCCTCGACATGATGATGCCGTCGCTGGACGGCGCCGGGACGCTGGCCCGCCTGCAGGCCGACCCGTCGACCAGCTCGATCCCGGTGATCTTCCTGACCGCCAAGGCGATGACCAGCGAGGTCGAGCGCCTCCAGGGCCTCGGTGCCGCCGGGGTCCTCACCAAGCCGTTCGACCCGGAGACTCTCGCGGCCCAGGTCAGCGCGATCCTCGGACGACGCTGATGAAGCTGGGAGCCCTCGGCGACGAGCTCGCGCCCCTCCTCCCCCGGTACCGGGAGCTGACCCCGATCGGGAAGGGCGGGATGAGCGCCGTCTTCTCGGCCCTCGACACCGACCTCGATCAGCGCGTCGCCCTGAAGATCCTGTCGGCGCTCCCCGCGTTCCCGGGGGACGACGACGCCGAGCGCGTCGCCCGCTTCAAGAGGGAGATCACGCTCAACCGCAAGGTGAAGCACCCGAACGTGGCGACCGTCTACGAGTTCGGGAAGGCGGGCCCGTACTACTACGTCACCATGGAGCTCGTCCCGGGGCGCGACCTGCGGCGCCGTCTCGTGGCCCAGGGCCGCTACCCGGCGGCGCGCGCGGTCCCGCTCCTGCGCCAGATCGCGCTCGGCATCCACGCGGCGCACGAGCTCGGGGTGGTGCACCGCGACCTGAAGCCCGAGAACGTCATGGTCGACGACGACGGCGCCGTCGCGGTGCTCGACTTCGGCCTGGCCCGCCGCGAGGTCGGGGGCCAGATCACCCAGGAGCGGCTCGTCATCGGGACGCCGCTCTACCTCTCCCCCGAGCAGGCCCTCGGCGAGGCCGTCGACCCGCGCAGCGACGTCTACTCGATCGGCGTCATCGCGTTCGAGCTCCTCACCGGGTTCCCGCCGTTCCAGCACGACTCACCGATGCGCCTCTGCCTCATGCACGTGCACGACCCGGTCCCGGTCGACCTCCTCGTCGAGGCCGGCGTGTCGTACGAGCTCTCGGCGATCGTGCTCCGGTGCCTGGCCAAGTCCCCCGACGAGCGCTTCCCGAGCGCCGCGCAGCTCGAGGTGGAGCTCGACCGGCTCGGCCTCGCCGAGCCGTCGCCGGAGGACGCGCCCCGAGACACCGAGCCCGTGCCGGTGCCGGCCGCCGAGACCCAGCGCCTGGAGCGTCCGACCCAGGCGGTCCTCGTGACCCCCTCCGTCCTCGTCGTGGACGACGACTCGCTCGTCGCCTCGTTCGCGTCCTCCTGCCTCGCCCACAGCGGCTGCGCGACCACGGTCGCGTCGAGCGGCGAGGAGGCGCTGGAGGCGCTGATGAGCCGGCACGTCGACCTGGTGCTGATGGACATCACGATGCCCCGTGTGGACGGCTTCGACGCGACCCGGATCATCAAGGGGATGCCCCGCTTCGCCGAGCTGCCGGTCGTCCTGATGTCGGCGACGGTGGACCGCGGCCGGATCGCGTTCGCGTTCCAGGCCGGCGCCACCGACGTGATCGCCAAGCCCCTCGCCTACGAGGCGCTCGTCGCCAAGGTGTGGCGGATCCTCACGCTCCGGGGTTTTCGGCGAGCTTCCGCGGAAGGGTGACCGTGAACGTCGACCCGCGGCCGAGCTCGGAGTCCACCTGGATCGTCCCGCCGTGCAGGATCAGCAGGTGCTTCACGATCGCCAGGCCGAGGCCCGTGCCGGGCACCGTCTTGGCTCGCGAGGGATCGACCCGGTAGAAGCGCTGGAAGACCTTCTGGTGGTCCGACCGCGGGATCCCGCGCCCCTGGTCCCGCACCGCGACGATCGCCTCGCCGCGGAAGCCGGTCCGGGCCGAGACGATGACGGTGGCGCCGTCCGGCGAGAACTTGATGGCGTTGTCGAGGAGGTTGCGGAACACCTGGGCGAGCCGGCGCGGGTCGCCGTCGACCGTCGCGTCGGCGGGGGCCTCCAGCACGACCGTGACGCCGCGCCGGCTCGCGGCCGGGGCGAGGTCGCGCATCACGTCCCCGAGGATCGCGCGGACCGGGTGCCGCTCGATCGAGAGCGTGACGGCGCCGATCTCGATCTGGGAGAGGTCGGTGAGGTCCGAGACGAGGTCCTCCATCTGCCGCGCCTGCCGGTCGACGATGGCGAGGAGCTGCGCCAGCTCCGGGCCGACGCCGTCCTCCTGCGCCGCGGTCTCGGCGGCGGCCCGCACCCCGGCGATCGGCGTCCGGAGCTCGTGCGAGACGTCCGCCACGAACTGGCGCCGCATCGCTTCCGCCTTCTCCCGATCGGTCACGTCACGGATCAGCCCCACCGCCGCCGCGAGACCGCCGGCGCGGGGCCCCGGGACGGGCCGCACGGTCACCTCCAGGATCCTGTCGGCGCCCTCGTCCGACAGCACCGTCACGGAGGTCGAGACGCCGTGCTCCTCGCGGAGCGCCTGCTCGAACGCGGCGTGAACGCCCGGGCTCCGCACCAGGTCGACGAGGAGCGCGGGGACCGCCGTGGAGGCGCCGAAGAGCCGCGCCGCCGCCGGGTTCGCGTCCAGGAGCCGGAGGGACGGGTCGACCACCAGCAGAGCCTCCGGCAGCTCCTCGAAGACGATCCGCGACAGCAGCCGGATCCCCTGGTCGCCCCGCTCGGCGGCGGCCGCCCGGCGGGCCACGTCGGAGAGCCGCTCGCGGATCCGCTCCAGGTCCGCGGCCAGCGGGAGGCCGGAGGCCGTCCCTCCCCTCGCCACCGTGTCCATCGCTTCCGAGACCAGCGCCAGGTCCCGGTCCCGGCGCCGGCCCACGGCCACGACCGCGCCGCCCGCGAGGAGCCCTCCGAAAACGCCCAGGAAGACGAGGTTCCAGCGGTACGGGGCCGTCATCCGCGACAGCTCCACCTCGGGAAGGGCCACTCGCAGGAACCCGCCCGCGCCCGGCCCGTCCAGCCGGTGCGCCACGTAGACGAACCGCTCGCCGACCGTCGCGGACGTACGGCGGTCCTCACCGGTTCCCGACCGCCGGGCCGCGACGACCTCCGGCCGGTTCGCATGGCTCTCCACCGAGCCGATCCGGTCCGGCGCGACATCCGAGTCGGCCTCGACGCGGCCGTCGGTCGCGATCCACGTGCAGCGTGCGTTCAGCCAGCGCGCCACCACGCGCACGAAGTCGTGCCGGGACGCCCCGGCCGGCAGCGCGACGGCGTCGGCGGCGAGCCGGTCCAGGTCGAGGCGCAGCCGCTCCTCGGCCTGCCGCTCGACGGCAGCTCTCACGATGATCGCGGCGCCCAGGGCGAGGACCAGACCCGACACGGCCCCCGCCAGGAGCGGGAGGAAGCTCCGTCTCACGCTCGCCTCTTCAGCCGCCCGGCCGTCGCTCGCGAAAGCGATAGCCGACACCCACCACCGTCTCGATCGCGTCCTCGCCGACCTTCTTGCGCAGGGAGCGGATGTGGACGTCGACCGTGCGGGTCTCCACCTCGGTCGAGTAGTCCCAGAGACGGGTCAGGATGGTGTCCCGGCTCACCACCCGCGAGCGGCTCCGGATGAGGAGCCAGAGAAGGTCGAACTCCTTCTTGGTGAGGTGGACCGCGGCCCCCTGGACGAGGACCGAGTGCCGCGGCCGGTCGACCTTCAGGAACGAGTCCTCGTACACCTCGTCCTCGGACGTCTCCAGGGAGGCGATGCGGCGCAGGTGCGCGGCGACCCGCGCCAGGAGCTCCCGCATCGAGAACGGCTTCGTCAGGTAGTCGTCGGCCCCGAGCTCGAACCCCAGGAGCTTGTCGCGCTCCTCGACGCGCGCCGTCAGCATCACGATCGGCACGCGGCGGGTCGCCTCGCCGCGGCGCAGCTCCCGGCAGAGCGTCAGCCCGTCCACGTCGGGGAGGTTCAGGTCGAGCAGGACGAGGTCCGGCGGCCGCTCGGCCAGCTGGTCGAGCGCCGTGAGGCCGCTCGCGAAGCGCTCCACCTCGTAGCTCCCCTCCTTCCTCAGGTTGTAGGCCACCGTGAACGCCAGGTCGTCGTCGTCCTCGATCAGCGCGATCCGCTTGACCGCGCGCGCGGGGGTGACGGGTGCCGGCATCCTCGTCATCCGAACCGTCCCGTTATGTAGTCTTCGGTCATCTTCTGCCTCGGCCTCGTGAAGATCCGGTCGGTCTTGTCGACCTCGATCAGCTTGCCGAGCATGAAGAACGCGGTCTCGTCCGAGACCCTCGCCGCCTGCTGCATGTTGTGGGTCACGATGACGATCGTGAACCGCTCCTTGAGCGTGAAGATCAGCTCCTCGATCTTGGCCGTGGCGATGGGGTCGAGGGCCGAGCACGGCTCGTCCATCAGCAGGATCTCCGGCTCCACGGCGATGGCGCGGGCGATGCACAGCCGCTGCATCTGGCCGCCGGAGAGCGCGAGCGCGCTGTCGTTCAGCCGGTCCTTCGCCTCGTCCCAGAGGGCCGCCCCCCGGAGGGCCGCCTCGCAGGCGTCCTGCAACCGCTTGCGGTCCTTCACACCCTGGATCCGGAGGCCGTAGACCACGTTCTCGAAGATCGACTTCGGGAACGGGTTCGACTTCTGGAACACCATCCCGAGCCGCTTCCTGACGTCGACGACGTCGACCCCCGGCGCGTACAGCTCCTCGCCCCTCACCCGGACCGACCCCTCGATCCTCACCCCGTCGATCAGGTCGTTCATCCGGTTGAGGCAGCGCAGCAGCGTCGTCTTGCCGCAGCCCGACGGCCCGATGAACGCCGTCACCGTGCGCTCCTTGATCGCCACGTTCACGTCGAAGAGGGCCTGCTTGGGCCCGTAGTGGAGGTTGAACCTCTCGATCTCGATGAGCGCCGCCTCCTCCGGACCGCTCCTCGGCGGGCCGGAGGCTCGGATCTCGGTCCGGATCGAGGGCGTCGCGGACTCTGCCACGGTGAGCGTCTCCATTCTCTCCTACCTGTTCCTAGGGGCCTGTCCGAGCAAGCGGAGGGGCCGCGCACCAGGCGCTTGCGGGGTGAATCCAAGGCGCGCCGACGCAGGGTGGAGTTGGCTCTCCCCCGAGGCGGCGCAACGCCGGAGTCGCCCCGCAACCGCCTGGTGCCCTTCGGGTTGCGACAGCACGGGCCGATCCTCTTCGTTGCCGCTCCTCGATGATCGCTTCGGCATCACTCGTCGTCGCGACGCCTTGAATCTCGGCCCGTGGTGTCCGCAACGCGACCCCTCCCATTACTCGGACAGGCCCCTAGAGCCCGGACGTCCGGAGGCGACGGCGGATCCGGTTGCGGACGACGATCGCGGTGAGGTTCAGCGCCACGACGATCAGGAGCAGCAGGATCGTGGTCGTGTAGACCATCGGGCGGGCGGCGTCCACGTTGGGCGACTGGAAGCCGACGTCGTAGATGTGGAAGCCGAGGTGCATGAACTTCCGGTCGAGGTGGAGGAACGGCGCGTGGCCGTCCAGGGGCAGCGCCGGGGCGAGCTTGACGACCCCGGTGATCATGAGGGGCGCCACCTCGCCCGCGGCACGGGCCATGGCCAGGATCAGCCCGGTCAGCGCCGCTGGCATCACAGCGGGCAGCACCACGCGCCACATCGTCTCGAGCTTCGTGGCGCCGAGCGCGAGCGACGCCTCCCGCATCCCGCGCGGGATCGCCGCCAGCCCCTCCTCCGCCGCCACGATGACGACCGGCACCGTCAGGAGGGAGAGCGTGAGGGACGCCCAGAGGATGCCTCCGGTGCCGTACGTCGGCGTCGGGAGCGCCTCGGCGAAGAAGACCCGGTCGATCGAGCCGCCCAGGAAGTAGACGAAGAAGCCGAGCCCGAAGACCCCGAAGACGATCGAGGGGACGCCGGCCAGGTTGTTCACCGCGATCCGCACCGCGCTCACGAACGGCCCCTGCCTGGCGTACTCGCGCAGGTAGAACGCCGCCAGGATCCCGAGCGGCGTGACGATGATCGACATGATCATCACCATCATCACGGTGCCGAAGATCGCCGGGAAGACGCCCCCTTCGGTGTTCGACTCGCGGGGGTCGTCGGCCACGAAGCTCCACACCCGCGACAGGTAGAGGCCCGCCTTGCCGAAGGCCCACAGGTCGTTCGGCCGGAACGCCCGGACGACCAGAGACAGGGGGATCTCCTTCTCCTGCCCGTCCGCGAGCGTGAAGACGACGCGGTCCTTCACCGTGTCCCGCAGCCGCTGGAGCGCCGCCATCTGCTCGTCGTACTGCCGCTGCTGCTCGTCGGATCGGGCCTTCAGGCGATCCACGGCGGCGCCGGAGGTGACCCCCTTCATCTCCAGCTGCCTGAGGTCGAGCCGGATCCGCTCCTTCCTCGAGTTGATGTCCCCGATCCGTCCCTTCTCGATCGAGACGGCCTCGTCGTGGACGCGGATCGCCGCGGGGAGGCGCCGGCGGAGCGCCTGCCACACCGCCTCCGGCCCCTGCGCGACGCTCGCGTCCCCCTCGCGCAGCTCCTTCGGCGTGCCGAAGAACGCACCCCACTCCCGGCGCTCGAGCGCGACGGCGTCCCGCGGCTCGTCGCGCTTCACGATGGCCGTCTCGTCGATCCAGACGAAGTCCGCGCCGTAGACGTCGCGGTTCCCCTGCTTCACCTTGATCCGCCACTTCGGGGCGGTCCCCGCGGGCGCGCCGGGCTCGGGGATCCGCTCGCGGGCGTCGATCTCCCCCAGCACCGACCTCCCGTCGGCGAGCGTGAGGCGGACGACGTCCCGCGGCCAGAAGAAGCCGAGCCCGTTCACCATCACGAGGCCGAGGAGGCCCACCACCATCAGCAAGGCGAACGCGAGGGCCCCGCCGGTCAGCCAGACGAACGGCTCGCCGCTCGCGACGAACCGACTGGCTCGAGCCGAGCTCGAGCCGAGGTCACTGGCAGGGTCCGCAGGCCCCCGCGGCAAACGACTGCCGGAGAGCTCGGCGTCACTCATAGGTGCGGTACTTCTTGCGGAGCCGGAGCCGGACGAGCTCGGCGGCCGTGTTCAGGGTGAAGGTCAGGAGGTAGAGGAGGAGCGCGGCGAGGAAGAGGACGCGGAAGAGCGTCCCGCCCTCCGGCGCCTCGGGGAGCTCCACGGCGATGTTCGCGGAGAGGGCGCGGAAGCCGCTGAAGGGCGACAGGTTCATCACCGGCGTGTTGCCGGTGGCCATCAGCACGATCATCGTCTCGCCGACGGCGCGGCCGAAGCCGATCATGATCGCCGAGAAGATCCCGGGGCTCGCGGTCGGGAGCACGGTGCGCATCGCCGTCTGCCAGCGGGTGGCGCCGAGGGCGAGGGAGCCCGCGGTCAGCCCCTGTGGCACGCTCGCGATGGCGTCCTCCGCGACCGTGAAGATGATCGGGATCACCGCGAAGCCCATCGCCAGTCCGACCACCACCGAGTTCCGCTGGTCGTAGGCGAGACCGAAGGCCGAGAGGAGGACGGTCCGGTAGTCGCCGTGGAGGAGCGCCCGCTCGAAGAGGCCGCCGCAGGCGATCGACGCCCATCCGGAGAGGAGGACCACCGGGATGAGGATCGAGAATTCGTAGCCCGGCTTCACCCGGGTCCTCACGCGGATCGGGAGCCGCTCCCAGACCCAGGCGGAGAGGACGATCAGGGCCGGCATGACGAATGCCATCACCACGATGCCGGGGACGATCCTCTCGACGGCGGGGGCGAGCCAGAGGCCGGCGATGAACCCGAGCACCACGCTCGGCAGAGCGGCCATGATCTCGACCGTCGGCTTGAGCACCGACTTGAGGGAGGGGTGCATGAACTGCGCGGTGTAGAGCGCGCCCAGGAGCGACAGCGGGATCGCGATGAGGAGCGCGTAGAACGTTCCCTTCAGCGTGCCGTAGAGGAGCGGAACGAGACTGAACTTGGCCTCGAAGTCGTCGGTGCCGCCGGTCGACTGCCAGACGTATTCGGGCTTCGCGTAGCCCTCGTACCAGACCTTGCCGAAGAGCGCCCGCCAGGTGATCTCGGGGTGCGGGTTCCGGAGCGTCCAGCGCTCGACGGTCCCCTTGTCCGTCGTGGCCAGGACCCCGTCGGCCTTCGGCGCGTAGATCAGGCCCGTGATCGCGCCCGTGGCGCCCCCGAGCTCCAGGATGGTCTTGCCGGTCGTGGCGTAGTGCACGCGCACGTGCCCGGTCGCGTCGCCGGTGACGAACCCCTTGTCGCGCCGGGAGGGGGAGAACGCGGTGACCGCGCCCGCATGCGGCACGAAGACGTTGACCCGGGTCAGGTGCTTCTCTCCCGACGGCAGGACGACGAGCTGCCACGTCGAGACGCCGCCCGTGCGATCGCCGACGACCAGGGTCCGATCCCCGTTCAGGAGCCCGAGCGTGGTGATCGCGGCATCCGGCTTCGAGCCGGCCGCCACCGTCTCGGCCTGCTTCGGCGCGTCCACGTCGCGCAGGTCGAGACGGACGATCTCGCCCGCCGCCGTACCGACGAAGAGGTCCTCGGCGCGGCCGTCGAGCGCCAGCGCCGTGACGTCGGCCGAGAGGTCGATCGGGAGCGCCCGCTGCCTCTCCTCGCGGGTCGCCTCGCCGATCAACGCGGCGGTCTCGGTGACGGTCGCCAGGGACAGCTCACGCGGCCCGGTCGCGGCGACGACGACCGGTCCGTTCGGCCCCGTCACGTACCGGAACAGCCGGACCTCGCGCCCCGCCGGGTCGACGGTGAGCGGGGCGGACGCCGGCAGGGTCGCCCTGATGGTCCGCTGGTTCCCTTCCCCGTACGTCATCTCGAAGAGGGGCTCCGTGGCGAGGACCCGCCCGTCCGAGAGACCCATGGCGACCTTTCCCCGCGTGGTCACAGACGCCGAGACCACCGTCGTGCCGGCCGGGGGCTCGAGCGCGGTCGCGTCCGCCGGGGCGCCGGCCCCGAGGGCCACCACACGGAGCCCCTGAGACGAGACGAGGAGCGCCTTCTCGCGGTACTCCTCGACCGCGATCGCGAGCGGGCGCGCCCCCGCCGGCAGCGGGAGCGCCACGGCCCCGTCGCGCGTCGCCCTCGGGGAGAGCGCGAGCGGGTACGCGACCGCCACGATCACGACCAGGATCGCGAGGATCGCCAGGATGATCGTGACGCCGGAGAACGAGACGAAGCGGGCCGCGAAGCGGTTTCTCAGGAAGTACACCAGCGGGATCGCCAGCTCGAGCCCGGTGGCGAGCACGGTGCCCCACGCCGAGCCCGCGATGCCATAGCCCGATTCCATGCCGAAGAGCCGCGCCGCCCACGCGCTGGACTCGCCCAGGAACCCCAGGCCGTACTCATTTCCCGAGGGCCCGAAGACCAGCACCGCCGAGATGAACAGGTTGAAGATGTTGGCGGCGCTCCCCGCGACCATCACCACGCCCGCCTTGTGGATCCCGTAGAAGAACTGGCTCAGCCCGCGCGTCGCCATATTGAGGAAGCACCCCC
>CAYLNK010000187.1:0-12982 GCA_964384675.1 uncultured Holophagales bacterium | reverse complement strand
GACGTCCGCTGCGCCGACGGGCCGCTCCGACGGCGCGCCCGATCCCACGAGGCCCTCGCGCCCCGTCACGTGGATCGGGGCCATCCTCGCGGCCGCCGTCACCGTGGTCGCCGTGAAGGCGGGCCTGGTGTGGCGTGCGCGGCGAGGCTCGCCCCCCTCACCGATCGCCGTGGCGCCGGACACGGGCTCGTCCGCCGCCGTCGCCTCGACGCGGGAGCCGAGCCGTGGGGGCGTCGTCGAAGCGTCCGCGCCCTCCCTGGCGCTCGACCCGGCCACGGCCTACACACGTGTCGAATCCAGGCCCCTCCGGTCCGGGACCGATCCGCACTTCGGCGCGTACGTCCTGGAGGGCGTCCTGGGCCGGGGCGGGATGGGCACGACGTACAGGGCCCGGCGCACGCGCGACGGCTTCCCGGTCGCGCTGAAGGTCCCGCACGAGCACATCCTCGACCAGCCGGACTTCGCCGAGCGGTTCCTCCGCGAGGGCGGGCTCGGGGCGATGCTCCACCACCCGAACATCGTGCGGATCTACGAGGCGGGAGAGCACGCCGGGCGCCCGTTCATCGCCATGGAGCTCCTGCGGGGGGAGACCCTCGAGCAGACCCTCCGGTCACACGGGTCGCTCCCCGTCGCGGAGGCGCTGCACATCGCGCGAGGGATCGCGCTGGCGCTCGACTACGCCCACCTGAAGGGAATCGTGCACCGCGACCTGAAGCCGGAGAACGTCATGATCCTTCCGGACGGACAGGTCAAGGTGATGGACTACGGCATCGCGCGCCGGATGGACCTGGCCGGTCTGACCGGGACCGACACGTACCTGGGAACCCCGAGCTACAGCGCCCCGGAGACCATCACTCCCATCGACGTGGGCCCCCGCGCGGACCTGTACAGCCTCGGCATCATCACGTACCGGATGCTGTCGGGAGCCCTCCCGTTCACGGCGGCCTCGCCGTTCGAGCTCCTTCACAAGCACGCCGTCGAGCCGCTCCCCCCGATCGCACCGGAGCGCCAGGTCCCGCCGGAGGTGTTCGGTCTGGTCCTGGAGCTGACCGCCAAGGACACGACGGAGCGATACGCCTCCGCCGAGCTGTTCCTCAGAGACGTGAACCGGATCCTGAACCGGATGTGACCCGGCTCCCGGGCGCGCCCGCCTTCACCACCACTTCATCAGGCCGGTCGCCAGCAGCCCCCCGTCGTCCTCGTGGAACGGCCGGAGCCGCACGCCGTAGCCGTTCAGGCCGCTTCGCGTGCAGGGCAACGTGCCCGCGTAGCGATGACGGCCTCCCCCCTCGGACTCCGCGAGGCGCAGGGGGACCGCCTGTCCTCCCTTGATCCGGCGGTGCTCGTCCAGCGGCCCGTGGTACGCCTCGACCAGGACGTCCTCGGGCAGGAGCGTGCCGAGCTGCACCCGCGCCTCGATGCCGAGCCCGTCCCCCACCGGCCGCGTGGTGGGCGTCGCGGTCGCCACCTGCAGGATGGAAACGTCGCTCCAGGCCCCGAAGACGCGCCTCTTCCACTCCGCGAGCGCCCGGGCGATCTCGAGCCCGTTCGCGCTCACCGCGCCGAAGGCGCGCGCGGCCGGGAGATAGAAGCGCTCGCCGTACTCCCAGACCATCCGGTTGCTGGAGAAGCGGGGGGAGAGGGCGCGCATCGACTTCTTCATGCGGGAGATCCACGTCCGCGGCAGGCCGTCCGCGCCGCGCCCGTAGAAGATCGGCACGATCTCCTTCTCGAGGGTGTCGTAGAGGGCGTTCGATTCCACCGTGTCCTGGTAGGCCAGGTCGTCGTACGTCTCGCCGCGCCCGATCGCCCAGCCCAGCTCGGGCTCGTACGCCTCGGCCCACCAGCCGTCCAGCGTCGAGTGGTTGAGGCCGCCGTTCGGGAGGACCTTCATCCCGCTGGTGCCGCTCGCCTCCAGCCCCCGGCGCGGAGTGTTGAGCCAGACGTCGACGCCCTGGACCAGATACCGCGCCACGACGAGGTCGTAGTCCTCCAGGAAAACCGCGTGGGCGCGCACGTCGGGCTGCTGGCAGAACTCGACGACGGCCTTGAGCATCTGCTTGCCCGCCTCGTCCTTCGGGTGAGCCTTGCCCGCGAAGATGATCTGGACCTCGCGGTCGTGCTCCAGGAGGATCCGCTTGAGGCGCGCCAGGTCGCGCAGGATCAGGTCGGCCCTCTTGTAGGTGGCGAAGCGCCGGGCGAAGCCGATCGTCAGCGAGCGCGTGGAGAGGACGCCCCGCGCCTTCTCCACGTCGCGGGCCGAGCCGCCCCGCTGCTCCACCTGCCTCATGAGGCGCTTGCGCGTGAAGGCGACGAGGCGCTCGCGCCGCCTCTCGTGGGTGGCCCAGAGCTCCTCGTCGGGGATGCTGTCGACCCCCTGCCAGGTGGCCGCGAGGCCCGGGCGCCGCCACCAGTCGGCCCCCAGGTAGCGGTCGAAGAGCCCGGCCATCTCGCGGGAGACACAGGAGCGGGTGTGCGCCCCGTTGGTGACGTGCGCGACCGGCATCTCCTCCTCGGGCACCTCGGGCAGGTACTTCTGCAGCAGCCCCCGTGAGATCTCTCCGTGGAGCTCGCTCACGCCGTTGGCGTGGCTCGAGGTGCGCAGGGCCAGGCCGGCCATGTTGAAGCTCTCGCTCACCAGCCCCGGGGTGCCTCCTCCCAGCTCCAGGAACCGTTTCCAGGTGATGCCGGCCTCCACCGCGTACTCGGCGAAATAGCGCTCCATCAAATCGGCGGTGAAGACGTCGAAGCCGGCCGGCACCGGGGTGTGCGTCGTGAAGACGCTCCCGGCTCGCGTCGCCTCCAGGGCCTGGGCGAAGGTCACGCGGTGCTTCCTCATCAGCTGGCGGATCCGCTCGAGAGAGAGGAACGCGGCGTGGCCCTCGTTCAGGTGGCAGACGACGGGGTCGAGCCCCATCGCCTCGAGCGCCCGCATGCCGCCGATGCCGAGGACGATCTCCTGGCGGATGCGCGTCTCGTGGTCGCCCCCGTAGAGCTGGTCCGTCACGTCCTGCAGGTCCTCTGGGTTCTCGGGGAGGTTCGTGTCCAGGAGGATCAGGGGGATCCGCCCCACCTCCACCCGCCAGACCGCCAGCTGGAGGTCCCGGCCCGCGAGGCGCAGCGGGAGGCGCAGAGGCGTCCCGGCCGCGTCCGTGACCACCTGCGCCGGGAGGTTGTAGAAGTCGTTGATCGGGTACCGCTCCTGCTGCCAGCCGTCGGGTGTCAGGTACTGCCGGAAGTACCCCTGCTGGTAGAGGAGGCCCACGCCGACCACGGGGACGCCGAGGTCGCTGGCGCTCTTGAGGTGGTGTCCGGCCAGCACGCCCAGGCCCCCGGAGTAGATCGGGAGGCTCTCCGTCAGGCCGAACTCCGCGGAGAAATAGGCGATGCGCGGGCGCTCGGGGTAGCGGCGGTCCCACCACGTCGTCTCGGACAGGTACGACCTCAGATGCTCCAGGGTCCGGTCGTAGAAGCCGAGGAAGCCCTCGTCGCGCGAAAGCTCCTCGAGGCGCTGCTGCGGGATCCGTCCGAGGAGCAGGACCGGGTTCTGGTTGGTCTCGTTCCAGAGGGAGAGGTCCATCCTCGTGAAGACGGCGCGGATCTCCTCGTCCCAGGACCAGAGGACGTTATAGGCGAGCTCCCGGAGGCCCGCCAGCCGTTCGGGCAGCACCGGCACGATGCGGAAGGACTCGACTCTCACCCAGGCCTCCTCCCCGCGGCCGGAGGGGCCTGCCACTCACGCCGCAGGCTTGCTCCCGTATCTTCCTACGCCGTCGGGCCGTCTCCGCTCCCGAAAAGGTCGTTCTCGGCGCTCAGCCAGAAATCCAGGTCGTGCCCGGGCACCCCACCGCTCGCGGCCCAGTAGGTGAACGCTCGCTCCGCGATGGCGGCGCTCAGGTCCGGCCGGGCCTGCGGCGTGGCCGGGGTGTCCGGCACACTCGTCGTCTCCTCTTCCGTCGCCTCGCGGATCTGCTCCTCGATCGCCTCGTCAACTGCCATGGGGCCTCCCTTCGATCCCGCGCGCCCGCCGCTCACGGTCTTATTGGTCCCCCCGGCCGCCCGGCAGCCATGATGCACACGCATCAGGTGGCGTTGTCCGGGTCGACCACCCGGGCGCTCAGCCGCTCGAGGCCATCCTCGCGGCGCGGACGCGCTCGACGAGCGCGCCGAAGCCAGGGTGATCGCGCAGGTCGTCGAACACGGGGTCGAGCGCGTAGAACGGCGGGTAGAGAGACCGCTCGGCGAGGTCCTTCTCCAGGTACCTCAGGGCTTCCTCCTTCTCGCCGAGCGCCGTGTGGACGATGGCGAGTCCCACGATGGGGACGTAGCGTCGAGCGGATTCCTCGAGGAGCCGGTCCCGCAGCCGGAGGGCCTCCTCCCGCCGCCCCGCCTTCGCGAGCGAGGACGCGAGCAGGGCGAGTACCCATGGATCGTCGTCCGAGGCGAGGCACCGTTCGTACTCGGCGATGGCCTCCTCGTACATCCCCTTCGAGTGCAGGGCTTGCCCCATGTGGTAGCGGGCCACGTAGAGGCCTGCGTCGAGCGAGAGGGCGTGACGGAGCTGGGCGATGGCCTCGTCGAAGCGTCGCGCGTAGAGGAGGGTCACCCCCGTGTCCGAGCTGATGATCGGTGCCAGCGGGTCCAGCTCGGCGGCACGCCTCAGGGCGGCGATCGACTCGTCGTACCGGCCCATCGCCAGGAGCGCGATGTTGCCGAGCCAGTGGTGAGCCGTCGCCGAGCCCGGATTCAGCTCGATCGCCCGGCGGAGCGCCCTCTCGGAAGCGGGCTGATCCCAGGCGAAGAAGGAGAGGTAGACCCCGAGCGCCGCGTGCGCCTCCGCCAGGGTGCCGTCCAGCTCCAGCGCCCGCAGGGCCGCCGCCCTCGCCTTGGGCATGCTCTCCCGGGGTGGCTCGACGCTCAGCCACGAGAAGAGCACGTAGCACTCCGCGAGGCCCGCGTACGCGAGCGCGTAGCCCGGGTCCCGCGCGATCGCCCGACCGTAGAGCTGGGCCGCCTCGCGCACCGATTGGGCGGTCCGCTGGTTCCAGGAGTAGCGGCCCTTCAGGTAGAGCTGGTATGCCTCGGCGTCGGCCGTGCCGCGCTTGAGCGCCGCCGCCCGCTCGTCGCCGAGCAGCTTCACCTTGAGCGCGTCGACGACCGCCAGGGTGATCTCGTCCTGCACGTCGAAGACGTCCTTCGTCTCGCGGTCGAAGCGCTCCGACCAGACGTGGTAGCCGTCCGCGGCATTGACCAGCTGCACGGCGATCCGCATCCGTCCGCGCGAGGTCCGGACGCTGCCCTCCAGGATGCTCGTGACGGCGAGCGTGCGGCCGATCTCGCTGATGCTCGTCTGCTTGCCCCGGAAGGCGAAGGCCGAGGTGCGCGCCGCCACCTTCAGCCCGTCGATCTTGGCCAGGGCGTTCGACAGCTCCTCGGCGAGGCCGTCGCAGAAGTAGTCGTTCTCCGGGTCGGCGCTCATGTTGGTGAACGGGAGGACGGCGATGGCCTGCCGCGGGCTCGTCCGGGCCGGGGCCGCCGGGCCGCTCGCGGGCGTGATCACCGGCACCTTCGTCGCGGTCGCTCCGTCGGGCGAGGAGTGTCGTTCGAGCTCGGCCCTGAACTCCAGGCGCCTCCTCAGGCTCGTCAGGTCCGACACGAGGTCCGAGGCGGTGGGATACCGCTCCGCGAGGTCCTTGGCGAGCGTCCGGCGGACGATGTCGGCGAGCTCGGGGGGCGCGTCCGGCCGCTGGATCGCGAGCAGGTCGGGCTCGACGTGGAGGATGTTCACGAGCTTGTCCGTCGACGACTCGCCCGTGAACGGCTGCCGGCCGGTCAGCATCTCGTAGATCACCACGCCGAGGCTCCAGATGTCGGTGCGCGGGTCGACCGGCTTGCCGCGGGCCTGCTCGGGCGACATGTAGGACACGGTGCCCATGACGGCCCCGGGCTGGGTGCGAGCGGTGGCGTGGGTCTCGCCATCGGGGTCGACCCCGCGCGCGTCGTTCGACTTGGAGAGCCCGAAGTCGAGCACCTTCACGAGGCCGTCGGCGCGGACCATCACGTTCTCGGGCTTGATGTCCCGGTGGACGATGCCGGCCGCGTGCGCGGCGTTCAGCGCGGCCGCGGCCTGGACCGCGATCTCCACGACGGATCCGACGGCCAGCGGGCCCCGGGCGATGAGGGCGCGGAGCGTCTCGCCCGCGATGAACTCCGTGGCGATGTAGTGGTGCCCCCCGCTCTCGCCGACGTCGTGGATCGTCAGGATGCTCGGGTGATTGAGGGCCGAAACGGACTTCGCCTCGCGCAGGAAACGGCTCATCCGGTCCCGGTCGGCCGCGAAGGCGGGCGGGAGGATCTTCACGGCGACCTTGCGGTCCAGCCGGGAGTCCTGGGCCAGGTACACCTCCCCCATCCCGCCGGACCCGATGGGGGAGAGGACTTCGTAGGGGCCGAGGCGGGTGCCGGGGAGCAGCACGATCGGGGGAGAGTGTATAGGCTCGTCCCGTGAGTACGTTCCGCATCGCCCTCGCCAACCTCCGGTTCCCGGCGACCCCCGACGAGTCGGTCACGCTGTCCGAGCAGGCCATCGCCCGGGCGTCCGTCGAAGGAGCCGGTCTCGTCTGCTTCCCGGAGTGCTACGTGCCCGGATACCGGGCGCCGGGGAAAGGCGTGCCGCCTCCCGACCCGGCGTTCCTCGAGCGCGCCTGGGCCGCCGTCGCCGCGGCGGCGGGGAGGGGGAGCATCGCCGTCGTCCTGGGCACCGAGCGCGTCGTCGACGGCGCCCTGCTGGCATCCGCGCTGGTCGTCGACCCGGACGGATCGATCGCCGGCTTCCAGGACAAGGTCCAGCTCGACCCTTCCGAGGACGGCCTCTACTCGCCGGGCTCGGGGCGGCGGGTGTTCCGGACGGGTCCGTTGACGTTCGGCATCGCCATCTGCCACGAGGGGTGGCGTTACCCGGAGACGGTCCGCTGGGCCGTCCGGCACGGGGCGCAGGTCGTGCTCCATCCCCACTTCCACGAGGCCGAGCCCGGCGGGTACGTCCCCGCCACGTTCGCCGATCCGTCGAACACGTTCCACGAGAAGGCGGCCCTCTGTCGCGCGGCGGAGAACACCTGCTTTTTCGCGACCGTGAACCACGCGAGCGCCGGCTCCCCGACGACGTCGGCCGTGGTCCGGCCCGACGGCACTCTCCTCGTCCACCAGCCGTACGGGCAGGAGGGGCTGCTCCTCGCCGACCTCGACCTCGCGGCGGCCACGGGCCTTCTCGCGGCCCGCTGGAGGCCGATCTTCTGAGGGCCTCCTCGGCGGGCGGGGAGATGGACGGGAGCCGGACCGGCGCGACGGGCGGCCGCGCGCAGCTGGAGGGCTAAGTCTGGGCCGCGATCCGGCAGAACTCGTCGGGGTCCGATCGAGCGCCGTCCGGATGGACCTCGGTGGTCTGCACGTGGACGACGATGACGCCGGACTCGTCGACCCGCCGGACGACCCCGTTGCGATCGCAGTGGGGGCAGCGGACGACGGTCCCGTCCATCGGCGTCTCGGTACCGGCCTCGAGGCCGACGAAGCTCTCCTGGCTGATGAACCGGCCGTCCTCGTGCGTGCACTCGGGTACCCGGTCCGGGCAGTCCAGGATCCGGCACATGAAGCCCTTCTCGTGACTGTGGCTCATCGGCGTCACCCCGAAAATGCTACACCCGGATCGTCGCGGCGCCCGCCCGGCGTCTCCGTCCGCTCCTGGGATGGCCCGTGCCGCGAGCGGACGCGAGAGGTCCCTTCTGACCTCCCGTCCCGGGTCAGGCCGCGGGATCCGGTCGGGGGCCGACCTGGCCCGAGGCCTGCATCTCCTGGCCGCGGAGCCGAGAGAACATGAACGACGCCTCCGGTCGACGAGGCCTTCGCCTCGACGGGATCTTCGCCCTCCTCCGCGACGTCCGCCTCGCCGCGAGGTCGCTCTGCCGCACGCCCGACTTCACCCTCATCGCGATCGTGACGCTCGGGCTCGGCATCGGCGCCAACACGTCGATGTTCGGCGTGCTCAACGAGGTCCTGCTTCGGCCGTTGCCGTATTCCGACGGCGAGCGGCTGGACCGTATCTATCGCACCACGGCCCGGGACACCCGGGGCGGCATCTCGGCAGCCGACTTCCTCGACGCGAAGGCCGGGCTGAAGGCCTATGGCGAGATCGCCGCCTACGGCGACGCCGCGATGAGCCTCTCCGAGCCCGGCCACCCCGCGGAGATCCCGGCCGGCCTCCGGGTCTCCTGGAACCTCTTCGCCGTCCTCGGCGCCCGGCCCCAGCTCGGACGGACGTTCCAGCCCGACGAGGACCGGATCGGGAACCACCGCGTCCTGGTGATCAGCGACCGGTACTGGCGAAACCGCTTCGGCGGCGACCCGCGGGTCGTCGGTCGCGCGGTCCGCGTCGACGGCGAGGTCCACGAGATCGTCGGGGTCCTGCCCGCGACGTTCAACGACTGGCGCCACCTGGGCTGGGTCGATCTCTTCCGGCCGCTCGGTCTCGACGCGAGGGAGGCCGCCGACCGCGGCTCCACCTGGCTCCGTCTCGTCGGGCGGCGTTCGAGCCCGCTGACCCGTGCGCAGGCGGAGGGTGTGATCGCCGGCTTCGGCCGGCACCTGGCGAAGGAGTTTCCGGCCGCCAACACCGAGAGCGGCTGGCGGACCATTCCGATCGACAAGGCGGTCATGGACGAGGACGGGCCGGTCTCGCTCGGGATGCTCATCGGCCTCTCCGGCTTCGTGCTCCTCATCGCCTGCTCGAACCTCGCCAATCTGCTCCTGGCCCGCACGATGGCCCGGGCCCGCGAGCTGGCCGTCCGCTCCGCGCTCGGCGCCTCGCGCGCGAGGCTGCTGCGCCCCCTCGTCACCGAGTCGATGCTCCTCGCCCTGTCGGGCGGGGCCTTTGCCATCTTCGTCGCGCGCTGGGTCGCCGATTGGCTCGCGGTCCGGTCGACCGGCGACAACGGCGAGTCCGTCCTGGTCGCGCTCGACTGGCGGGTGCTCGGCTGGGCGCTCGCCGCCTCGCTCGTCACCGTCGTCGCGTTCGGCCTCGCGCCGGCGCTCTTCGCCATGCGGCTCGACCTGAACGGGACGCTGAAGAGCGGCGCGCGCGGCACGACCGAGGGCCGCGGTCACCAGAGCTTTCGCAAGGCGCTGGTCGTTGGCCAGTTCGCGCTGGCCATGATCCTCCTTTCGGGCGGCGCCCTGTTCGCCCGCGGCCTCCGCGACCTGAACACCCGCCGGCACGGCTGGGAGTCCGACAGGCTCGTCGCCGGCTCCATGCTCCTCCCCGCGGCCAAGTATCCGGGCGCCGGGGAGATCACGGCGTTCCAGCGGCTCACCCTGGACCGGCTGGCGGCGCTGCCCGGAGTCGAGTCCGTCAGCCTGTCGTACCGGCTGCCGTTCTTCGGCCTGGCCGATCCGCGCCGGTACGTCGTCGCGGGCCTTCCGAGACCCGAGCCCGGGCACGAGCCCGCCGCCCTCATCAACGGCGTCACGCCGCGTTACTTCGAGACCGTCGGCACCCGCCTGCTGAGGGGACGCGCCTTCGGCGACGGGGACACGCTCGCGTCCCCCCGGGTCTTCGTCATCAACCAGGCCATGGCCCGGGGCCTCTTCGGCGACGACGATCCGATCGGCCGCCGTCTCGGCCGCGTCGACGGCGGCGCCCCGGAGTGGGGAGAGATCGTCGGCGTGGTGGCCGACGTCCAGTCCGTCTACCCGGACCGGGCCGCGGCGACGTACCAGCTCTACCAGCCGATGGCCCAGGAGCCGCGGCACTTCGCCGAGATCGGCGTGCGGGCCGCCGGCGCCACGCCGTCCAGCCTCGTCGAGGGGATCCGCACCGCCATGACGGCGCTCGATCCGGACCTGCCGGTACGCAAGCTGCAGCCGGCCGACGCCCGGATCGCCCGGGCCAACTACCAATTGGGCGTCCTCTCCAGCATGCTCTCGGCCTTCGCCGTGCTCGGCCTCGGCCTCGCTTCCCTCGGCGTCTACGGCGTGATCGCCCGCACGATGGCCCAGCGCACGGGCGAGTTCGGAATCCGCATGGCCCTGGGGGCGCAGGTCCGGGACATCACCCGTCTCGTGCTCGGCTCCGGGGCGAGGCTCGCGTTCGTGGGATCCGGCCTCGGCCTGCTCGGCGCCGTCGGGATCTCCCGGCTGATCGCGGCCGGGTTCCCCGGCATGCGGATCGACACCGTCCCGGTCGTGCTCGGCGCCAGCCTCGTGCTGGTCGCAATCGCCCTCCTCGCCTGCTACCTCCCCGCGCGGAGGGCGGCGCGAATCAGCCCGACGGAGATGCTCCGGGTGGAGTGAGGGTCCTTCGGGCCTCGGCCAAGGGCCCGCTCATTCCGAGCGCAGCGCCGCTACGGGGTCGACCCGCGCGGCGCGCAGAGCCGGAAGTGTCGAGGCGACCAGCGAGACGACGCACAGGACGAGGGTCGCGAGGGCATAGGTGGGAGGATCCAGCGGTCCCACCCCTTCGAGCTGGGAGCGCAGGAGGCGCGTCAGTCCGGCTGCCGCCCCGAGGCCGCAGATGGCGCCGGCCGCGGTGACCCGCATCCCGTGGCCCAGGACGAGGCCGAGGACGCGCGCGACGGTGGCGCCGAGCGCCATGCGGACGCCGATCTCGCGGGTGCGCTGCACCACGAGGAAGCTCGTCGCGCCGTAGACGCCCAGCGCCGTCAGGAGGAGCGCGGTGAAGGCGAACGCCGCGAGGAGGCCGGCCGACCGCTCCGCGTGGTCGGCATTCCGCCGGACCGCCACGGCGAGGGACGTCATCCCGTCCGCGGAGAGCCGGGGCGAGATCTCCCGCAGGATCGAACGGACCGCGGCCTGGCGGGAGGACGGGTCCCCGCGCGTGCGGAGGAGGAAGCCCAGGAACGGAAGGTCCCCCTCGAGAGGGATGAAGTACTGAGCACGGAGCGGCTCGCGGAGGCTGTGCTCGCGGGTTCCCTCCACGACGCCCACCACGGTCCAGGTCTTCTCGAGTCTCCGCCCGAGGGGATCCTCATCGGGCCAGAGGGCCTCGGCCAAAGGACGGCTCACCAGGCAAGCCTGCGTCTCGCCCGCGCGGAGGGCGCGGCCGGTCTGGAGCCGGAGGCCCAGCGCCGCCGGGGCTCCGGGGGAGACGAAGTGTCGCCAGGCCTTGACCGTGCGGCCCGTCGCTTCGTCCCGCACCTCTCCCCATCCACCGGCGTTCACCAGGGGAATCGGCAGCGCGAGCCCGGCGGCGTCCGTGTCCGGCAGGCCCTTCAGCCTTTCCTCGAGCTGCCGCGCGAAGGCGAGGCGGGACTCCGGGCTCGTGAAGAGCGCCGTCGGAAGTGAGAGTGACCCGACGAGCGTGCTCCCCGCGTCGAACCCCGGGTCGGCGCGGAGCTGGGCCTGGAGGCTTCGGCCGAGGAGGCCGGCGCCGATGAGGAGGCACAGCGCGAGCGCGACCTCGGTGGCGACGAGGCTGGCGCGAAACGCGCTCCGGCTGGAGCGGCCCGGTCCCTCCTTCAGGGCCGAGGCCGGGTGGAATCGGGAGGCGTGCCACGCGGGGGCGGCCCCGGAGAGGAGCGTCGCCGCGGCGGTCGCCAGGGCGGACAGGCCGAGGACCACCGGATTGAGCGGTGGCGCGGCGGAGAGACCCAGGTAGGTCGCGAGGAGCTTCGAGAAGGCGAGGGAGAGCGCGACGCCGGCGAGCAGCCCTCCGCCACCGATCAGCGCGCTCTCCGTCATCACCTGCTTCACGAGGACCCGGGGCTGGGCCCCCAGCGCGGCACGGAGGGCGAACTCCGTCGTCCGGGCGCTGCCCCGGGTCAGCAGCAGGCTCGAGACGTTGGCGCAGGCGATCAGGACGAGGAGGGCGACGGCCATGGAGACGAGCGAGAGCATCGGCAAGTAAGGACGACGGAGACCCTCCGACAGGGCGTCGACGCGCAGGCTGACCTTGCCCCAGCCCAGGCTGCCGGCCAGAGCGCGCAGCTCGGCACCGGACTGGTCCCGGGTGACTCCCATCGCGAGACGTCCCACGACCTCGAAGTTGGCCCCTCGTTCCTCGCGCTCGCCGGGGGTCAACGCGAGCGGGACGAAGACGTCGGCCCCGCGGAGGCGGAGGGTCGGCATCTGGAACCCGCGGGGCAGCACGCCCACGACGCGGGCGCTCTTCCCGTCGACGGTGAATGCCTTTCCGACGACGCCGGGATCTTCCGAGAAAAGGAGGCGCCACGTCTCGAACGTGAGGATCACCGCGGACGGGCCGCCATACCGGTCCTCGTCCCGGGTGAAGGCGGCTCGCCCCAGGATCGGGGCGACACCGAGCGTCTCGAGGAACCGCCGCGTCATCCTCACGCCCGTCAGGGTCGTCGGCCCTTCCGGGCCTTCGAGGACGGCGGAAGAGGGGCACGCCATCGCGAGCGACTCGAAAGACCGGGACCCGGCCTCGACCTCCTCGAAGTCCGGACCGAGGAACTGCCCCTCCTGGAACTGCCCTTCCACCGCCCGCCAGACGGCGACCAGCCTGCCAGGCTCCCGGAAGGGAAGCGGGCGGAACGCCAGGTGGTCCAGGAGGCCGAAGATGGAGGTCGCCGCCCCGATTCCCAGGGCGAGGATGGCCACCGCGACGGCCAGGAACCCCGGGGCCTTCAGGAGAGACCGGATCGCGTGCTTGATCATCTCGTAGCTCCGGCGCGGAGCTGCGAGAGGCGTGCCATCGGGTCGAGCGGTGCGCTGACCAGGGCGGCCGGGAGACGCCTTCTCCATGATCGCCGTGACGCGCGCGGGAGCGGGACGCCGGGTCCCGCTCCCGGGACGACACCCTAGGGAAGACGGCCCTACACTCCCCGGACGATGCCGATCCGAAGCCGTGGTCTGACACGCCGCGGGGTGCGCCCGGCGTGCGCGGGGACCGCTCGCGCGATCGCCCTCGCCGTGGCGGGCGCCCTTCGGCCCGCCGCTCCGGCTCTCGCCCTGG
>CAYLNK010000186.1:0-12985 GCA_964384675.1 uncultured Holophagales bacterium | reverse complement strand
CGCGTGGTGCGCCGGCGCCGGAACGCCAGGCCGCTCGCGGCGGATCCGGCGCGGCGCCTCTACGTCGTCGAGGTCGTCCGCGAGGTCGTCGCCGTGCCGCTGCCGGGTGAGAACGGAGAGGTCGCCACCGGGCTGACGTACCGGCGGCGCGAGGAGCCCGGGGAACGCCTCCGGCGAGGCGAATCGGCCCGGGAGCTCGCCGCGGCCGTCCAACGGGCCGGGACCGAACGGGGAGAGAGCCGGGGAGGGGAACGATGACGCAGACGGACCAGCCGCTCGCCGGCGAGACGGCGATCATCACCGGGGCGGGACGCGGCATCGGCCGCGCCATCGCGCTCCGCTACGCCAGGGCCGGCGCCACAGTCGTGCTCGCGTCGCGCACGGCCGCCCAGGTGGAGCAGACCGCGGCAGAGGTGGCCGCGCAGGGAGGCCGGGCGATCGGCGTCCCCACGGACGTGACCTCGCGGGCCTCGGTGGACGCGCTCGTGGAGCGGGCCGTCGCCGAGACGGGCCGGGTCGACGTCGTCGTCAACAACGCCGGCGTCTTCGTCTGGAAGGCGCTCGGCAACCTGGACGAGGGGGAGTGGGACCAGATCCTCGACACGAACCTGAAGTCCAGCTACCTGCTGATCCACGCCGCGCTCCCGGCGCTCACCCGGGCGGGGCGCGGGCGCGTCGTCAACGTCTCGTCCATCCACGGGACGGTCGGCGACGCCAACGTCGTGGCGCACTGCGCCGCGAAGTTCGGGCTGATCGGCCTCACCAAGGCGCTGGCTCGCGAGCTGCGCGAGGCGGGCATCACGGTGAACGCGGTCTGCCCGGGGTCGACGGAGAACAGGACCCGCGAGAGCGAGGCGCCGGTCCACCGCTACCCGCTCAAGGAGAAGCTGTTCGCCGAGGACGTGGCCGACGCCGCGCTCTTCCTGGCCTCGCCGGCCGCCGCGACGATCTCGGGCGCCGTGCTGGACATCTGGGGCGGCACCCACGTCGCGATCAAGGGGTAGCCGGAATCTGCGCCAGCGGCTCCGGCGTAGAGTCGACGAAGAGACCCATGACCCGCACCGCGCAGCGCCCCGCCCCGGCGACGACGGACCTCGTCGGTCCGCTCCTGGTGTCGTTGCTGGCCGGCGACGAGCGGGGCGTCGAGCACGCGCTCTCGCAGGCCGCGGAACGAGGCGCCGACCTCGCGACGGTGTCCCGGGACGTGATCGGGCCGGCGCTCGACGAGGTCGGGGAGATGTGGGCGCGCGGGGAGGTCTCCGTCGCCGAGGAGCATCTCGCGACCGCGCTCGTCTACAGGGCGGTCACCCGCCACACCGCCTCGATGCCGGCCCCGTCGCCGGGCGCGCCACGCCTCGTGCTGGCGTGCCTGGTCGGCGAGTTCCACGAGCTGGGAGCGGCGATCGCCGCGCTCGTGGCGCGGACGTGCGGCTGGGACACGGACCTCCTGGGGGCGAACGTGCCCCGCTCCGAGATCCTCCGGTTCCTCACCCAGCGACAGCCCGCGGCCGTCGGGCTCTCGATCGCCCTGCCGGCCCACGTGGCCGAGTGCGCGAACGCGGCCGCCGAGATCCGGCGCACCCTCCCCGAGGTCAAGGTCGTCGTGGGGGGCCTGGCCTGCCGGCGAGACGCGGAGATCGGCAGGCTCGCCGGGGCCGATGCCTGGTTCCGGGACGCGGTGGAGATGAGGACGTGGCTGCTCGCGAACGCGCCCGCGCGACGCGACTCTCCGCAGCGCCTGCCCGCCGCCGTCCCGGCGGCGCTTCGGCGGAAGCTGAAGCGCTCCCCGCGCACGGCTTCCTGACTCGCGGCCCGCTCCCTGCTAGAGTCGTCGGCCTGCGGTCCGCTCCTGCCCGTAGCTCAGCTGGATAGAGCATCGGCCTTCTAAGCCGAGGGTCAGCGGTTCGAATCCGCTCGGGCAGGCCATTGAACGGGACGCGCCGTCCTCGAGCGCCGCCCTGAGATCCGGCACCGCCTCCGGGGCCGGCGGAACGGAGCCGCCGCCAGTGCTCCCCGAAGCTCCCTCAGCGATCGACCATCTTCTGCATCGACTCCGGGTACCGTTCCCCCTGGATCGCGATCCGCGCCGCGGCCCCGTCGATCTCGGCCAGCTCGGCCGCCGTCAGCTCGAGGTCGACCGCGCCGAGGTTCTCGTCGAGGCGCTCGAGCTTGCGCGTGCCGGGGATCGGCACGATCCACGGCTTTCGCGCGAGGAGCCAGGCGAGCGCGACCTGAGCGGGCGTCGCCCCCTTCCTCGCGGCGAGGCCCTTCAGCCAGTCCACGAAGGCGAGGTTCGCCTTCAGCGCGTCGGCCGCGAAGCGGGGGAGGACCGCGCGTGTGTCGCCCGGCTCGAAGGTCGACGTCGCGTCGACCTTGCCGGAGAGGAAGCCGCGGCCGAGGGGGCTGAAGGGGACGAAGCCGATGCCCAGCTCCTCGAGCGCGGGCAGGATCTCGGTCTCGGGCTCGCGCCACCAGAGCGAGTACTCGCTCTGGAGCGCGGCGACGGGCTGGACCGCGTGCGCGCGCCGGATCGTCCTCACGCCCGCCTCGGAGAGGCCGAAGTGCCGCACCTTCCCCTCGCGGATCAGGTCCTTCACGGCGCCGGCGACGTCCTCGATCGGCACGTCGGGGTCCACGCGGTGCTGGTAGAAGAGGTCGAGGCGGTCGGTGCGCAGGCGCTTCAGCGACGCCTCGGCGACCTCGCGGATGTGCGCCGGACGGCTGTCGAGACCGGCCCAGCGCGCGCCGCTCGGCGCCCCCTTGAAGCCGAACTTGGTGGCGAGGACGACGTGCTCGCGGAGCGGCTCGAGCGCCTCGCCCACCAGCTCCTCGTTGACGAACGGGCCGTACACCTCGGCGGTGTCGAAGAAGGTGACGCCCCGCTCCACCGCCTTGCGGAGAAGCCCGATCATCTCGGTGCGATCCGAGGCGGGGCCGAAGCCGAAGCTCATCCCCATGCAGCCGAGCCCCAGCGCGGAAACGTCGAGCCCGCTCCTGCCGAGTGTGCGTGTCTTCATCGTGTCTCCTGTCGTGCGCCGGCTCAGACCGCCGGAACGGGCACGGGCTCCGGCACGGCCCGCGCGTGACGGGCGCGCCACGCGCCGGGCGACGTCCCTTCCCATTCGTTGAACGCCCGGAAGAACGAGTGCGCGTCCTCGTAGCCGAGGAGGTAGGCGGTCTGGTTCAGCTCGAGCGTGGAATGGAGGAGATAGTGCCGCGCCAGCTCGCGGCGCGCCTCCTGGGTGAGCTGCTGGAACGTCGCCCCCGCCTCGGTGAGCCGGCGCTGGAGCGTGCGGGAGCTGGTGCGGAGCTCCTTGGCCACGTCCTCGATCCCGGGGCGCCGGCCGGCGAGCAGGCGTTTCAGGACGCCCTTCACCTGATCGCCGATGGCCTTGGCGCCGCGCGCCGCGGCCAGCTCGGCCTCGAGCTGCGGCGCGACGGCGGCGAAGAGGTCGGCGTTGTGCGTGACGAAGGGGCGATCGAGGTCGGCGCCGCCGAAGACGAGCGTGTTCTTCCGCGCGCCGAAGCGGACCGGGCAGCCGAAGTGAGCCTCGTAGGCGCCGCGCTTGCGGGAGGTCCCGCGGAGCTCGAGGCGGCGCGGCGCGATCCCGCCGCCGGAGCCGCGGTGAGCGAGGCGCGCCACCGCGGCGAAGCAGACGTCGATCAGCACCGGCGGCTCGGTCTCCTCGGCGAGGAGCCAGCGGAACTGCACGCGGCACTCGCCCCCCGTCTCCTCGAGGTCGATCGCCTCGGGGCAGGTGAGCTGCTTGTAGCGCGCCAGGCGGCCCAGCGCATCGCGGAGAGAGCGGGCCGACACCGCGGCGAGCGTGATCGGGTCGTACCGCTCGACCCGGTCCTCCGTGCCGAGCCTCAGCCCGACGGCCGGATCGCCGCTCGCCTCGGAAAGAGCGCGATAGAGGGCGAACAGCTCCTCCGTCGACACCAGGATCTTCTCCCGCGCGAAGAGATCGGCCGGGAGGCCCGCCGTGCCGAGCACCAGCGCCGGCGAGACGCCGATCTCCTCGAGCTTCCTCGAAAGGACGGAGGAGACGCGGAAGAGGTGCGACATGGCGGCCGGTCCAGGATATCGCCTACCCGAGCGTCGCCATGTCGAGGACGAAGCGGTACTTGACGTCGCCGGCGAGGAGGCGCTCGTACGCCTCGTTCACCTTCGTCACCGGGATCAGCTCGACGTCGGCGGTGATGCCGTGCTCGCCGCAGAAGTCGAGCATCTCCTGCGTCTCGCGAAGGCCGCCGATCAGGGAGCCGGCGATCCGCCGCCGTCCGAAGAGGAGGCCGAAGGCGCTGACCGGGAGGGGCGTCTCGGGCGCACCCACGAGCGTGAGCGTGCCGTCGCGCTTGAGGAGGTCGAGGAGGGCGTTGACGTCGTGCGAGGCGGAGACGGTGTCGAGGAGGAAGTCGAAGCTGCCGGCGTGCTTCTGCATGTCCGCGGCGTTCCGGGTGAGGACGACGTCGTCGGCGCCGAGGCGCGCGGCGTCGGCGGCCTTGGACGCGGACGTGGTGAGGACGACGACGCGCGCGCCGAACGCCTTCGCGAGCTTCACCGCCATGTGGCCGAGCCCGCCCAGCCCGACGACGCCCACCTTCTGGCCGGCGCGGACGTTCCAGTGGCGAAGCGGCGAGTAGGTGGTGATGCCGGCGCAGACGAGCGGCGCGGCCCCCGCGGGGTCGAGCGAGGCGGGGACGCGGAGCGTGAACGCCTCGTCCACGACGACGCGGCTGGAGTAGCCGCCGTAGGTCACGCCCCCGAGGTGGGCGTCGGGTGCGTTGTAGGTGAAGGTCGCCGGGCCGGAGCAGAACTGCTCCTGGCCGGAGAGGCAGGCGTCGCAGCTCCGGCACGATTCGACCAGGCAGCCGACGGCGACGAGGTCCCCCTCCTTCACCTTCCGGACGCCGGAGCCGGCGCGGGCGACGCGGCCCACGATCTCGTGGCCCGGGACGCACGGATAGACGGTGGGCATCGCGTGCTTCCACTCGTCCCGCACCTGGTGGAGGTCGGAGTGACAGATGCCGCAGTAGAGGATGTCGATCTCGACGTCGCGGGGGCCGGGGACGCGGCGGCGGATGGTCGCCGGCGCGAGGGGCGACGTCGCGCTCGCGGCCGCCCAGGCGCGGGTCTCGAAGGTCTTCGTGGCGGGCGCGGCTTCGGTCTTCAGGGTTTCGGTCGTGGTCGTCATGTCTGGTCCTCCCGACGGGGGAGAAGCTAGGCCGCCGGGCGGGACGGGTCATTGGCGGAACGCGCCAATGTGGTGGCGAAACGCGCCACCGGCGCGGCGCCGGACGCCAGCCCGCGGAACGGGCCGTGACGACGATCACGCCTTCGCGCCGGGCGTGTCGTCCCTCGCTCGCCGATTCCGATTCAGAGGGTGACGGCGCCCCGGCACGGGGGCCGAAGGAGAAGACGATGAACCCGACCCGCAGCACGCAGACGACACACACCTCGCGCCTCGGCCTCACCCTCGCCGCGGCGAGCCTCGCGGTGGCGTCGCTCTCGACCCCGTCCGTGGCCGCCGCCGAGTCGAAGCTCGTCAAGTCGGGACCCGGCGTCCTGGTCCTTTCCGGCACGAACTTCTCGCTCGAGGAGTACCGCGCGGTCCGGGCCTCCCTCGAGCGGCAGGGGCTCGAGGTGCGGGTCGCCGCGCCGAGCCTGGCGCCCGCGATCCCGTGGGGCGGCAGCACCGCGGACGCGGTCCAGCCCGACCTGCCGATCTGGGCCGTCGAGCCGGCGCGCGTGGCCGGGATCGTCTTCGTGGGCGGCTGGGGCGCGTCGGCGTACCAGTACGCCTTTTCCGGTACCTACGCGAACGCGCTCTATCGCCCCGATCCGCTCGTCACCGAGTCGGTCAACCGCCTCATCGGCGCGCTCCTCGCCCTGAAGAAGCCGGTCGCCGGGATCTGCCACGGCGTCACCGTGCTGGCCTGGGCCCGCGTCGACGGCGTCAGCCCGCTCCGGGGCCGGAAGGTGGCGGCGTGGGCCGGCGGCGGCCCCGGCTTCACGCTCGGCAACGCGACGTACGCCGACGCCACGATCGCGGACCGGTGGCACGTCGAGCAGAACGGCGGTGTGATGCCCCTCTCGGCCGCCGTAGGCGATCCGACGACGTCGGGTGACGACGTGATCGTGGACGGCCACATCATCACCGCCGAGAACCCGGCCGCGGCGGAGGCGTTCGGGCGGGCGTTCGTGGGCGGCATCCACGTCGCCGCCGGCGATCTCTGAGATCGCGGCGCGAAAGGGACCTCACGGCGCGCCCCTCGCGGGGCGCTCCGGCTCTTGCTGGGCGCGACGGGCGCGCGAGCGCCGCGGTGTAACCTCGACCGCGGCGCGGCGGCCCGCCGGCCGCGCGCGAAAGGACGCCACCATGACTCTCTGTCCCGTCGCCATCGCCGTCGGCTGCAAGAAGTGTCCGG
This sequence comes from uncultured Holophagales bacterium, assembly GCA_964384675.1. Taxonomy (GTDB): domain Bacteria; phylum Acidobacteriota; class Thermoanaerobaculia; order UBA5066; family UBA5066; genus CAYLNK01. The sequence goes on along the minus strand of CAYLNK010000186.1, from coordinate 6,553 downwards.
TCTTCTCGATCTGTCCGGCCAAGGGAATCATCGGAGACCAGACGAAGGGAGAGGTGGTCGCCGCGAAGCCGGCCGCGGCGCCGGCGAAGGGGAGGAAGCGGGCGGCACGCAGGACCTGATCGGCAGGCACCGCGAGGGCGCTCGGGCCGCACGCGGTGCCTTCAGGATAGACCCGAGAGGGTGCGCTGAGCCATCCTGCGGCCCTTGAAGCGCAAGCGGCCGGAGCTCGTCCCCGCCCCCACCTCCCGTCGGGACCGCATCACGCCCATGGCGCTGCTCCTCTTCGGCTCCGGGGTCGCGTCGCTCGTCTACCAGACCGTCTGGCTGCGCGAGCTCCGGAACGTCTTCGGGGCGTCGACGCCCGCCGCGGCAGCGGTGATCGGCATCTTCATGGGGGGGCTGGGCCTGGGCGGCCTGAAGCTCGGGCACCTCGTCGACCGCCACGCCAACCCGTTGCTCCTCTACGCGAAGCTCGAAGGAGCGATCGCGGCGGCGGCGCTTCTCACGGTGCCGATCGTGAGGGTCGTCGAGACGGTCTACTTCGCGAGCGGCGGCTCGCCCGCTCTCGGCGTCGTCGGAGCCACGCTCCTGCGCCTCGTCCTCACGACGGTGATGCTCGGCGTGCCGACGTTCCTGATGGGCGGAACGCTCCCGGCTGCGGCGCGGGCGGTCCTGGTCCGCGAGGACGTCAGGCGACGAGCCGTCGCCACGCTGTACGGCGTCAATACCCTCGGAGCGGTCGTGGGTACCGTGGGCTCGACGTTCTTCGCGCTCGAGGAGCTCGGGAACCGGCGGACGCTGCTCCTCGCCGTGCTGCTGAACGTCCTCGTCGCGGTCGCGGCCCTGGCGCTCTCCCGGCTCTCCGGCTTCGAGGCCGCCCCCGACCCGGGCGAGAGCGGCGTCCCCGGGCGGGCCGAACGCGGCGGAGAGCAAGGGAAGCCCGCGGCCGAGCGTGACCCGCGCGGCCTCTTCACGCTCACGGCGGCCGCGGTGGCCGGCTTCTCGTTCCTCCTCCTGGAGCTCGTCTGGTACCGGATGCTGGCGCCGATCCTCGGGGGCTCGACGTTCACGTTCGGGCTCATCCTCGCGACCGCGCTCCTCGGCATCGGCCTCGGAGGGCTCTTCTACGGGATGCTGCCCGGAGACCGTCCCGGCTCGCTCGGTCTCTTTTCCTCGACGTGCGGCCTTCAGGCCCTGGCGATCGTGGCGCCGTTCGCGCTGGGGGATCGCCTCTCCATCTTCAGCGCCCTCCTGCGCTCGCTCGACACGCTCGGCTTCGCGGGGAGCGTGATCGGCTGGTCGATCGTCTGCGGTGTCGTCGTGCTCCCGGCGGCGATCGTCTCGGGGTTCCAGCTCCCGGCCCTGATCGCCCTGTCGGGATCGGGGAGCGCGAACGCGGGCCGGGACGTCGGCCGCGTCTGCGCCTTCAACACGCTCGGCGCGATCGCGGGCTCGCTCGCCGGCGGCTTCGGGCTCATGCCGCTCCTCACCGCGCCGGGCTGCTGGAAGCTCGCGGCGTGGCTGATGGTGGCCCTCGCCGCCGCGGCCGCCGTCCTTTCGCGTCCGGTGTGGCTCGGTCCGGCCGCCGCGGCGACGGCGGCGCTCCTCCTCGTCCAGGCGACGGGACCGACGGCCGTCTGGCGCCATTCGCCGATCGGCGCCGGCCGCGTCTCCCTGGTGGGCAAGTCCCGGAACGAGATGAAGGACTGGGCGATCGAGCAGCGTGGCGCGATCGTCGCGGAGTGGGAGGGGGTCGAGAGCAGCATCGCCGTCAACGGGATCGACGGCTACGCGTTCCTCGTGAACGGCAAGTCCGACGGGAACGCGGTGGCGGACGCCCCGACCCAGGTGATGGGCGGGCTGATCGGCGCGATCCTGCATCCGCGACCCAGGCGGAGCCTGGTGATCGGCCTGGGCACCGGGAGCACCGCGGGGTGGCTGGGGAAGGTGCCCGGCATGGAACGCGTGGACGTGGCCGAGATCGAGCCGGCGATCCGCGACGTCGCGGCGCTCTGCGCGCCCGCCAACCAGGACGTCCTCACCCAGCCCAGCGTGAAGGTCTTCTACGGCGACGCGCGGGAGATGCTCCTCGTGACCGGCAACCGGTACGACGTGATCTTCTCCGAGCCGTCCAACCCGTTCCGGGCCGGGATCGCGAGCCTCTTCACCCGGGAGCTCTACCAGGCCGCCGCGGCGCGGCTCGCCGAGGGCGGCGTTTTCCTGCAGTGGGTCCAGGCGTACGAGATCGACGGGCTGGCCGTGCAGACGATCCTCCGGACCCTCCGGGGCGTCTTCCCGCACGTCTCCGTCTGGCAGACGCTGGAGAAGGACATGGTCCTGGTCGCCTCGCCCGCGCCGCTGCCCGTCGACGTGGAGCGGGTGAGGGCGCGGGTCGCCGAGGAGCCGTATCGGACCGCCCTGAACGTCGCCTGGGGCGTCGATTCGGCGGAAGGGTTCCTGGCGCACCTCGTCGCGGACGGCGCCTTCGCGAGCCACGTCGCGGACAACACCATGGCGGCGGTCAACACCGACGATCGGAACACCGTGGAGTTCGGCGTGGCGCGGAGCATCGGCCGCGCGAGCGGGCAGTCGGTGGCGGAGATCCGCGCCGTGGCGGCGCGTCTCTCCATGCGGGACGGTTCGTTCCAGGGCACCTTCGATCCCGCCCTGGTGCGCCGGTACCGCACCACGTCGCGCCTGATCGCCGGGACCGATCCGCAGGAAGACCCCGATCTCTCGCGGGTCGTCTCCGCCTATCGCCGGGGGCGCTTCGCCGACGCCGCGCGCCTGTGGCGTCAGCTCGACCTCACCGCGACGTCGCACCCGGAGACGCTGATCGCCGCGGAGAGCTTCGCCCAGACGGGGGACGAGGCTTGCCTCTCGCTGCTCCCCGACCTGGCCCGGTACGACCCCGTCGAGGCGCTCCTCGTCGAGGGGATCTTCCGGAGGGCCGTCGGCCAGAACGACCAGGCCGCGGACGCCTTCGCCCGGGGCTTCTCCGGCCTGCGCGCCTGGCCCTGGGCCGATGCGGACCTGCTGGGGCGCTCCGTCGGCGTCGCCGCGGGCCTCGCCAGGTGGGCGCCGAGCCCGGCGCGTGTCGAGGCGCTCCTCACCGCCCTTTCACGTCCCTTCGCGCTTCACCGGATCGAGGCGACGCGGCGGCGCCTCATCGTCGACGTCGCCCGCCGCGTCGAGGGCTGCGGCCCGCGAGTCCTCGAGGCGCTCGCGCTGATGGAGCCGCACGTGAGGCTCGACCTCGACCTCCTCACGCTCCGGGCAGACTGCTATCGCCTGAAGGGTCACCCGCTGGCCGGGCTGGCGAAGCGTGAGCGTGACGAGCTCGTCCGCGCCGGAACCGGGAGCTTCGAGAGCACCCTTGGAGGTCATGGCCCGTGACCCAGGCCGCGGCGCCCGACCACGAGCGGAATGCGGATCAGAGCGAAGCGGCGAGCCGCGTCCCCTGGTCGATCGCCCGCTTGGCGTCCAGCTCCGCGGCCACGTCGGCGCCGCCGATCAGGTGCACCCTCACGCCGGCGGCGCGGAGCGGCTCCAGGAGCTCGCGGAGCGGCTCCTGCCCGGTGCAGAGGACGACGTTGTCCACCTCGAAGAGACGGCGCTCCTTCCTCTCCTTCCCGAAGCTCGCGGTGAGCCCCCGGTCGTCGATCCCCTCGTAGTGCGCGCCGGCGAGCATCTCCACCTTCTTCATCTTCAGCGCGGCGCGGTGGATCCAGCCGGTCGTCTTCGCGAGACCGGCTCCGGGGCGCGTCGGCTTCCGCTGGAGGAGCGTGACCGTGCGGGCCGGCGGCTCCGGGGCCGGCTTGGCGAGGCCGCCCGGCGCGAGGGCGGGGTCGGTGACGCCCCACTCCGCGAGGAAGCGCCGCGGATCGCTCTCGGCGTGTCCGCTGCGGCCGTTCCCGTGGACCAGGAACTCGGCGACGTCGAAGCCGATCCCCCCCGCGCCGACGACCACCACGCGCGGCCCGACCGGCTTGCCGCGCGAAAGGACGTCGACGTACGAGAGGACCATCGGATGCTCCTGTCCCGGGATCCGCGGGTCGCGCGGGACGACGCCGGTGGCGAGGACGACGTCGTCGTACCGCCCGGCGATCAGGTCCTGCGCCGTGGCGCGCGTGCCGAGCCGGGTCGTCACGCCGGTCAGCTCGAGCCGCCTCCGGAAGTAGCGGAGCGTCTCGGCGAACTCCTCCTTGCCAGGGATCCGCTTGGCCATGTTGAACTGCCCGCCGATCTCGGCGGCCGCCTCGAAGAGGTCGACCTGGTGGCCGCGCTCGGCGAGCGCCGTGGCGCAGGCGAGCCCCGCCGGTCCCGCGCCGACCACCGCGAGGCGCTTCCGCTTCGGGGCTGCGGCGAGGACCAGCTCGGTCTCGTGGCACGCCCGGGGGTTCACGAGACAGGACGCGACCTTCCGCGCGAAGACGTGGTCGAGGCACGCCTGGTTGCACGCGATGCAGGTGTTGATCTCGTCGGCGCGCCCCTCCGCGGCCTTCTTCACGAGCTCCGGGTCGGCCAGGAACGGGCGCGCCATCGAGATCATGTCGGCGCAGCCGTCGGCGAGGACCTGCTCGGCCACCTCCGGCGTGTTGATCCGGTTCGTGGTGCAGAGCGGGATCCCCACCTCGCCCTTCAGCTTCTTCGTCACCCAGGTGAACGCCGCGCGCGGCACGCTGGTGGCGATCGTGGGGACGCGCGCCTCGTGCCAGCCGATCCCGGTGTTCAGGATCGTCACCCCCGCGGCCTCGAGGGCCCTGGCGAGCTGCACCACCTCGGGCCAGGTGCTGCCGGACGGCACGAGGTCGAGCATCGACAGCCGGTAGACGATGATGAAGTCGCGGCCCACCGCCTCGCGCAGGCGCGTGACGACCTCGATCGGCAGGCGCATCCGGTTCTCGTAGCTCCCGCCGTACCGGTCGGTGCGCTTGTTGGTGCGGGTGACGAGGAACTCGTTCAGGAAGTACCCCTCGGAGCCCATCACCTCGACGCCGTCGTAGCCCCCCTCGCGGGCCAGGACGCCGCAGCGCACGAAGGCGCGGATCTGCCGTTCGATCCCGGCCGCGGAGAGAGCCCGCGGCCGGAACGGCGTGATCGGGGACTTGAGGGCCGACGGCGCCACGCAGAGGGGCGAGTAGCCGTAGCGCCCCGCGTGGAGGATCTGGAGCGCGATCTTCCCGCCGCCGGCATGGACGGCGTCGGTGATGAGGCGGTGCGGACGGGCCGCGCGGGACGACGCGAGCCGGCCCCCGAACGGGGAGAGCCACCCCTCGACGTTCGGAGCGAAGCCGCCGGTGACCATCAGCCCGACGCCGCCCCGGGACCGCTCGGCGAAGTAGGCGGCGAGGCGCGGGAAGTCGCGGGCGCGGTCCTCGAGACCGGTGTGGATCGAGCCCATCAGGACGCGGTTCCGGAGCGTGGTGAAGCCGAGGTCGAGGGGGGAGAGGAGATGCGGGTACGGTGCGGTCAAGGAGCCTCCGACGTGCGATCCGGGCCATTATCGCGGCCCGACGCTCTCTCGCCGCGGGAGCCGCCTGGAGTCGAGCACGGGGTCGGCTACGATCCATCGCATCGTCGGTGAAGAAGGAGCGAGTCGTATGAAAAGCCTCTCGGAGCCCTCCTGACCTGCGTCGCCGCTCTGGCCGTGGCCGCCGCGCCCCTTCGCGCCGCCGAGCCCGCGGCCAGGCACGGTCTCCAGACCGTCGACGCCGCCTGGGTGAAGGCGATGATGGCCAACGACGCCGCCGCCTGCGCCGCGCTGTACGCCGACGACGCGGTGCTCGTCCTTCCCGGCACCGGCGCGATCAAGGGAAAGAAGGCGATCCTGGAAGCCTACGAGGGCTGGCTGAAGGACGTGAAGGTGACCGACGCCGCCGTCATGGACGCGCGGTACCGGTCGGCCGGGAAGATCTCCACCGGCTGGGGGGCGTGGAAGGTGACGACGGTACCGAAGGCCGGCGGCTCGCCGACGACGGAGATCGGGACCTGGTCCGCGATCGCGGTGGAGAAGGACGGAGCGTGGAAGTACGCCTCCGACCACGCCTCCGCCGATCCCCCGCCGCCCGCCGCCAAGAAGTAGGGCCTCTCCGGCGCTTGGGGTCGACGAGGGCGCCGTCGCGCGGAGGGGCGGCGGTTCGACTACGCTCCGACCGCATGCCCGCGACCGGGACCCTTCCCCTCCGCCGCGACGCCCTCCTCGGGGTGCTGAAGCCGTTCCGGGAGGCGACGCCGCTCCCCCGGGCGGCGTTCGTGGACCCCGCGGTCCTCGACCTCGAGGAGCGCGCGTTCCTCGCGTCGTCGTGGGTGCCGGTGGCGCACGAGGCGGACCTGCCTCGCCCCGGCGACTGGGCGAGGGCGCCGCTCCGCGGCGAGCACCTCGTCGTCCTGCGCGCGGCGGATCTCGGGATCGCCGCGCTGCACGCCGTCTGCACGCACCGGGGGGCTCTCCTGTGCGAAGGCGAGAACGGGCACCTCGACGCGCTACACCTCCGCTGCCCGTACCACGGCTTCACGTACGCCACCGACGGCGCGCTCCTCTCGGCCCCGG
>CAYLNK010000185.1:0-12993 GCA_964384675.1 uncultured Holophagales bacterium | reverse complement strand
GGGCGGCTCGCACGGCGCCTCCGCCGGCTCCGGGGCGAACCCCGGGCCCAGCGAGCGGAGCGGCAGGCGAAGGCCGATCGGGCTGTCACCCGGGATCAGGTGGAGACGGCCGCGCCGGAAGCTCCAGCGGCTGCTCGACCACCCGTGCCCGTCGCGGGCGAGCGGGAGGACGTAGCCGGCCTCCGCGCCGAGGCCCCGGTCGAGGACGCGCGCCAGGCGGCGTCTCTCCTCCGGGTCGTGGAGGTCGGCCGCGTGCGGGTCCACGTCCACCGGCAGGCTCGCCTCGTCCTGGAGATGCCTCCACGGGTCCTCGAAGGCGGGCAGCAGGTACGCCTCGAGACCGAGGCGCGACGCGAAGGCGTCGGCGAACCGGCGCGCGCGGTCGCTGCCGCCCGAAGGGACGGAGGCCGGGCTCCGGAGCGCCACGCCGTCGCGCCGCCCGACGATCTCGAGCGCCCAGCGCGGCAGGCTCTCCCCCGGGTACAGCTTCCCGTACCGGTGGATCGTCACACCGCCGGGCGCGAGCCGCGCGGCCAGCTCGGCCGCGAGGCGTTCGCCCTGTTCCCGCTTCGTCGGACCGAGCGCCTCGGTGTTCCACTCCGGCGCGTCCGGGTGCTCGCGCGAGTTGAACGTCGGCTCTCCCCCCATCGTCAGCGAGATCCCGAGCGACGCGAGCCGCTCGTCGGCGGCCGCGCCGGCCGCCAGGATCCCGGCCCACACCTCGTCGTCGTACGGACGCGTGGGACGGGGCTCGTGCCCGAGCCGTCCGACGCTCATCGAGAACGTCAAGCTCTCCGCGGCGACGTCGCTGGTGCCGTCGACGGGGGCCGCGAGCGCGGGGCACGCCGTGCAGGCGAGCGGGATGTGCCCCTCGCCGCAGAGGAGCCCGCTGGTCGCGTCCAGGCCGATCCAGCCGCCGCCGGGCACGTAGACCTCGGCCCAGGCGTGCAGGTCGACCACATCGCGGCCCACGCCGCGCGGCGCGTCCGGGATCATCCCCTCGTCGGTCAGCTGGATCAGGTAGCCGCTCACGAACCGGGCCGCCAGGCCGCGCGAGCGGAGGGCCGCGATGAGGAGCACGGCCGAGTCGCGGCAGCTGCCGCGCCCGTGCGCGAGCGTCTCCTCGGGCGTCCAGATCCCCGGCTCCTCGCGGATGACGTAGCGCACGGCCCGGTTCACGGCCGCGTTCAGCGCGATCATCAGCCCGACCGTGTCGCCTGCGGCGGGGAGCGACGCCAGGAGCTCCGCAAGGCGGGGTCCGCCCGCGACCGACGGCTCTGTCGTGTCGAGGAACGGCAGCAGGTCCTGCCGCATCTCGGGCGGGTAGTCGAACGGCGCGGTCTTGCAGCGGTCGTCGACGAAGAAGTCGAACGGGTTGACCGGGCGGACGTCGCAGGCGAACTCCACCAGGACGTCGAGCGACGGCACCCGTGTCCCCGCCCGGTAGGTGAGCCGCGCGACGTGGTTGCCGTACGGGTCCTGCTGCCAACGCAGCTCGCCCGCCGGCGTGACGTGGAGGCCGTACGTCTCGATCCGAGCCCTGGTGTGGTTCGCGGGTCGCAGCCGGACGACGTGCGGTCCGAGCGCCGCGGGCCCCGGGAACGCGTAGTGGCTGCGGTGCTGGACGAGGAGCCTCAGCGGCTGGCCCTCATTTCGTGACCGTGGCGTCCTCGAGGAGGAGGGTGTACTGGTAGCCCATGCCGAAGTCCTTGTCGAGGCGAACGGTGCCGCGCACGAGGACGACGTCGCCCACCGCGGCGGCCGCCTGCGTCGTGACGGTCAGGTCGTTGTCCTTGCCGGCGGCCGTGCCCGAGCCATCGCGCACGTGGATCCAGTTCCGCCCCATGATCCCGGGCAGGAACTTCACCACCTTGCCGCGCACCGCGACGAAGCCGTCCTTCAGCTTCGCCCTGGAGGCGTACAGCTCGGCGACCGTCCTGCCGTCAGCCCCCTCTGCCTTGGCGACCTTGATCTCGCCGACGTCCTCGACCTTCGCGGCCGCGGCCTCGTGCTGCTGCTTCATCACCGCGAGCTGGTCGGGCGTGGAGGCGGCCGGAGCCGCCGCGGCAGCTCCCGCCGCGCCGTGGGGAGAGGCGTCCGCGACCGTGGCCGACGCGGGAAGGCCGAGCGTGCCGAAGTAGATCCGGTCGAACTTGCGGTTCAGCGTCTTGCTCTCGAAGCCGTCCATCGGCATCGCGCTCGCGACGGTCACCTCGTCGCCCTTCTTGACGGGCGTCTGGTTGACGGCGGCCCAGACCTCGCCCGAGGGGGTCTTCAGGCGGAGGTAGGTGTAGCCGGCCGCGTCCATCGTCTCGAGGATGGTGCCCGTGAGACCCGGCGCCGCCTGGGCCATCGGAGCGGAGGCCTGAGCCTCGTGGCTCGCCATCGCGGGCGCCGACGGGGTGGACGGGTGGACGGGAGCCTCGGCGGACGCGGGGGCTGCCGGCTTCTTCGCGCAGCCGATTGGAACGAGGGCGAGGGTCACGAGAAGTATGGATCTCATGCGCTGATCTTGAGGGGAGGGTCCGCGCGGCCAAATGACGCAGCGGAATCAGACCGGCGGCGGGCCGGCACCGGGCTTGCGTGCAGACTTCCGCTTGAGCTGCCGGGGCGGGAGGAGCTCCGCCTCGGAGGCGACCTTCTTCGCGAGGAAGATCGCCGCGTCGAGCTTGTAGAAGCTGCGGGCGCGGTAGAAGCGAAGGGCGTTCTCGTTGTTCTCGGCCACCTCGAGGACCAGGTGGGTGCAGCCCCGCACGCGGGCGAGGTGCTCCAGCTGCTCCATCACGAAGCTGCCGATCCCCTGTCCGTGGAAGTCGGGATGCACGGCCAGCTCCTCGACGAAGAGCGGCCGCATCTCCCTGTTCTCGAAGTACCGCTCGTTGACCCAGCTGTCCGTCCCGACCACCTCGAACGCGCACTCGGCGTAGCCGACGATCTTCCGGACGCCGTCCCGCTCCATCTCGAAGAGGAGCTGCTCGACGCCGTCCTCCTCGTACACCTCGAGGAAGCGCTTCTTCGAGCGAGGCCGCTGGTACTCGACGGTCTCGCGGTTGACGTCCCGGAAGACCAGCTTCAGGAACTCCCACGCCTGGTTCAGGTCCCGCCGGTGGATGCGCCGGACCTTGATCATCGCTTCGGCGACCGGCAGCGGGGCGTTCTCGCTGGGCATCGGGATCAGTCTAGCGCGCCGCGCCGGGGGGGACGCTTGACTCGGGGCGGCGGCCATGGGCTAATCAGCGCGTTCGCCTTCCTTCTCGCTGACGGAGCGGACCGGAGCCTTACGAGGTCCCCGTCGATCTTAGTGACGATCCCATCACCATCAGCCTGACCTGACCCCGTCCCTCGGACGGCGGTCGCAACCCTGGACTTCCGCATGAAGCTCTACGTCGGCAACCTGGCCTACTCCGTGAACGACTCCACCCTCCGCGCCCTGTTCGAGCCCTTCGGCTCGGTCGACTCCGCGCGCGTGATCTCCGACCGCGACACCGGCTCCTCCAAGGGGTTCGGCTTCGTCGAGATGTCGGACAGCGACGCGCAGAAGGCGATGGGCGCCCTCAACGGCCGTGAGGTCGACGGCCGCGCCCTCCGCGTGAACGAGGCCAAGCCCCAGGAGAACCGGGGCGGCGGCGGCGGGTACGGCGGCGGCGGTGGCCGCGGCGGCCGCGGCCGCTACTAGACCTCCGGGGAACCCGGACGCCGGGTTCCCCCTTCCCCTCCGGCGGAATCGCCTCCCCTCTTCGCTTCTCATTCCACGGGCGGCCCGGACGGGCCGCCCGTTTCTTTTTCTCGCCTACTTCTGCATCCGGACCACGACCCGCGCGTTCTCGCTGCGGGCCCGCGCCACGAGCCTCACGTGGTCGACCTTCCGTCCGTCGCGGAAGTCGAGGAGCTCGTACAGCCCCTTCTTCAACGGCCTGTCCCCGAAGTCGACGACCTGCGCCTGGCCGTTCTCGAAGACGACCTCGGCGAAGTTCAGCTGGACCCGTCCCGTCACGTCGAGGAACAGCGCGGTGCCCCGGCTGTCGACGTTGAGGGTGAAGTCGGTCCAGTCGTCGTCCTTGTCGAGGGTCTCGCTGTCCTCCCATACGAGGACGTCCTTCGGAGGGGGAGCGGCGACCACGACGGCCCCGAACGGGACGACCGGGAGGTAGGCGACGGGCGCTACCCTCACGGTCACGCGCGCCGGCCTGACGACGACGTGCGGGAGCGGCCGGACGATCGGGAAGCCGGTCCGGACGACCACCTTGGCGCGCGGGCCCCGGACGACGACGCGCCCGGCTTCGGCGACGCCGGCGAGCGGTCCCGCCACGACCACGAGCGCGAGGACGAGGTTGAGAAGTGTCCGTTTCATGAGGTGCCTCCTGCCGACACCGACGCGAGCGGGGCTCGCGCGGATTACCAGATGTGCGCCCGGTCACGGCCGGGGCGGGGGGACGACGGACGACGCGGGAGGCCCGATCCTCGCATACCCGCCTCGCGAGCGAATGAGCCCTCATTCATTTATGATCGCCGGACGCCGGGCCCCTCCGGCCCGCGACCCGAACGCCACCGACAGGAGCGACGCCCCATGCAATACGAAGGGAAGGCGATCACCGTCCGGTCCCTGGACGGCGGCCTCGCCGAGCTGAGGATCGACCTGAAAGACGACTCCGTGAACAAGCTCAGCGCGGCGGTGCACGCCGAGCTGCGCGCGGCCGTCGACGTGCTGAAGTCTGCCGCCGGGCTGCGCGGCGTCCTCGTCACCAGCGGCAAGGACGTCTTCGTCGTCGGCGCCGACGTCACCGAGTTCCTCGGGATGTTCGCGGCGCCCGAGGCCGAGATGGCGGCGTGGCTCCGCGGCGTGCACGGGACGTTCAACGACCTCGAGGACCTCCCGTGCCCCGTCGTCGTGGCGATCAACGGCATCGCGCTCGGCGGCGGCCTCGAGCTGGCCCTCGCCTGCAGCTACCGGCTGATGTCGGCGACCGCGAAGATCGGGCTGCCCGAGGTGAAGCTCGGGATCTACCCGGGCTGGGGAGGCACGGTCCGGCTCCCCCGCATCGCCGGCGCCGACACGGCGATCGAGTGGATCGCGAGCGGCGACCAGTACGGCGCCGAGGCCGCGCTGAAGGCGGGCGTCGTGGACGGCGTGACGGCCCCGGAGGCGCTCCGCGACGCGGCCCAAAAGACGCTCCGCGACGCGGCCGACGGCAAGCTGCCGTGGCAGGCGCGGCGCGACGAGAAGCTCCGCCCGCTGGCGCTGAACGCGATCGAGGCCGGGATGGTGTTCGAGGGGAGCAAGGCGTTCGTGGCCGGGAAGGCCGGCCCCCACTACCCCGCGCCGGTCGCCGCGATCGAGGCGATGCAGAAGGGCGCCGGCAAGGGCCGCGACGAGGCGATCGCCCTGGAGATGGCCGGGCTCCCGAAGGTCGCCGGCAGCGGCACCGCGCGCGGGCTCGTCTCGATCTTCCTGGGCGACCAGGCCGTGAAGAAGGCCGCGAAGCGCGCGGCCGCGAGCGCACGCCCCGTCAAGAGCGCGGCCGTCCTCGGGGCCGGCATCATGGGCGGCGGCATCGCGTACCAGAGCGCCTCGCGCGGCGTGCCGATCGTCATGAAGGACATCGCCCAGAAGCAGCTCGACCTCGGCACCGGCGAGGCGGTCAAGCTGCTCGAGCGGCAGGTCGAGAAGGGGACACTCACCCCCGGGAAGATGGCGGTCACGCTCTCCCGGATCCACCCGGCCCTGACGTACGCCGACATCGGCGGCGTCGACCTGGTGGTGGAGGCGGTCGTCGAGAACGAGGGGGTCAAGGCGAAGGTGCTGGCCGAGGTGGAAGGGCTCCTCCGCGAGGACGCGATCCTCACCAGCAACACCTCGACGATCTCGATCACCCGCCTGGCCGCGTCGCTGAAGCGACCCGAGAGCTTCTGCGGCATGCACTTCTTCAACCCGGTCCACAAGATGCCGCTCGTGGAGGTGATCCGGGGCGCGAAGAGCAGCGACGCCGCCATCGCGACGACCGTCGCCTACGCGCAGGCGCTCGGCAAGACGCCGATCGTGGTGGGCGACTGCCCCGGCTTCCTCGTGAACCGGATCCTCTTCCCGTACTTCGCCGGCTTCAACGGTCTCGTCTTCGACGGGGTCGACTACGCGCGCATCGACAAGGTCATGGAGAAGTGGGGCTGGCCGCAGGGCCCGGCGTCGCTCCTGGACATGGTCGGCATCGACACCTGCCGCCACGCCGGCACCGTGATGGGGATGGGCTTCCCCGACCGGATGGCCGAGGGCCGGAAGACGGCGATCGAGGCGATGTACGACGCGGGCCGCTACGGCCAGAAGACCGACGGCAAGGGGCTCTACGCGTGGGTGCCCCAGAAGAAGGGGCCGCCGAAGAAGCAGGCCGATCCCGAGGCGATCGCCCTCATCCAGGCGCTGAAGGAACGGGACGCCGAGGTCACCGATGCCGAGATCGTGGAACGGATGATGCTGCCGATGCTGCTCGAGGCCTCCCGCTGCCTGGAGGACGGCATCGTCGCGACGCCGGCCGAGACCGACATCGCCCTCGTCTACGCCCTCGGGTTCCCCCCGTTCCGGGGCGGCATCTTCCGCTGGGCCGACACGGTCGGCGCCGCGGCGCTCCTCGCCCTGACCGAGAAGTACGCGGCCAAGGGGCCGCTCTACGCGCCCACCGCCCAGCTCCGCGACCTGGCGGCCGCCGGCAAGACGTTCCACGCCTGAGGAGAGACCGATGAGAGATGCCGTCATCGTCGACGCCGTCCGCACACCGATGGGCCGCTCCAAGGGCGGCATGTTCCGCGCCGTCCGCGCCGAGAACCTCTCGGCCGAGGTGATCAAGGCGCTCCTCGCCAGGAATCCAGGAGTCGACCCGGCCGAGGTCGACGACGTGATCTGGGGCTGCGTCCAGCAGACGCTCGAGCAGGCGTACAACATCGCCCGTTTCGCCGCGCTGATGACGCCGCTCCCGAAGACCGTGAGCGCGCAGACGGTCAACCGCCTCTGCGGCTCCTCGATGCAGGCGCTCCACACCGCCGCCATGGCGATCCAGAGCGGCAACGGCGACGTCTTCGTGGTGGGAGGCGTCGAGCACATGGGCCACGTGCCGATGACCCACGGCGTGGACCTCAACCCGTCCCTCTCGAAGACCACCGCCAAGGGGGCGATGGCGATGGGGATCACCGCCGAGTATCTGGCCCGCCTCCACCGGATCGACCGGACCCGGCAGGACGTCTTCGCGCTCCGCTCCCACCAGCGGGCGTGGGCCGCCCGCACCGAGGGCCGCTTCGCGAGGGAGATCATCCCGATCGTCGGACACGACGAGGCGGGCGCCCCCCAGACGTTCGACTACGACGAGGTGATTCGCCCGGACACCAGCCTCGAGGGGCTCTCGAAGCTCCCCCCCGCCTTCGACCCGAAGGGCGGCACCGTGACCGCCGGCAACTCGTCGGCGATCTCCGACGGGGCATCGGGGCTTCTCGTCCTCTCGGCCGAACGGGCCAAGGCGCTGGGCCTCACCCCGATGGCGCGAGTGAAGGCGATGGCCTCGACCGGCTGCGACCCGTCGATCATGGGCTACGGCCCGGTCCCGGCTGTCCAGAAGGCCCTGAAGCGCGCCGGCATGGCCGTGGCGGACGTCGACCTCTTCGAGCTGAACGAGGCGTTCGCGGCGCAGTCGTTGCCGGTCCTGAAGGACCTCGGCCTCCTCGACGTCATGGACGAGAAGGTGAACCTGAACGGCGGCGCCATCGCCCTCGGACACCCGCTCGGCTGCTCCGGGGCCCGGATCGTCGGCACCCTCCTCCACCTGATGCAGGCGCGGAACGCCACGACCGGCGTCGCCACGATGTGCATCGGCATGGGCCAGGGGATCGCGACGGTCCTGGAACGGGCCGCGTAGCCCGGCCTCATTCGCCCGGCCGGAGTCCGTCCGGCCGGGCGGATGTACGTCCCGTCACACGAACGGTCCGTTCCGGATCGCTCCGTGACCGGCCTCACCCGGCGGGCGGGCCGCGCCTTGAATCTACTCCGGACGGGGCCCAGATTCTCCCTGTCGCAAGACGAAGGAGGGATCGGACATGGCCTCGAGACCGCAGGGAATCTCGGACTACTTCCTCAAGTTCGAGGGAACCGACATCAAGGGTGAGAGCAAGGACGCCAAGCATCAGGACGAGATCGAGATGCTCTCCTGGTCCTGGGGCGCCAGCCAGAGCGGCACGTTCGCCGTCGGCGGCGGCGGCGGCGCGGGCAAGGTCGCGATGCAGGACTTCCACTTCACGATGCGGATGTGCAAGGCCAGCCCGAAGCTGATGCAGGCCTGCGCCACCGGCGAGCACATCGGGAAGGCGATCCTGTGCGCGCGCAAGGCCGGTGACAACAAGGAGCAGGGCGACTACCTGAAGGTGACGTTCAGCGACCTCCTGGTCTCGTCCTACCAGACGGGCGGCTCGGGCGGCGACGACCCGATCCCGGTGGACCAGATCTCCCTGAACTTCGCCAAGGTGGAGATCGAGTACAAGGAGCAGGACGCCAAGGGCGCGCTTCAGGGCGCGATCAAGGCCGGCTACGACCTCAAGAAGATGCAGAAGGTCTGACTCGCGGACATCCGCCGGACCCGGGGAAGGGAGGGGGCCCACGCCCCCTCCCTTTCTTTTCGCCTCCCGGCGCCGGTGTACGCGTCGTCACACGAAACGCGGCTTCCGGACCCGTCCGTGACACCCCTCACCGGAGCGGCGCTCCCGCGCTTGCTTCTCGGAGGCCCGTACCCCACATTGACCCCGTCGCAAACGACGAAGGAGAACGAAAATGGCTTCCAGACCGCAGGGGATCTCCGACTACTTCCTCAAGTTCGAGGGCACCGACATCAAGGGCGAGAGCAAGGACGCCAAGCACCAGGACGAGATCGAGATGCTCTCCTGGTCCTGGGGCGCCAGCCAGAGCGGCACGTTCGCCGTCGGCGGCGGCGGCGGCGCGGGCAAGGTCGCGATGCAGGACTTCCACTTCACGATGCGGATGTGCAAGGCCAGCCCGAAGCTGATGCAGGCCTGCGCCACCGGCGAGCACATCGGGAAGGCGATCCTGTGCGCGCGCAAGGCCGGTGACAACAAGGAGCAGGGCGACTACCTGAAGGTGACGTTCAGCGACCTCCTGGTCTCGTCCTACCAGACGGGCGGCTCGGGCGGCGACGACCCGATCCCGGTGGACCAGATCTCCCTGAACTTCGCCAAGGTGGAGATCGAGTACAAGGAGCAGGACGCCAAGGGCGCGCTCCAGGGCGCGATCAAGGCCGGGTACGACCTCAAGAAGATGCAGAAGGTCTGACGAGACCGAGCGACCGGACCTGGAAGGGAGGGGGCTCGCGCCCCCTCCCTTCTCGTTTTCGGCCGTTAGCTCTTCTTTCGGCGGGACACTCAAGCCAAACCCGCCGTGCGAGAGGTGCCCGCGTCAACGCACGGCAGCAGAAGCGGAGGACCCGTGAGCAGAACGTCGATCGGCGTCCGGGCGACGTGTGTCGTCGCCCTCCGGGCGACCTGTGTCGTCGCCCTCCTCGGAGGTGTCGCGGCCCACGCCGGCGACTGTGGACCGACCGCCATGGGAGGAGCGGTCACCGTGACCGCCACCGGCTCCACCTACCCCGCGGCCCCCACCGGCGGCGTGGCCCGCCTCGCGAGCGGGCAGGCCGCCGACCTGATGCTCTCCGGCTTCGGCTTCGACGACGCCGGCGGGCCGCTCCTCTTCAACCACCAGGGCGGCATCGCGAGCGACGGCACGCGCCTCCTCTTGTGCGACCGGAACAACAACCGGGTCCTCGTCTGGTCGAAGCTGCCGCGCGGGAACGAGCCCCCCGACCTCGTCCTCGGGCAGCGGGACTTCGTCTCGAACGCCCCCGGCACGGGGCGTGATCGGCTGAACTGGCCGGTCGCGGTCGCCACGGACGGCACACGCGTCCTCGTGGCCGACGCGTACAACGACCGCATCCTGATCTGGACCACGTTCCCGAGGGCCAGCGGCGCGCCGGCAGACCTGGTGCTGGGAGGCGGCCCGATCGGCAGCCGCAGCTCGGTCGGCTGGCCCTGGGGCCTCTGGACCGACGGGAGCCGGATCGCGGTGTCGAGCACGGCGTCGAGCCGGGTCCTCATCTGGACGAGCTTCCCTACCGCGGACGGACAGCCGGCCGACCTCGTCCTGACGGGCGGCGGGAAGCTCGGGACGCCGCGCACGATCGTGAGCGACGGCCGCTCGCTCCTCGTCGGCGACCACAACGCGAGGGTCGGCGGCTCGCCCGAGGGCGGGCACGGGAACTTCGTCTGGAAGACGTTCCCGACGGCCGACGACGCCCCGTACGACTACTTCCTGACGGATCCGGAAGACCCGCGCTACGGCTGGCTCACCGGCGCCTTCGCGCCCGACGGCAAGCTGATCCTCCTCGGGCGCTCGCTCTACCTCTGGGACGGCGTGCCGGCGAACGAGACCTCCAAGCCGTCGCTGTCGGTGAAGCCGGCCGGCTTCACCTGGAACGGCGGGGACGGCTCGGCGATCGCGTTCGGGGGCGGGCGGCTCTACGTGTCGGCGGCCAACTCGAACAAGGTCCTCGGCTACGACGCGCTCCCGACGCGCGGGGATCAGCTCCCCGACTTCGTGATCGGAAGCCCCGACCTCTGCACGAGCACGCTCGAGACCAGCTTCATCGTCAGCAACCCGGTCCCGGCCACCGACGGCAGGAGCCTCTTCGTCTCCTCGGATTTCGACCGGAAGCTGTACGTCTGGGGCGCCCTCCCCGACCGCTCCGGCGCCGCCCCCGACTTCGTCTACACCCTGCCCGAGCCGCCGTGGGACAACGCCCTCTCGGAGGGGCGTCTCGTGCTCGCGGGTGGGCACGCGCTCGTCGTCTGGAACCGGCCTCCCGCGAACGGAGAGCTGCCCGACGCGGTCCTCGTCAACACCGTGGGCGGCGTGACGTTCCAGGACCTGCGCGGCGTGGCGCTCGACGGCAAGCTCCTCTACGTCGCCGACGAGGCGGCCGGCAAGGTGTACGTCTGGGACGGGATCCCGGCTGCCTCGACGCCGCCCCGCCTGACGCTCTCCGTGAACCGGCCGTCCCGGCTCGACAGCGACGGCACCTGGCTCGCGGTCACCCGCACCGAAGACCACCTCGTGACGCTCTACCGCGTGGCCGACCTCGTCGCCGGCACGCCGAAAGGAGCCGACGTGGCGACGGCACCCGGCTTCCGCCTCAACCGCCCCGAGGGCGTGGCGCTGGGGGGCGGACGTCTCTTCGTGGGCGACACGCCGGCCAGCCACGTGTACGGGTGGACCCGCGTGGAGGACGCGGCCGCGGGCCGCGCCCCGGACCTGGTCCTCGGCTCGGGACACCCCGAGATCGGTCGAGGCACGCTCTTCTGGCCGGCCACGCTCGCGTTCGACGGGGCGTACCTCTGGGTCGGCGAGTTCAAGTTCTCCGAGCGGCTGCTGCGTTTCGGGGGAGCGGCGGCCGCGGACACGGCGCTCTTCGTGCCCGCCGCCGCCAGCGCCGCCGGCCGCGGCGGGAGCCGCTGGACCACGGACCTCGTGCTCGAGAGCGCCGCGGGCGCGGAGGCCTGGCTCTCGTTCCTGCCGCCCGGCGACAACCGGCCGGCCGCCGAGGTGAAGGTCGCGATCCCCGCCGGCAAACCGCTCGTCCTTTCCGACGTCGTCGGCACGACCCTCGGGGCGTCGGGCGGCGGCGGGATCCGGATCCGTTCGCGCGGTGGCCTCTCGGTCCGCTCCACGACGTACGACGCGGCCGGCGAGTCGCGGGTGGCGGTGCCGGCGCTCCCCGCGTCGGAGGCGGTCACGGCAGGCACGCTCGCGCCGCTCGCCTCACGGGAGGGCGAGGTCCGCACCAACGCCGGCTTCCTCAACCCGGGCACGACGGCGGCACGGGTGGCCCTCGCGCTGTCCGACGGGAGCCGCGCCCTCGGGAAGACGGACGTGGAGGTGCCGCCGCTCGGCTTCGTGCAGCTCAGCGACCTCGCCGCGATCCTCGGGGACGGCGGCGCGCTGTCGGACGGGAGCCTCTCGGTCACGTCGAGCGCCCCGGTCTTCGCGTGGGCCACCGTGGTGCGGGCGTCTGGGGCCACGACGTTCCTCCTCGCCGAGCCGAGATGAGCCGCCCTCAGCGACAGGCCGCGGGGGCCTCCGGCGCCGGCGCCGCCTCGAACGCGGCCCGCGCGCCGAACGGGTTGAGCGGCGCGACGATCTCGAGGAGGAGCAGCACGGTCAGCGCGAGGGCGAGCCCCCGGACCGCGCGGCCCGCGCGCGAGACCCGCCCGACGTGCCGCGCCGCGAGACGCAGGTCGAGGACCCCGAGCCAGACGAGGGCGTTGAGGAGGAGAATGACGAAGCCGGTCGCCGGCTCGGCCATCGTGCGGAGCTCGACCGTCAAGACCCCCGGGATCCGCGGGGATCCGGGGGCGGGCGCGAAGCGAGCCGCCTCCACCGTGATCCGGTACGCCCCGGCCGGAAGCGGCGAGACGCGCCGCCCCATCGACAGCTCGGCGTACGGATGCCGGGCCGGATACCCGGCCGACGGCGGCGCGCCGTCCCAGAGCGTCAGCCACTGGCGGCGGCGCTCGGAGGTGGCGCGGCGCTCGAGAGCGACGAGGAGGCAGAGCGTGCCGTCCTTCAGCTCCGGAGCCGAGACCACGAGATAAGGGAAGAGCCGGGCGCGCGGCGGAACGGTGACGTCGGGCGCCGACACCGCACGGGTGAGCACCGCGGGCAGCTGGAGCTCGGCGGTGGCGTTCACGCCCCGCGGCTGATGGAGGAAGAAGACGACGATCACCGCGAGGGCGGCGACCGAGAGAAGGAGCCACGTGATCGCGGGCTCGCGCAGGGACGCCGGCGCGAGTCGCGGCGCGCGCAGGAGGAGCCCGAGGGCCTCGCGGACCGTGGGCGGCAGCGACACCGGGTGGGAGCAGTAGCCGCAGCGTCCGCCGCCCCGGAGCGAGGCCTCCGCG
>CAYLNK010000184.1:0-13220 GCA_964384675.1 uncultured Holophagales bacterium | reverse complement strand
TTGAATTGGAACAACCCCCTGTGGCGCTGCGGGGCGGCCCTGGCCCGGGGCGCGTCCCCTCTCTCGCCGATCGGCTACGGCCTCGCGCTCCTCGTGAGCCGGGTGCTCCTCTCCAGCTTCGTCGCGCTTCCGGTGGAGCTCCTGGCCTTCGGCGCGGCGCGCCTCGCCGGGATCGACGGCGCCGGCGTCGCCGCCTGGCTCTCGCGACCGACGTCCGGGTCTCGGCTGCTCCTCGTCCTCGCGGTCCTCACCCTCGTCGCCGGTCCCCCGACGCTCGCCCTGATGGCCCTCGCGGCGCGTGCCCTCTCACGCGTCACGCCCGGCGTGATCCCGCGCTGGTCGCTCACCTACCTCCGGGTCTGGCTCAAGACGGGCCTCGTCCAGCTGGCGGGCGATTGGCTGAGCGGGACGCTCCTCTGGCCCGTGTGGCTACGCGCTGCCGGGATGCGCGTCGGTCCCGGCTGCGAGGTCAGCACGATCCTGGACGTCGTGCCGGAGCTCGTCGAGATCGGTCCGGGCTCCTTCCTCGCCGACGGGATCTACCTGGGAGGCCCGCGGGTGAGCCGTGGCACGGTCACCCTCGCTCCGGTGAGCCTCGCCGCGAACACGTTCCTGGGGAACCACGTCGTGATCCCCGCGGGCGAACGTCTGCCCAAGGACGTGCTCGTCGGCGTCTGCACCGTCGGGAACGACGAGCACGTCCAGCCGGGCACCTCGTGGTTCGGACAGCCGCCGTTCGAGCTGCCCCGACGTGAGGTGGTGGCGTGCGACCGCTCCCTGACCCACGAGCCGTCCCGTCTGCGCTACTGGAACCGCGTCTTCTGGGAGCTGGCGCGCTTCCTCCTCCCGGCCGGCCCCGCGATCGCGGTCGTCCTGTGGCTCCGCCTGCTCGGGGAAGCGCAGGCGCGGCTCCAGCCGGCTCTCTTCGTGGCGCTCGGGGTGCCGGCCGCCACGCTCGGCCTGACGGTGGCTCCCGTCCTCCTCGTGCTGGCGCTGAAGTGGGCTCTGCTCGGCCGCGTGAAGCCCGGGATCCATCCCCTCTGGTCGTGCTGGTGCAGCCGCTGGGATTTCCTGTACGTGGTGTGGGCCGTCTACGCGCGCGCCGCGCTCGGCGCCCTGGAGGGGACGCTGCTCCTGACCGCCTACCTCCGCGCGATGGGAATGCGGATCGGACGCGACGTCGTCCTCGGCCCTGGCTTCGCGCAGGTGGTCGACCCCGACATGCTGGAGCTCGGCGACGGGTCGACGGTCAGCGCCCTCTTCCAGGCGCACACCTTCGAGGACCGCGTGCTCAAGATCGATCGGGTCACGATCCGGGCCGGCGCGACGGTCGGATCGGGAGCCGTGCTCCTGTACGGGGCCGACGTCGGGGAGGGGACCCGCGTGGCGCCGCACAGCGTCGTGATGAAGCGCGAGGTGCTGCTGCCCGGCCGGAGCTACGAGGGCTGCCCGACCCGCGAGTCCGGCGCGGCGGCGTAGGCCCCGGCGGGTCGTATCCTGCGGTCATGAGCAACGCCCACGGATACGCCGCCCGCTCGGCCACCTCGCCCCTCGAGCCGTTCCGCTTCGAGCGGCGCGCCCCGGGGCCCACCGACGTCGAGATCGAGATCCTGCACTGCGGCGTCTGCCATTCCGACCTGCACACCGCGCGCGCCGAGTGGGAGGGGACCGTCTACCCGGTCGTACCGGGCCACGAGATCGTGGGGCGCGTGTCGGCGGTGGGGAGCGCGGTGACGGGCTTCGGTCCCGGCGATACGGCCGCTGTCGGCTGCATGGTCGACTCGTGCGGCCGCTGTCCGGCGTGCGCCGAGGGGCTCGAGCAGTACTGCGAGGGCGGCATCACCTTCACGTACAACAGCCCCGACCCGCACCTGGGCCCGACGACGCGCGGCGGCTACTCGGACCGGATCGTGGTGGACGAGCGCTTCGTGCTGCGCGTGCCGGAGGGCCTCGACCTGGCGGCGGCGGCGCCGCTCCTCTGCGCCGGCATCACGACGTATTCGCCGCTCCGGCACTGGGGCGTCGGCCCGCGTTCGACGGTCGGCGTCGTGGGTCTCGGCGGCCTCGGCCACGTCGGCGTGAAGATCGCGCACGCCCTGGGCGCCCACGTCGTCCTCTTCACGACCTCGCGTGGGAAGACGGCCGACGCGATGCGGCTGGGCGCGGCCGAGGTCGTGCTGTCGACCGATCCCGACGCGATGGCGGCACGCGCCCGAAGCCTCGACTTCATCCTCGACACGGTCGCGGCCTCGCACGACCTGGACGCGTACCTCAGGCTGCTGAAGCGGGACGGCACGCTCTGTCTGGTCGGCCTGCCGGAGCACCGGAACCCGCCGCCCGACGCCGGCCTCCTGATCCCGACGCGGCGCCGGATCGCCGGCTCGATGATCGGCGGGATCGCCGAGACCCAGGAGATGCTCGACTTCTGCGCCGCGCGCGGGATCACCGCCGACATCGAGGCGATCCCGATCCAGCGGATCAACGAGGCGTACGAGAGGATGCTGAGGAGCGACGTGAGATACCGGTTCGTGATCGACATGGCGTCGCTCCGGAACGCCTGACGGACCCGGGGTGACGGCGCGGACGGCCCGCCTCCGGCATCAGGCGCTCTCCCTGGGCGCGCTCACGGCCGGGGCGCTGGTGCTCTTCCGCGGGGCCCTCTTCCTCGGCCAGCAGTTCGTGGAGCGCGACCTCGTGGGGTACTCCATCCCGGAGAGGTCGCTGGGGCGCCGGCTGGCGCTCGAGAGCGGAGGGCTCCCGCTCTGGAACCCGTACTGGGCCTCGGGGCAGCCGTTCGCGGCGAATCCCGCGCACGCGGTGTTCCATCCGATGACCTGGCTCTTCCTGGTGCTGCCGTTCGAGTGGGCCATGCGCCTGCAGGTGATCCTCCCCGTGGTCGCGGCGTTCTTCTCGATGAGGTTCTTCCTGGAGGTCTTGCCGGTCAGGAAGCGGGTGGCGCTGCTGGGCGGTCTCGGCTTCGCCTTCGGTGGGTATCTGCTGTCGGTGACGAGCCTCCTCCCGACCCTCTTCTCCGTGACGGTGGTTCCTCTGGTCCTGGCGTTCGCCCTCCGGATCCACCGGGCCGGGCGCTCACGCGACGCGGCTCTCCTCGCGATCTCCGTCGGGCTCCTCTGCTTCGCGGGAGAGCCGTCGACGCTCCTGACGACCCCCGTCCTGGTCCTGGTCGTTCTGCTCTTCGAGACGGTACGGACGAGGCGCCGGGCCCGCCTTCCGGGCTTCCTCGCGACGAGGGGCTGGGTCCTGGCCGTCGGGCTCTTTCTCGGGGCGTCGATCGGGGCGGCGGTCCTCCTGCCCGGCGCTCGGCTGGCTGCCCGCACCGTGCGGGCGCACGGGCTTCCCGACGTCGAGGCGGATGTCTGGTCGATGCCGCTCGCGCGCCCGCTGGAGCTCGTCTGGCCGTACGCGTTCGGGCGTGTGGAGCGCGGGCCCGGGAGGTACGCGGGGGCGGGGCTCTACCCGGAGAAGGGCGCCCCGTTCGCCCTCTCGCTCTACCCGGGTCTCCTGGTCGCCTTCGCTGCCGCGGCGGCGCTCGGCAGGCGAGAGCTCCGGAAGCATCCCGAGCGGCTCCTGTGGGCGGGCGTGGCGCTCGCCGGCCTCGTCCTGGCGTTCGGCGCGAAGACTCCGCTGTGGGGTCTCCTCAGGCATCACGTGCCGCTCTTCTCGGGCCTGCGGTTCCCGGAGAAGTTCATTCTCTCGACCTCGCTTGCTCTCCTGGTGCTGGCCGCGCTGGGCCTCGACGGGCTGCTCCGCTCGATGAGGCGGCTCCGCGCCCGCTACCCGCGCGGACTCGTCCCGGTCGGATTCCTCGCGATCGTGGCTCTCCTCTTCGGAGTGCGGGAGGTGGGGCTCCACGTGCTGGGGCCCGCGGGGGCGGCGATGGCGCGGCAGGACATCGCCCTCGACGTGGCCCTGCTCGTCGCGACGGCGCTGGCGTACGCGTGGGTGCTCTTCGAGCGCCTGCCCTCGAGGACCCGGGGGCTGCTCCTGGTGGCCGTCTTCCTCGGCGATCTCCTGTCGTCGGGCGTCCGCCTGGTGCGCACGGCGCCGCTCCCTCTCACGCCGCCGCTCCCCCTGGCGCGTGCGCTCCTGGCGGGACCCCCGAACGGACGGCCGGGAGCTCCGATAGAGGGCCCCGTCTTCCATCACGCGGCCTGGGCGTCCCGGGACAGGGAGCTGCCGCGCCTGGTCTGTCCGCCGCTGACCTCGCTCTGGGGGATCCCGACGGCCTTCGAGCGCGACTTCGACTTCACGGAGCTCAGGTGGTCGAACCAGGCGACCAGGCTCTTCCGGAGCGTCCTCCTGCGCGACCAGGCGGCCGGAGTCGCCTTGCTTGAGAGGCGCGGCGTCGTCGCGGTCGTCAAGCTCCGTCCCGGGGTCGATCTCTCCCGCGTGGACTCCACGGCCCAGCTGGCCGAGGTCGGCTGGCTGCGCTCGCCGCGCCCCTTCGCCTTCGCCGCGACCACGGTCGCCCGCGTGGACGGGGAGGCGGGCTGGGGCCGGGCCGTGCTCGGCCTCGGGGCCGCGGCGTCGGGGACGGTCTGTCTCGACACGACCGATCCCGAAAGCGAGGTGGAGGACGGCGACCGGGTGCCCGAGACGCCGGGACCGGCGACCGTCACCGTCGTCGAGCGGCGACCCTCCCGGATCGAGCTCCGTGTGACCGGCGCCGGCCCGGCGCCGTCCCTCGTCGCCGTCAACCAGACCTGGGACGACTTCTGGAAGGCGACCGTGGACGGCCGGGCGACGAAGGTCCTGCGCGTGGATGTCTCCCTCTCGGCCGTCGTGGTCCCCGCCGGGGGGCACCGCGTGGTCCTCTCCTACGACGACCCGTGGATCCGTCGTGGCGTCACGCTGTCGGTAGCCGGGCTCCTTCTGGCTGGCGCTCTCCTGTTCGTCCGGGGCCCTCTCCAGAGGGCATGAGCGATGCCGGCTCCTGCCGGCGGGCCGCCGTCGCCGTGCGGACGTGCCACGCCGCGAGGAGCGCCGCCGCGACGCCGGAGCCGATCCGCACGGCCGGCGTCTCGACGATGAAGATCCCGACCATGAGCGCGAGCACGGGGGCGAGGTGGACGAGCGCGAAGCGGGTCACGTAGCCGCCGAAGCTCGGCATCGCGACGCCGTCGGACTCGGCGATCGCCTTCACCATGAAGTTCGGTCCGTTCCCGATGTAGGTCATCGCGCCGCACAGCACCGCGCCGAGGCTGATCGAGACGAGGTAGGCCTCCTTCACCCCGGCCACGGCCGGCGTCCCGCCGAGCGCCTTGGCGAGCCCGAAGAACGTCGCGTACGTCGGCGCGTTGTCCAGGACCGAGGAGAGCCCGCCGGAGAAGACGAAGAACGTGACCCGGTTCAACGGCAGCTCCGGCGCCTTCTGGGCGAGGTACGTGAGCGCGGGGACCATCGTCAGGAAGATCCCGACGAAGAGGGCGGCGACCTCCTGGATCGGTCCCCACTCGAAGCGGTTGTCCACGAAGCGGGTCTGCCGGTCGCCGAGCCGGAACGAGAGGAACGCCGCGGTCAGGAGGACGACCTCGCGGAACGGGATCCAGGCCGCGAGGGGCGCGTGCCCCGTGGCGATCGCGTGGAGGTCGACGGACGGGACCAGGGCGACGGCGGCCACGATGACGCCGAGGAGCGCGATGCCGGACTTCCCGTGGAGGGCGAGGGGCCTCACGTCCGCGCGGTCGCGGGCGATCTCCGCGGCCCCCTCCTGACGATGGGCGACGCAGTCGAGGGCGAAGTAGGAGAGGAGGAGCATTCCGTTCACGAAGAGCCACTCGGGGAAGAGGCGCAGCGTAAAGAGGAACGGCACGCCCCTCAGGAGGCCCAGAAAGAGCGGCGGGTCTCCGAGCGGCGTCAGCAGCCCGCCGCAGTTCGCCACGACGAAGATCGCGAAGACGAACGTGTGGACCTTGAGCTTCCGCTCCCGGTTGGTGTTGAGGAGCGGCCGGACGAGGAGCATCGCGGCCCCGGTCGTCCCGATGAGGGAGGCCAGCACGGCGCCCGCCCCGAGGAAGAGAGTGTTGTTGCGCGGGGTCGCCTCGATGTCCCCCGCCACGAAGACGCCGCCGGTCACCACGAAGAGGGAGAAGAGGAGGGTGATGAACGCGCCGTACTCGAAGAGCGCGTGGATCACCTCCGCCCGCCCGCCGAGGCTCCAGACCCAGGCGCCCATCGGGGCGCCCAGGGCCAGAGCGACGAGGAGCTGGTAGCGCCTCTTCTCCCACAGATGTCTCGTCGCGGGCATGAGGGGGAACGTCGCGATCGCGGCGAGGAGCGCCACGAACGGAAGGAGCCCGTACCAGGGGATCGTCATCTCGGACCTCGAGCCGTCATTTCAGGAGCGCGAGGAGGCTGCCCGCGGCGACCGCGGTGCCGATGACCCCGGCGACGTTGGGTCCCATGGCGTGCATCAGGAGGTAGTTGTCTGGGTCGTCCTCCTGTCCGACGTTGTGCGCGACCCGGGCGGCCATCGGGACCGCCGAGACGCCCGCCGCGCCGATGAGCGGATTGACGGGCGTGCCCGGGAGCCGCGCCATCACCTTGCCGAGGAGGACGCCGCCGGCCGTCGAGACGGCGAACGCCACGCACCCGAGGACCAGGATCTTCAGCGTCGCGCTCCGGAGGAAGCTGTCGCCGTCCATCGTCACGCCGACCGAGAGGCCGAGGACGATCGTGATCAGGTTGATCAGCTCGTTCTGCGCGGAGCGGTTCAGCCGCTCGGTGACGCCGCACTCCCGGAGGAGGTTGCCGAACATCAGGAGGCCGATGAGAGACGTCGCGGCGGGGACGATCAGCGCGCAGAGGGCGGTGCAGAGGATCGGGAAGGAGATGCGCAGCCACCGGGGGACGTCGAAGCTCGACTCCATCCGGATCATCCGCTCCTTCTTCGTGGTGAGGAGCCGCATGATCGGCGGCTGGATGAGCGGCACGAGCGCCATGTAGGAGTAAGCCGACACGGCGATGGCGCCGAGGAGGTGCGGCGCCAGCTTCATCGTCAGGTAGATCGACGTCGGGCCGTCGGCGCCGCCGATGATCCCGATCGAGGCCGCTTCCTTCGGCGTGAAGCCGAGCCACCCGGCGCAGAGGAACGTCCCGAAGACGCCGAGCTGGGCCGCGCCGCCCAGGAGGAACGTCTTCGGGTTGGCGATGAGCGGTCCGAAGTCGGTCAGCGCGCCGAGCCCGAGGAAGATGAGCGGCGGGAAGATCTCCAGCGTCACCCCCTGGCTCAGGTAGTGGAAGAGCCCGCCGGCCTCGTTCCCGTGCGGCAGGTTCATGAGGCCGTTCAGGGGGAGGTTCGTCATCAGCGCCCCGAAGCCGATCGGGACGAGGAGGAGCGGCTCGAACTCCTTCCGGATCGCGAGCCAGAGGAGGAGGAACGCGACGCCGATCATCACCCCTTCGCGCCAGGTGAGCGCGAGGAAGCCGGTCTGGGCGAGCAGCTTCTCCACGTCACCCCTCCGGGGCGTAGCGGATGAGCGGGTCGCGCACCTGGACGGCGGCGCCCACGGCCACGCAGACCTCCGCGACGGTGCCGGTGCGAGGGGCGTAGATGTACGTGTCCATCTTCATCGCGTCGAGGAGGACGACGGGAGTCTTGGCCTCGACCGGCATACCGGCCGTGACGAAGACCTTCTGGACGGTGCCGGCGATGGGCGAGGCGATGACGTTCGGGTCCCCTGCGGTGCCCGGGGCGGGCGCCGGGATCGGGGACGACCGCCCCGTCTGCGGGCCGGTGAGCGCCGCGCTGCCGGGGTACGGGAGGCTCGACGGCGAGCCGATCGGCTCGTCGTCCTCGAGGATCTGGACCTCGACGTCGTAGACCTTGCCGCTGACGGTGATGCGAAGCTTCTTCATCTCTGTCTCTTCGGTTCCATGCGGTGGGAGCGGAGGATGTCGATCCGTCCGACGCGCGACCAGTTCTCCTGGCCGGCGGGGCGGACGTGGACGCGATGGATGACGGCCTGCTTCCCGAGCGCGGTGTGCACCGCCGCGGCGAGGACCGCGAGGAGCTCGGGGGGGAGCTCGCCCTCCGGGAGGACGGGCTCGGGGACCGCGGCCATGCGGGCCGAAAGGGCGCGGAGCGCGAACATGATGGCGACGAGGAGCCCCATCACGGTCATGACGGTTCCCATGCAGATGGCGGCGATCTGGTAAGGAGTCATCGGTATCGATCCCGCCTACATCGGGATGTTCCCGTGCTTCTTCTGCGGGCGCAGGTCGCGCTTGGCTCGCAGCGTGACGAGGCGCTCGATGAGGAGCCGCCTCGTCCACGACGGCCGGATCACGTCGTCGACGTAGAGCGCGGCCGCGGCACGGTACGGGTTGGCGTGGAGCTGGCGGTACTCGGCGACCTTTTCGGCGAGGAGCGCCACGGGGTCGGCGGCGGCCTCGAGCTCCCGCCGATGGAGGATGCGCGCGGCGCCTTCCGGGCCCATGACGGCGATCTCGGCGGTGGGCCAGGCGAGGACGGAGTCGGCGCCGAGGTCCTTTGAGCACATGGCGAGGTACGCCCCGCCGTACGCCTTGCGGAGGATGACGGTCATCTTCGGGACCGTCGCGGCGGAGTAGGCGAAGAGCATCTTCGCCCCGTGCCGGATGATCCCGCCGTGCTCCTGCGCGACGCCGGGCAGGAAGCCCGGGACGTCGACCAGCGTGACCAGGGGGACGTTGAAGACGTTGCAGGTGCGGACGAAGCGGGCCGCCTTGTCGGAGGCGTCCATGTCGAGCGCACCGGCCAGCACCATCGGCTGGTTCGCCACGATCCCGACGACCATCCCGCCGAGCCGGCCGAAGCCGACGATCACGCTCCGGCCGAACGCCTCCTGCACCTCCAGGAACGTGCCGCCGTCGACGAGCCGGGTGATCACCTCGTGGACGTCGTAGCCTTTCCTCGGGTCCCCGGGGACCACCTGGTCCATCCCGTCGTCGTCCACGAGCACCGAATCGAACGGGACGTCGGGCGGGGACTCGAGGTTGTTGGCGGGGAGATAGGAGAGGAGCGCCTTCACGACGGCGATGGCCGATCGCTCGTCGGGCACGGCGAAGTGGACGTTGCCCGAGACCTCGGCGTGGACCCGCGCGCCGCCGAGCGCCTGGTCGGTGATCGTCTCGCCGGTGGCCGCCGCGATGACGTCCGGCCCGGCGATGAACATCTTCGCGCCCTCCTCGACCATGACGACGAAGTCGGTGAGCGCCGGCGAGTAGGCCGCGCCCCCGGCGCACGGCCCGGCGACGACGCTGATCTGCGGGACGACGCCGGAGAGGAGCGTGTTCGTGTAGAAGATCTGCCCGTAGCCCGAGAGGGACTCGACGCCCTCCTGGATCCGCGCCCCGCCGGAGTCGTTGAAGCCGACGACGGGAAGGCCCGTCCTCAGCGCGCCGTTCAGGCACTCGCAGATCTTGGCGGCGTGGACCTTGCCGACCGAGCCGCCGCCGACGGTGAAGTCCTGCGAGAAGGCGTAGACGGCCCGTCCGTCGACCCAGCCCTTCCCGGTCACCACGCCCTCCCCGGGATACGGCTTTCCGTCCTCGGAGGGCCCCTGCGCCCAGAGCCCGAACTCGACGAAGCTGTCGGAGTCGAGGAGGAGCGCGAGACGCTCGCGCGCCGTCAGCTTCCCCTGCCGGTGCTGCTTCTCGATCTTCTCCGCGCCCCCGCCGAGAAGGAGCCCGCGCCTCCTCTCGTCGAAGTCGGACAGCCGCCTGGAGATCGGCTCCGCCGGGTGGGCCCTCGGTCCGGCGGACCTCTCGGTGCTCGGTGGTCGGGATCTCATCGACATCGTTCCTTCCGGCGCCTCCGGGGCGCCTTCGGCCTCACGCCGGGACGGCGTGCTCGGCCAGCTCCTTCACGCGGAGGACCATCCGCCGGTCCATCGCGAACGAGATCGGCTCGGTGATCGCCGGCCCCAGCGCGAGCCGTGTCGCGAGGTCGGTCGAGCAGGCCGTGCGGAAGCGGCTCACGAAACGGCACCGGCCGTGCTCGAGCGGCTCGACCAGGAAGAGCCACGTCGCGGAGGACCACGGCTTCCCGGCGGCCCGCGCCGCCTCGTCGACGGGGGCGAACGCCACGAGGTGACTCTCCGGCTCGACCTCGACGATCCGGAACGGCGGCATCTCCGGGTGGAGGTAGAGGGCGTCCCCGGCGCGGGCCTGCCACTCCGGGTGCGGCACCTCGGCGTTCCGGAGCCGGCAGCCCACCAGGTTCTCGAGCCACTGATAGCTGTAGAAGCCGCCGCGGTTCGCCCCCACCTGGGCGACGTACGAAAAGACCACGGACGCCGGCGCGTCGATCTCGACGCCGTGGGTGTAGCTCCAGAGCGGCTCCGGGACGAGGGCGTCGCCCGGGAGGCGCCTCGCGGCCGACGCCTCGGCGAGGCCCCAGCGTCCACGCGACGCGCGAAGGAACGGCGTGAGGAAGGCCGCGGCCATGATCGCGGCGCCGCCGATCCCTTCCACGACGTCCCGCCAATCCTCCGCGGGGAGCTTCCCCTCGGCGCGGCGCTTCAGGCCGCGAAGCTGGGCCCCCTGCATGACGTTGTGCACCCGTCGCATGAAGGCCGCGTGCCGTCGCCCGCCCGGGGGGAACGCCGCGCGCGCCCGTACGTGCAACCGTGTCGACGCGTCGTCGAGCGGCTCGAGGACGAAGGCCCAGGTGACGTGCCAGAAGCGCTCGGGCCGCGGCGACGCGAACGGTCTCTGCCGGCCGGCGCCGGCGTCGAACAGCCCGCCCAGCACGAGGGCGCGGGGCTCGTCCACGGCGAGCACCTCGAAGCCGTCCTCGCCGTCGGGCGTCGCCGGGAGGATCTCGCCGACCTCGAGCTGCTGCATCCCGGGGTGGATCTCCCGCGCGCTCCGCCGCCCGCCGTTGTCGAGGAGGTCGATGCTGTAGAAGCCGCCGCGGCGGCATCCCATCTGCGCGAGCCACGGCCAGATGGCCGGCGGCGGCGCCGCGATGTCGACCGCGTGCGTCAGCGCCGCGACCGCGTCGGGCAGGAGCTCGTCGCCCGGGAGCGGCCGGCGCTCCCGCGACGATTCCGGGGTCCCGAGGTCGCGGGCGAGCCCCGCCAGGAGCGAGTGGCGGATGAACCGCGACCCCGCGCCGATCAGGCCGTAGTAGCGGCGGAAGCGCGTCCACGACGCCTCGTCCGTCGCGTCGACCCGGACCTCGAACGAGACGCGCGTCTGGCCCTGGCCGCGGGGCGCGACGCCGATCGCCCAGGCCACCCGGGCGAAGCCGGGCTCGGCGAACGCGAGAAAGGAAGCGGCGTCCGCGACGTGCACGAACGGGATCTCGAGCTTCCACACCTTCCCGATCGCCCCGACCGCCACCTCGCCGGCGCCCGCGTCGGGCGGCGGCTCGTCCAGCAGGACCTGGAAGCCGGGACGCCCGGCGCTCGACGTCAGGTCGTCGATCCGGAGGCGCAGCTCGGAGCGTTCACCGGAGAGCCGCGCCGGCAGCGTCCGGAGCGTGAACAAGGCGCGGATCAGCGGCGTCCGTCCCAGGTCGCCGTGCCGGACGAGATCCCAGACGCGGGCGGGGTCGGCGGCGACGTCGACGTGGTCCGTCTCGACGAGCCGTGGGTGCGGAACGAGTCGATCCAGGGTGTGCATGAGCGGGCACTTCCCCCACCCCGAACCTATCAGCGGGAGCGGACCGGTCCCATGGTCCAGGTGCATCAACGTCGCCCGGCCCGCGACGGGGACGTTCTCTCGTTGAGAGGCCGTCGCATCCCGGCTATGGTCCGGGCCGGGATGCACGACGCTCACGCCTTCCTGCACACGCTCGCGGTCGTCCTGTGCGTGGCGGCCGTCACGACGGTGGTGTTCCAGCGGCTGAAGCAGCCGATCGTGCTGGGCTATCTCCTGGCCGGGATGATCGTCGGGCCGCACGTGCCGATCCCGCTCGTGGCCGACGAGCCGACGGTCCACACGCTCTCGGAGCTCGGCGTCATCCTGCTGATGTTCTCGCTGGGCCTCGAGTTCAGCCTCCGGAAGCTGCTCCGGGTGGGGGCGACCGCGGGGATCATCGCGGTGATCCAGGTCGCGCTGATGCTGTGGCTGGGCGCGCTCACCGCGTCGCTCTTCGGCTGGACCGGGCGTGAAGGGCTCTTCACCGGCGCCATCGTCGCCATCTCGAGCACCACGATCATCGCCAAGGCGTTCGACGAGCACCGCGTGGAGGGGCGCCTCCGTCAGATCGTCTTCGGCGTGCTCATCGTGGAGGACCTCTTCGCGATCCTGCTCCTGACGACGCTCACCACGATCGCGGGAGGGTCGGCGATCACGGCCGGTGACCTGCTCCGCTCGGTGGGCCGCCTCGGCGGCTTCCTGGCCGCGCTCCTCGTGGCGGGGCTCCTCGTCGTGCCGCGCCTGATGCGCCTGGTGGCGCGCCTCCACCGCTCCGAGACGACGCTGGTGGCGAGCGTGGGGCTCTGCTTCGCGATGGCGCTCATCGCACAGGCGTTCGGCTACTCGGTGGCGCTCGGCGCGTTCCTGGCCGGCTCCCTCATCGCCGAATCGGGGGAGGAGAAGGAGGTCGAGCACCTGGTCCAGCCGGTGCGGGACATGTTCGCGGCGATCTTCTTCGTCGCCGTGGGAATGCTGATCGACCCGCGGCTGGTCCGCGAGCAGTGGCTCCCGATCCTCGTGCTGACGGTCGTCGTCGTGCTCGGCAAGCTCGTCGGCGTGACGCTGGGCGCGTTCGTCACCGGCGCGGGCGTCCCGACGTCGATCCGCGCCGGCATGAGCCTCGCGCAGATCGGGGAGTTCTCCTTCATCATCGCCGGGGTCGGGCGGACGCTGGGCGCGACGGGCGACTTCCTCTACCCCGTGGCGGTCGCGGTCTCGGCCCTCACGACGCTCCTGACGCCATGGCTCATCCGCGCCTCGGGCCCCGTCGCGGCGGCCGTGGACGACTCGCTGCCCCGGCCGCTCCAGACGTTCGCCGCGCTCTACGGCAGCTGGATCGAGCGCCTCGGCTCGCGACCTCGACAGCACACCGTCGGAGCGCGGATCCGGCGGCTCGTGCTGCTCCAGCTCCTGGACGCGGCGCTCCTGGCGGCGCTGATCATCGGGACCTCCGTGGCGCTTCCCGCGCTGACCCGCGAGCTCGGCGGCCGCACGGGGCTGGGCCGGACGGCCTCGCTCTCGATCGTGCTCGTCGCGGCCGCCGCGCTCGCCGTCCCGCTCGCCGCGGGCCT
>CAYLNK010000183.1:0-13279 GCA_964384675.1 uncultured Holophagales bacterium | reverse complement strand
GCACCTCGAGCGATGGCGGAGCAGCCGGAACCGCCTCGGGTGGCGCGTCGCCGCGTCGAAAGCGGCGCCGGCCGCCGTCGTCTGGGCCGCAGAGGCCCTGGTCGCGTCCCCTCTCCCCGTCGACCGCGTGGCCGCGCGCGCCGGGCTCGGGGCCCGGCAGCTTGAGCGACAGTTCGATCGGTGGGTCGGGCTGCCGCCCAAGCTCTTCTCGCGGATCCAGCGGTTCCAGCGGGTCTTCCGGGCGCTCCACGCGGGCCCCGAATCGACCGTCGAGGCCGCGCTCGCCTGCGGCTATTACGACCAGGCGCACCTGGTGCGGGACTTCCGGGCGTTCACCGGCGAGCCCCCCATCGCGCTCCTGGCCTCGCTCCACGACTTCACCCTCCGGTTTACCCACGCGCGGGATGTCGCGTTCTTCCAAGACGGGCAGCGGGAGGGGCCCTATCTTCCGCAGCCAGGAGATCGTGAATGAGACCTGCTCGCTTCGTCTTCCCCGGCCTCGCGCTGCTCGCTGCCGCCGGCGCCGCCCACGCGACCCCGCCGACGATCGCCGACCTGGGCTTCATGGCCGGCTCGTGGACCACCCAGTCCGGCCCCGCCCGCGTCGACGAGCAGTGGTCGTGCCCCGGCCCCGACTCGATGCTCGGGATCGGGCGCACGATCGCGAAGGGAAAGACCGCGTACTTCGAGTTCCTGCGGATCGAGACCCGCCCCGACGGGCTCGTCTACGTCGCGCAGCCGAAGGGCGGGCCTCCGACCGACTTCAAGCTCGTGAAGCTCGAAGGTGGGGCGGCCGTCTTCGAGAACCTCGCCCACGACTTCCCCAAGCGGATCATCTACACGAAGACGGCCGACGGCGGGCTCACCGCGCGGGTCGAGGGGGACGCCACCAGCAAGGAGAAGGCGGAGGAGTTCCGGTACCGCCCCGTAGCCGGCGGCTGCAGGTAGGCACCGGCCCGGGCCTCACGGCGCCGCCACGACCTCCAGCTGCGCGGCGCCGGAGCGCCCTTCGATCTGGTCGGAGACCGAGGCCGAGAGCCTGTACTTCCCTGGCGCGAGCGAGAGCAGGACCTGCCGGGACAGGCTCCGATCGAGCGCGCCGCGGTACTCCTCCCCCGTGAACGACGGCGCCTCGTCCAGCGTCGACTCGTCCTCTCCCGTCGTGCCACCGATCCCGATCGCGGTCAGGGAAAGGCGCGCGTTCGCGATCAGGCCGTCGCCTGCCACGACGAACTTCAGGTCGGCGTACGGCACCACGAGCTCGGCCCGATAGAAGCTCCGGCCCGGGTGCTTGGCGTCCGCGCGCACCTTCCCCTTCCACTCGATCTTCAGCGGGATCGGCGGGCCGGTCAGGCGGATCGCCCCCTCGCGCTTGTCGTCGCGGCGGGTGTCCGCCAGGGCCCGGTCGGCCTGCGCCACCTCGGTGGCCGCCACGCTCTTGCTGCCGGGCGCCTTCAGGAAGGCCGACTGGTGGTGCACCGTGACGCCCTTGCGCTTCGACGTGACCGACACCCTGTACGGCTTCCCGATCTCCACGCCCTGGAGCCGAACGCCGACGCGATAGGTCGAGCGCACGGTCGAGAGGAGAGGAGCGAGGCCGTTGATCGTCAGCGCCTCGAGCCCTCCGGTCCTCTCGGCCAGGCGAGAGGGAACCTCCTCGAACGCGAACTTCTCGGCCGAGCCGTTCCGCACCAGCTCGGCGCCCCGGTGCTCGGCCGTCGGGACCTCGACACGCTGGACCGGGTTCACGAAGTGGAGGGAGATCCCCGACGCCGCGATCCACGCCTCGAAGCTCTCGAGGCCGTTGAGCGAGCCCGCCTGGAGCTGCGTGGCGGTCGGCGGGAGGGGTACGGAGGCGTCTCCCCCGGTCAGGAACGACTTCTTCTTCGCCCGGGCCGACGCGATGAAGTTCAGGAAATTCACGCCGGGGTTCCGCTCGAAACCCTCGGAGAGGAGCACGACCTGCTTGCGTCCCTCGAGCTCGGCGAAGACCTCGCACGTCTTCCGCAGCTCCTCGAGCGCCTGCCCGGCGCGCAGACGCTCTCCCCGGAGGTACTCGTCGATGTCGCGCTGGGCGATTCGCATCTCGAAGTCGCTCGAGGCCCGGAGCAGCGCGTCGACGAGGTCCCGCTCCCGACGCCTCCTCGCCTCCCACGACCGCACGGGACCCGCGCCTCCCGCGGCGAAGCCGGGTCCGGAGGCCGTGGCGCTCTGCTCCTCCGAGGGAAGAAGGTCGACGAGGCGCTCCACCTCGCTCCGGATCCGGTCGAGCGACACCTCCTCCCACACCAGGCGTCCGGCCGAGCCGAGGTGCGACACCGCGCTGACCCGCGTCGAGACGTCGAGGCGATCCAGGGACTCGCCGATCGCCTTGACCGCGTCGCCCAGGCCGTCGCGGGAGAGGCCCTCGAGGTCGAGGTAGAAGAGGAGGTGCTTCCTGGCCCGGCCCTCTCCCTCCAGCGCCAGCGTCGTACCCGAAAGGCGCGGGGGCGGCGGCTCCCCGGGCGCGGGAGGCGGCGGGGGCGGCTCGAAGAACTCCAGCGCCTGGACGCGCCCGCCCACCTTCACCTCGATCTCGTCGGCCTTCAGGTCGACGACCGGCTTCTCCTTCCGATCCACGGCCAGGAGATCGAGCGAAAGGACCGTCACCTCGACCGCCGCCTTCACGTCGCCGGGCTTCGGCTCCTGGGCGCGAAGCGGCGCCAGGAGACTGGCCGCCAGCACGACGCTCATCACCCGCGGAGGACGCCACATCGATCGGATGCGAGGAGGATGCAGGAATCGAGCCGGATCAGCCCCGCGCCCGGCTCGGCCCGCCACCCAGGAGCCGCGCCGGAAGGAGGATCACCGCCTTCACCAGCTCCAGCACCCCCTCGACCGCGATCCCGACGAGCCGGAACGGGATCAGGAGGAGCCACACGAGCGGGTAGAGGACCAGCGCCAGGAGCGCCAGCGGCCAGCAGAAGACGAGGAGGAGGAGCCAGACGAGGAGCTTGATCATCCTGCTCCCTGATACGAGCGCGGGCCCCTCCGGGTTCGCCCTGAAGCACCTGCTTCATGGGCAACCGCGATCCCGGAACGCAGTGTCGAAAAGGGTGTGCCCCCCTGCCGATCCGGAGGAGTGAGGTGCCCGATGCGTCTCGACAGCCCTGACCGCCGCCCGAGGTCGTCTTCACGGGGGCACGTCGCCGTCGTCGCCGCCACCGCCGCCCTGTCCCTCTCGCTGCTCGGGCTTCTCTTCGCGCCGCGAGGCGCTCTCCGCCTCCTGCCCCGGGCGATGACGCCGGACGCGACCAGCACGCTCTTCGTCCCGGCCTCGGCCCACGCGGCGGGAGCGAATGGCGCGAGCTGGCGGACCGACCTCCAGATCCACAACCCCGGCACGGTCACCGCTTCTTTCACCCTCGCCCTCCTCCGCCGCGACGCCGACAACTCCGCCCCCGAGACGCGCAGCTTCACGGTCGCCCCCGGCCAGTCCGTCCGGCACGTCGACGTCCTGACCGCCCTCTTCGGCTTCACCGGCGCGGCCGCCCTGCGCCTGGACGTCTCGTCCGGGACGCTGACGGTGACGAGCCGAACCTACAACCAGATCGGAGAGAACCCCTGGAGCCTCCCCGAGGGCTCGTCCTTCGGGCAGTTCGTCCCCGGCTTCCCGGCCGACGCCGCCATCCCCTACGGAGAGGAGGGCCGCCTCATCCAGCTCACCCAGCGGGACGCCGCCTCCCTCGACGGCTTCCGCACGAACCTCGGCCTCGTCAACGCCACCGCCTCGATCCTCGACCTGAAGCTCGACCTGTACCGGGCCGACGGGACGTGGCTGGCCACGAAGCAGGGCGACGAGCTGCGCCTTCCGCCCCACGGCTTCCGCCAGCTCGATCAGGTCTTTGCCCCCTGGGGTCCGCTCGCCGACGCCTACGCGGTGGTGCGCCCGCAGACGCCGGGCGGAAGGCTGTTCGCGTTCGCAACGGTGATCGACAACCACTACTCGGGCGACCCGATCTTCATCCCGGCGGCACGGGTGGCTGGTGCCGTGGCGCCGCCCACGGCCACTCCGACCCTCACGCCGACGGTCCCAGGCCCCACGGCCACGCCGACGCGCACGCCGACGCCCACGCCCACCACCCCGTCCGCGGCGCTCAACCTCCTCGTCTACAAGCCCGACGACTGGTCGAGCTGCCTGGTCGCCAACTACCGCGACAGCTGCTGCCCCCCGTCGTCGGAGCTGCTGTCGTCCTACATGGACACCTGGCTCTTCTTCCCCGTCGCCAACGTGGGCCCCGCGCGCCTCACCGGTCCGGTGTCGTTCGCGCTCTCCGTCGACGGCGTCCCGCAGGCGACCGCTACGTGGTCGAACGACTCGGGGCTGGAGGCCGGCTACTACACGACGCTCAAGTGGCAATACAAAGGGACGATCCCGATCGGGCGCCACACCGCCACCATCAAGCTCGACCCCGACAACCGGATCCCCGAGACCAACGAGAGCGACAACAGCTGCTCGTTCACCGGCGACTGGACCAGCATCGTCTTCCGGCCGGACGACTCGGCCCCCGGCCCCGGCGCCGGCGGGCTCCTCCTCGACGAGGGCGTCGCCCGGCCGATCCGCCCACGCGCTCCCGCCGCGTCGGCGGCCTCCACGACCCTGTACCTTCCCGCCTCCGCTCATGCGGACGGCGCGAACGGAGCGCGCTGGCGGACGGACGCGGAGGTGCACAACGCCGGCACCTCGCAGGCGACGTTCACCATCGCCCTCCTGAAGCAGAACAGCGACAACCCGTCGCCCGACACGCGAACGTTCACCCTGGGACCGCAGCAGTCGACGCGCTTCGTCGACGTCCTCGACTCCGTCTTCGGCTTCACCGGCGCCGCCTCGCTGCGCGTCACGTCGCCCTCCTCCTCGCTCCTCGTCACCAGCCGGACGTACAACCTCATGGGACCGAACCCCTGGAACCTGCCGGAAGGCGCGTCGTTCGGGCAGTTCGTCAACGGCGTCGCCGAGGAGCAGGCGATCGCGTACGGCGAGGAGGGACGCCTGATCCAGCTCACCCACCGCGACGCCTCGTCCCTCGCCGACTTCCGCACGAACGTCGGGCTCGTCAACGTCACCGGGCAGACGCTCGACGTGCGCGTCGACCTCTTCCACGCCGACGGCTCCCTCATGGGCACGGCCATGGGCGACGAGACGCGCCTGCGCCCCTACGAGTTCCGCCAGCTGAACGCCGTGATCGGCACCCACACGTCCTGGTGCGCCGACGGCTACGCCGTCGTACGGCCCACCACACCGGGCGGCAAGCTCCTCGCGTTCGCCACCGTCATCGACAACCACTACTCCGGCGACCCGATCTTCATCCCCGCGGCGAGGATGACGGCGTCCACGCCGCCCCCCACCCTCACACCCACTCCGCCCGGCCCGACGGCAACGCCGACCCGCACGCCGACTCCCGGGCCCGACGTCATCAGCGGGCCCTCCGGCAGCACGATGACGCTCCCCTCCGGCGCGCGCTCCGACGGCGTCGTCGTGAGCCTCGGCAGCGGGGACGGGAGCACGCTCGCCAAGCCGGGAGAGACTCTGGTCTCGCCGGTCGTCAAGACGTCCGTCAGCGGGATGGGACGCTCCCTGGGCGACGGCTCGTTCCGCGTCACGCTCCCCGTGAACGGGACCGTCTCCGATCCGGAGAAGCTCCTCCTGAAGGTCGGCGTCAGCACGGGCAACGTCTATCCGGTCGCCGGCGTGTACGACGCGGCCGCGCGCACCTTCTCGGCCGAGCTGATGGGCGTCTGGGACGGCTGGAGCCTGGGCGTCGTGACGAGGCCCGGCCTTTCGGTCACGTCTCTCGCGCGGGCCCGCGAGCCCTCCCCGCTCGGCTGGGTCACGCCCACGGATTGGCAGACGTGCACCTTCCGCGTCTTCGACGAGACGAAGGGGACGGCGAACGAGGCGCCGGCCTCCTTCGTGAACGGCGTCGCCAGCGCGATGAAGGGCGCCTGCGAGCACCTCCGCGGGGCGGAGTTCCGATCGCCCAAGCTCTGGGTCGACGGCCGTTGGAACCCGAAGGCGCGCGCCCTCCACATCGTGCAGGGGACCGGAGCGAACGACCCGACCACCTCGTTCTCGCAGCGCGTCGACGAGAACGACGCGGCGTTCTCGTACCGGGCCTTCACCGACGAGCAGATGCACCGGCTCGGCCAGATCTACTTCAACTGGGACGAGTGGCGAACCGTGATCCAGCCGCTCGGCTGGACGTACGCGAACGTCGGCATCCACGAGCTCTTCCACGCCGTCCAGAACGGGTACGACTTCCGGGACCTCTGGTGGCGGAACGGCAACGTCTGGTACCACTCCGCCATGGCGCTCACCGAAGGGAGCGCGACCCTCCTGGGCAACGTCTACCAGAACGGGAACGGCGTCTACGGCGGCGAGGTCACGGTCCGGACGCCGGAACCGCCGGAGAAGCTGAGCCGGGAGGTCCTCTGGAACTGCTGCGTCGACGCCTACGAGCGGCAGGACTTCTTCGCCTACGTCGCGAAACGGTGGCTCGGCGGAAGCCTCCAGGGCCTGAGGTGGCTCTTCCAGGCCCTCTCCGACCAGACGGACGGACAGTTCGGAAAGTCCCCGGACCAGTACGACACGATGTACCGCCAGGCGATGGACTTCCACTACCAGGGCGCGATCGGCCTCTCCCTGCCCGAGGTGTACACGGAGCTCGTCCTCGACCGTGCCTACCGGCACAACGAGCCGGCGCTGCTCCGCTCGGAGGACCGGAGCCTCAAGAAGGGCTCGCTCGACGCCAGCCTCTTCGACTCGGTGCCGGCCTGGGACGGCGTGGCGAAGCTCGAGCTCCCGAACGTCGCGTCGCTGGCGGCCCGGGCCGTCAAGCTGACCGTCCCGGACGCGGCGCGGGCCGCGAGGAAGCTCACGATAGACGTGGCCGTCAGCGGCGCCGAGGTGTCGAAGCAGGGCCTCCGCCTCTTCGCCTTCCGCGAGAAGGACGGCGTCATGGAGTCTGGCGGGGAGACGGAGATCACGGACGTGACGAAGCCGGTCGAGCTGACCGTCGGCCCCGAGACGGCGACGGTGACGCTCCTGGTGGCGAACGGGTCGGTCCAGGGCACGAACGCGAAGATCACGCTCGGGCAGACG
This sequence comes from uncultured Holophagales bacterium, assembly GCA_964384675.1. GTDB lineage: Bacteria > Acidobacteriota > Thermoanaerobaculia > UBA5066 > UBA5066 > CAYLNK01. The sequence continues at coordinate 6,141 of CAYLNK010000183.1, read as the reverse complement.
TTCTCGAAGCTGACGCTGGGCTACTCGACGTACACCTTCCTGTGCACCAAGCCGACCGGCTGCTCCGGGTGGTGCGGGGTCCGGACCGACGGCGAGCCGTCGTGGGGCGGTCCCCTCGTCTGGGCCGGTAACGCGTTCTCGATCGACTACCCCGCGCAGGGAGTGACCGTCACGGGAGAGGTGTCGGCGGACGGCAAGACCCTCCTCTTCATCAAGTACGTGGTCACGACGATGACGATGGCGTGGATCCACTGGGTCAACCTCCCGCTGGACGCCGCTCGCTCGACGCCGGCGGAGCGCGTCTTCTCCATCTCGGGCGAGGCGGCCCGCGACCACGTGGTCGCCGCCTATCCGATCTTCTGCGACGCGGACCACTCCGGCATCGACTTCAGCAAGCCGGTCGTCCTGGAGGTTCGGCTGGGCAAGTAGAGGCTCAGCGGTGGAGCCGCTCGAGGCTCGTCCGGGCTCGCTATAGTCGCGGGGTGGCGGCGCTCACTCTCGTCGACGCCCGGAGCTCCGCGAGTCACGCGGCGTGGCTCCGCAACGTCTACCCGCTCTACCTCCACGACCTCTCCGCGTGGAGCGACGACTACACGCTCGACGCGGAGGGGCGCTTCCAGCCCGACCACCTTCCGTACTGGCTGACGAACCCGTCCTGCCGGCCGCTCGTCGCGGTCGAGGGCGGCGCGGCGCGCGGCTTCGTCTTCGTCGGGACGGGCGACTTCCCGTTCAAGAGCAAGGACGCCGACCACCGGATCTCCGAGCTGTTCGTGCTCCGCGCGTTCCGCAGGGGCGGGCTCGGCCGGCGCGTCGTCCACGAGGTCTTCCGCCTCTTCCCGGGCCGCTGGGAGCTGACCGTCCTCCACGGCAACGACGCCGCGCTCGCGTTCTGGCGAGCCGTCGTCGACGAGGCGGCCTCCGATCGCGCCGAGGGCCCCGAGGACGGCTCCACCCGGCTCACCTTCTCGATCCTCGATTGACGCCGCCTACGGGATCCGGGTCGCGTACACCAGCAACGTCGTCCCGTCGTCCAGGCGCGCCGCGGCCGGGTCCTTCACCGTGGAGCTCTCCCGGCCGCTCGTCGTGTCGAGGGTCAGGCGCGTTCCGGCGTCGACCGCGAACGTGACGCCGTCGGTCGTGAAGACCGAGTTGATCCGGCTCGGCCCGTCCTTCACGAGCGGCATCGAGTCGAACGTGTAGAAGCGGTACCCGCCCGGTACCGCGATCCCGTTCGCCATGAGCTGGCCCACGCCGTCCTTCAGGATCACCTTCTCCTCGAGGAACGTGTAAGTCTTGCCGTCCGCCGACGTCGCGTGCCGGTTCGAGCCGGGCGACCCGCCGCAGAAGAGGTGCCACGTGCCGCCGATCCTCACCGTCGACGGGTCGAGCGCCTCGCCCGCCGGGGGCGTGAAGGCCACGCCCTTCTTCGTGAAGTGGAGACCGTCCGTCCCCTCCGCGTAGTACGTGCGGGCGAGACCTGCCGGGTCACCGCTCGTGACGTAGAGCCGGAACGTCCCGTCGGGCAGCAGCTGGACGTCGGGATCGACCGGGTCGCGCATCCCGTCGAAGCCGGAGAAGACGGCCTTCTTGTAGACCCAGGTCTTCCCGCGGTCGCGCGAGATGGCGACGCAGACCTTGTTCTTCTCGGTCCCGACGGTCCAGCCGATGTAGTAGAGGTAGACCCAGCCCTTCCCGTCCACGAGGAGGTCCGGCACGTCCCCCTGGTCGGTCACCGTGATCCCGGTGCGCGTGAACGTCAGTCCGTCCGCCGAGGTGGCGGTCATGAGCCGCATCACGCCCGGTCCCTCCCGCGCGTCGCCCATCCGCCCCGTGGGCGGGACGAAGTCGCTGGTCAGGTCGATCCCGCCGCCGGATGCGCGCGCCACCCGCGTCGCGGGCTGGTAGCTCCCGTCGTTCGTCACCTCGTCGATCGGCGTGCCGTAGAGGAAGGCCGAGCCCGAGACGACGTCCGCCACGATCGAGTCCCCCGCCCTCACCTCGACGCCCAGCACGTCGCGGGCCGACTGCTGGACGAGGACGTCCGCGCCGTAGCTCCGGGTGACGGAGCCGCGCGGGGTGCCGTGCGTGTCGCGGAGCGTGAACGCGAGCGTGGCGGGGCCGCCGACGGTCCGGACGCCGACGTTGAAGCGGAACCGCCCGGCCCCCGGCACGAGGAGCACCGCCCGCTCGTCCGCCTGCAGCGCGTCGGACGGCGCGACGACCGGGACCGCGAGACCGTTCGTACCGCCGTCCGCGGTCTCCTGGTAGACGCGCGCTTCCAGCACGGGCAGCGCTCCCTCGACGAGCGAGACGTCCAGGCTGCCCGACGTCCCCGTGAGCGCCAAGGCGTCTCTCAGGAGATCGGGGACGGTGCGGGTCTCGCCCGGGGAGAGCTCGAGGGTCACGTTCGGGTCGCCGGCCGCGGCCTCCCGCCCCGCCGGGTGAAAGGTGAGCCTCATCCGGCTGGCGCTCTCGGACGGGTTGTGCGCGAGCAGCATCGTCCGGTAGACGCCGCCCCCCGCGCCGGGCGCGCTCACCACGGCCGGAACGATCCGGTCGGGTGCCGCGGCGCGAGCGGTCCGGGGGAACGGCAGGACGAGCGGGGCCAGGGCCAGCACGACGAGGCGGCGCTGTGTCATGGGAACCTCTTGCGGCTCTATGGCGCGGCCGCGAGGTTCCTTACACCGGGGCCGCGCGGAGCCTCGGGACCACCGTGATCGTGCCGTTGTTCTCGAGGATCGCCGAGTGAACGTCGGAGGCGCACGAGCAGCCGGCCTGGCGGAGAGCGGAGTCCAGCTCGTGGTGGGTGAGCTGGGAGCTCGCCATCACGTCCTCGAAGAGCTTCCCGTTGTGGATGAGGAGCTGGGGCCGTCCCTCGACCAGGGCCTCGAGGCCCTTGCTGCGGAACGTCGCATAGCCGACCAGCCAGTTCAGCCCGACGAGCGTCACCGCGGAGAGGAGGCCGCCGGCGAGCGAGCTGTCGCCCCCGTTCATCGAGTTCTGGACGGCGTTCGAGAGGACGAGCAGCAGCACCAGGTCGAACGGGGCGAGCTGGCCCACCTGTCGCTTCCCGGAGAGGCGGAGCAGCACCAGGAGGAAGACGTAGACGACGGCGCTCCGGAGCACCAGCTCCCAGACGGGGATGGCGAGGTTCAGCATGCGGTCGATTCTCCGCCCGGCGCAGAATCGCCGCATGAGACCCGAGGACCCGTACTCGCGCATCGACTACCGCCGGCTGATCGCGTGGCCGGAGCGGCTGAAGCGGGAGGAGCCGCTTCTCCTCGCGACGTTCGGGCCGGGCCCGTCGCGCCGCCTCCTCGACCTCGGCTGCGGCACCGGGGAGCACGCGCGGCTCCTCGCCTCCCACGGCTTCGAGGTGACCGGCGTCGACGCCTCTCCGGAGCTGCTCGCCACCGCGCGGGAGGAGGCCCCAGCCGCGGTGACGTTCGTCGCCGGTGACCTCGCGACCCTCGGGAGCCTGGTCGACGGGCCTTTCGGCGGAGCGCTCTGCGTCGGCAACACGCTGCCCCACGTCGCGACGGACGTGGCGCTCGACGCGTTCCTGACGGGGCTCGCCTCGCACCTCCTGCCCGGGGCGCCGTTCCTCCTCCAGCTCCTGAACTACGAGAAGGCGTTCGCGACCCGGCAGCGACACCTGCCCGTCAACATCCGCCCCGGCGGCGTCCAGGGCGAGGAAGTCGTCTTCCTCCGGCTGATGGACCCGCGCCCCGACGGCACCGTCGTCTTCAATCCGACGACGCTCCGCTGGCGCCCCGGCGCCGAGCCGCCGGTCGAGGTCGTCACGGCGCGCAACGTCCTGCTGCGTGGCTGGCGGCACGAGGACCTCGTCCCGCGGCTCGAGGCCGCCGGGCTCGTCGTCGAGGAGACGTGGGGCGGGATGCGGCGGGAGACGTACGTCCCGCTCGAGTCGGGCGACCTCGTCCTTCTCTCGCGGCGACGCTGAGCGGCCGCTAGATCCGCGCGAGCGCGAGCGAGACGAAGCTCTCCTTTCGCAGCGCGTGCCAGGCCACCGCCACCGCGCCGAGCAGCAGGCCGATCACGAAGGTGTCGGGGCCCGCCATCTCGACGACGAGCCGGATCAGGTCGATCTGGGAGGAGGAGGAACCGCAGCTGGTGGCGAGGCTCATGTCCATGGGACGTGAGAGCCACGGGCGCCCCGGAAGTTCCCGGCGCCGGGGCTGGAGTAGCATGATCCGCCGATGTCGACGAACGCGAAGCGACCGTTGACTCTGGACGAGTACCTCGAGATCGAGGCGTCCTCCGACGTGCGCCACGAGTTCCTGAACGGCGAGATGTTCGCGATGTCGGGTGCGAGCCTCGAGCACGCGGCGATCGTGCTCAACATCGGCTCGGAGCTGCGCAACCAGCTCAAGGGCCGTCCGTGCCGCGTGGCCACCAACGACCTGCGCGTCCGCGTCACGGCGACGGGCCTCTACACCTACCCGGACGTCGTGGTCTTCTGCGGCGAGCCGAGGCTAGACGGCAAGGCCCCCAGCACCCTGCTCGACCCGACGGTCCTCTTCGAGGTCCTCTCGGAATCGACGGAGAGCTACGACCGGGGAGAGAAGGCGGAGCACTACCGCCGCATCGCCTCGCTCCGGGAGTACGTGCTCGTGGCGCAGGACCGGGTCCACGTCGAGCACTACCTGCGTCAGGAGAGCGGTCTCTGGCTCCTCGGCGACGTCGAGGATCCGGCGGCGACGATCGAGCTGCCGTCGATCGGGTGCCGTCTGAGCCTCCGCGAGGTGTACGACCGCGTGGCGTTCCGCGCCCAGGCGCCCGGCCCCGACGGCGCAGGGCCCGAGCCGGTGCCCGCACGGGCCTGAGCCGGTTTCCGCTCGGATCTCCTCGGGTGCGACCCGCGCCTCCGCGCGGTGGACGGCGCCGTCCCGCCGCGGCCCGGCTCGCCCGGAGCGTCCGCTACTCGACGACCATCGGGACGTAGGCTCCGTCGCCGCTCCGTTCGCCCGCGCGCGCGCCGTCGTTGACGACCGCGTACACCACGAACGGGGCGTCGCCCGAGACGCGGCTCACACGAGCGTAAGCGCTCGTCACGCCCGGCGCGCGCGCCTCGAGGATCCGGTCGACCTGCCTCCACCCGCCCGCCGGAAGGGTCGTCTCCTCGCCCTCCACCGTCGCCGCGACCGCGCCCGTGTCGGCGCGGAAGATCTCGATCCGCAGCCGGACGTCGCCGGAGCCGGCGTTCACCAGAGCGAGGTTCGTCCGGTTCTCGTCGTCCTGCCGGAGGCCGAAGACCCACGCGGCAGCGGGGGCCGCCTCTCGCGGTGCGAGCGCGACGTAGTACAGACCGTAGCGTCCCGTCACGCTTCCCGGCGCCGTCGTGCGCGCGCCGACGAGGACGCCGTCGAGGTCTCCGCTCGAGGCCGTCACCAGGAGCGACCCCGCGAACGTCGTCCCCTTCGGTCCGATCCCGGTCACCTGTCTGGAGCGAAGGTAGTCCACGAGGCCCGGGATGATCCGCTGCTCACCGGCCGCGAGGCTCAGCGTGTCGGTCGCCGTCGCGCCCGGGCTGGTGCCGTACGTGGTGAGGAACGAGAGGTTCAGCGCCTTCGCCGTCGTCGAGGTATTCGTCGCCACGACTTCCGTCGTGAACGGCGCCGCCGACGCCGTCTCCACGACCACCGGCAGCACCAGCGACGTCCGGCCGCTGGCCGCCGCCTCCGGGATCGCCGGGAGGAACGAGCCGTCGGAGTTTCGCTGGTCGTTCACGACGCCGTAGGCGTCGTAGGGCGTCGCGTTCGACGAGGGTGTCAGGAGGACCCAGACGTTCGGGCTCGTGAGCGTCAGACCCGACCTCGTCAGCAGGTCGTCGAGCGTGTACTGGCGGAAGCCGCCCGGCGCCAGCGGGTCCGAGGTGAACGAGCCGACGCCCGGGCCGGCCGGATCGCCCGAGGCGACGGTCATCCGCACCGAGAGGTCGCCCACCGTCGACGCGTTCACGAGCGCGAGATTTGAACGATCGTCGGTGCCGGCGCGCAGGCCAGGCACCACCGACGGCCCGAGCAGCAGCGCCGAGGCCGGCAACGCCGCGTACGCGAGGCCCGCCCGACCCTCGGGCACCGGCGTCGTCGTCCGCGCGGTGACCGCGACCTGGCCGGC
>CAYLNK010000182.1:0-13306 GCA_964384675.1 uncultured Holophagales bacterium | reverse complement strand
ACGCGTCTGCGGCCGCGCCCGACGCGGCCGTGCACGACGCCCTCCGCGCCGTCAAGACGAAGGCCGTGGAGGCGATCGCGGCGGGCGACGTCGACCGGCTCACCGCCCTCCTCGCCCGCGAGGTCGTGGTGACGTGGCAGAACGCCGAGGTCTGCCGGGGTCCCGCCGCCGTCAAGGCGTACTACGACCGGATGATGAAGGGCCCGTCGCGGATCGTGGAGAAGGTCACCGTCGCGCCCGAGGTCGACACGCTCTCCGTGCTGTACGGCGGCGACACCGCCATCGCCTACGGCAGCTCGACCGACGGCTTCAAGCTCACTTCGGGTCTCGAGTTCTCCCTGAAGAGCCGCTGGAGCGCGACGCTGGTCCTCGAGGAGGGGGTCTGGAAGATCGCGAGCTTCCACGCCTCGACGAACCTCTTCGACAACCCGCTCCTGGCCTCCGCCAGGAAGGGCCTCTGGCTGGCCGGAGCCGGCGGCATCGCCGTCGGCCTGCTCGTCGGCTTCCTCGCGTTCCGGAAACGGGGCTGACTCAGGGCGGGACCGGTGTGGGGGTCCCCTTCGGCGTCGTCGGTCCGAGCGTGACGTCCATCCCCTGGCTCAAGACGAAGATCGTCACGACCAGGAGGACGACGGTCACCACGAGGAAGCTCGTGCGATCGTTCCGCCACATCCGCCCGATGTCCACGCTGACGAGGCCCCGCGGGAGCCGGAAGAGCGACTTCCGGTGGCCGCACGAGTGGCAGCGGTAGTAGTGGAAGCCGAGCAAGGACCGAGCGATCTTCTCGGAGGTCGTCCTCGCGCGTGAGCGCTGGACGTCGTAGCCGCCGCACTTCGGACACCGCATCGCCGGTCCGCATCGTAGCAAGGCCGATGGCAGAATCGGCCCCGGGGGTGCGGCATGGGTGAAGCGGTCTCCTTCGGCGGCAACGGCACGGCGGGCGACGGTTGGCTGGCGACTCCGGCGGGCGGGAGAGGCCCCGCCGTCGTCGTGATCCAGGAGTGGTGGGGCCTCGTCCCCCACGTCAAGGACATCGCCGAGCGCTTCGCGAAGGAGGGCTTCCTCGCGCTCGCCCCCGACCTGTACCACGGCCAGACGACGACCTCCCCGGACGCTGCCGGCCGGCTCCTCATGGAGCTCGACGTGGAGCGGGCCGGCGCGGAGATCGAGGCGGCCGGCCGCCACCTCCTGTCGCTCCCGGGCTGCACGTCGAAGACCTACGGCGTCGTCGGCTTCTGCATGGGGGGAGCCCTCGCGCAGTACGCCGCCACGCGCGATCCGAAGGTCGGGGCCACGGTCAGCTTCTACGGCGGCTTCAAGAAGGTCCCGCTCGCCTGGGAGTCGCTGTCGGGCCCGATCCTCCTGATCTACGGCGCCGAGGACCAGGGCGTCCCCGCGACGGAGGCCGCGCCCCTGGAAGCGAAGTTGAAGGGACTGGGCAAGCAGGTCGAGACGGTCATCTATCCCGGGGCGGGGCATGGCTTCTTCAACGACACCCGGCCCGTCCACCACCCGCCCTCGGCCGCGGACGCCTGGAAGCGGACCCTGGCCCTCTTCCGCGCGTCCTTGGTCTAGCCCCGCCGAAACCCGCCGGGCGCTGCCACGTACGATGCGGCATGGCGATCGAGACGCACCGCACCGTCTGCAACCGTGACTGCCCCGATGCCTGCGGCCTGATCGCGACCGTCGACGACGGCCGCCTGGTGCGGCTCGCGGGGGATCCGGACCACCCCATCACGAAGGGCTTCCTCTGCTACCGGACGTCGCACTTCCCGGAGAAGCAGAACGACCCGTCGCGGCTCACGACACCGCTCGTGCGCACGGGCGGCGTCCTGACGCCGATCTCGTGGGCCGAGGCGCTCGACGTGGCCGCCGGCACGCTCCTGCGGATCCGCGAGGAATCGGGCCCCGCCGCGATCCTCCACTACCGCTCGGGCGGGAGCCTCGGCCTCCTGAAGTCCGTCGTCGACTACTTCTTCGAGCTGCTCGGCCCGGTCACCGTGAAGCGGGGCGACATCTGCTCCGGCTCGGGCGACGCGGCTCAGGAGACCGACTTCGGCGAGGAGGAGTCGCACGACGCGTTCGACCTCCTCAACGCGAAGCACATCCTCCTCTGGGGGAAGAACCCGAAGGTCTCGAACGTCCACCTGATCCCGATCGTCTCGGAGGCGAGGAAGCGCGGCGCGAAGGTCATCCTGATCGACCCGGTGCGGCACGCCTCCCGGAACCTGGCAGACCGGTACGTGATGCCGCGCCCCGGTGGCGACTTCGCGCTCGCCATGGCGGCGGCGGCGCTCCTCTTCGAGCGCGGCGCCGTCGACCCCGGGGCCGCCACCTACTGCGACCACCTCGACGCGTTCCGCGCGCTCGCCACCTCGCGGACGCCGGACGACTGGACGCGCGACGCCGACGTGACGCACGAGGACGTCGACGCGATCGCGTCGGCCCTCGCCGATCGCCCCTGCTCCATCCAGGTCGGCTGGGGGATGGGCCGGAGGATGAACGGATCGGGCATCGTCCGCGCGCTCGACGCCCTCTCTGCCCTGAGCGGGAACCTAGGGATCCCGGGCGGCGGCTCGTCGTTCTATTTCAAGCGGCGCGGCGCGTTCGACACGTCGTTCCTGAGGAAGGAGTGGCCCCGCACGCTGTGCGAGCCGCTCCTCGGGCAGGAGATCCTGGACGCGACCGAGCCGCCGATCCGGGCGGTGTGGGTCACGGCCGGCAACCCGGTCGCGATGCTGCCGGACGCGGCGACCGTCGCGCGGGCCTTCGAGACGCGGGAGTTCGTCGTGGTCGTCGACTCGTTCCTCACCGACACCGCGCGGCGCGCCACTCTCGTCCTGCCGACGGCGACCCTGGTCGAGGACGACGACCTCCTCGGCGCCTACGGGAACCACTGGCTCGGCGCCTCGACGCCGGCGATGCGGCCGCCGGACGGCGTCTTCACCGACCTCGAGATCGTCCAGAAGCTGGCGGCCGTCATCGACGCCCGGACCGGCGCCAACGGAAACGGGATCCTGCCGAAGGTGGCCGGCAGCGCGCGCGACTGGAAGCGCCGTCTCCTCTCGCGCGTGGCGCCGAAGGGCGTCACGGTCGAGAAGCTCGAGAAGGAGTCGGTGAGGAACCCGCTCGTCGGCGACGTGCTGTTCCGCGACCGGAAGTTCCCCACGGCGACCGGCCGGATGCAGCTCGTCGCCGCCGCTCCGCAGGCGCCGCCCGAGGAGCCGGGCTTCCCGCTCTGGCTCTTCTCCAGCTCCACGGAGAAGGCCCAGAGCTCGCAGTGGGCCGGCCCGGTCCCGGAGCACGTCGTCGCGGTCTGCCACCCCGACGCGGCGCCCGGCTTCGACGAGGGCGCGTCGGCGGTCGTGGAGAGCGCGCTCGGCCGGCTGGCCGTCCGGCTGAAGCTGGACGCGACACAGCGGCGCGACGTGGTGATCGTGCCGAAGGGGGGGCACTTCGACCGCGGGACGTGCGCGAACGCTCTGATCCGAGCGCGAACCACGGACGCCGGCGAGGGGGCCGCGTACCTGGACTGCCGGGTGAGGATCGTCGCGGCATGACAGCGGATCCGCCCGAGCCTCCGCGCAAGGAGATCCCGATCTCGGGGATCTACCGAGGCCTTCCGTCCCTGAGCGCCTGACCCGGCCCTTCCGGCGCGCACGCTTTGCTCGCGGCTGAGCTTCTCGCGCCATCGCGCCGGCCGTCGCTTCGCCTCAAACCGAGACCGCGGGGGCCCTGACGAGAGTCACGTGGATCCTTCGATCCGCCGGAAGGGGGACGGGCTCCTCGCTCCCGCTGCGCGCGGGCGACCCGCTTCCGCGTGCGGCGCTTCGGACGCGGGGGGCTCGCCGTAACTCGCTCCTCGGGGCCAGCGCTGTCGGAGCACGCTCCAGGTTCGTTCGGCCCCGGGAGCTTCGAACAACGGCGAGCCTGGTCCCCGCGTCCTCGCGACGCCCGCGAGCGGGGCCCCGCCCGTGCTCGACGGTCGCTGCGGGCCCGCCCCCCTCCCGGCTCGACGTCGGGGCGCTCGGCTGCAGCTGGCACCCATCAGACGGCTACGCGCCGTTCGCCTCCAGCCACCTCTCGACCGCGCCCGCCTCCTCGCCTTCCAGGCGTCGCAGGAGGGTCCCGTCGAGATCGAGGAGACGCGCGATGTGCGGCTCCTCCCCCCCGATCGAGATCCGGGCGACCCGCTCGAGGTTGACGTAGCTCCGGTCCGAGACGCGTAAGAAGGACGGCGCCGTCGGGAGCGCGACGCCTTCGGCGGGAACGACGGCCTCGAGGTGGAAGCGGGCGTCGCGCGCGGCGACGCCCACCAGGCGCAGGACCGTTATGTCCCCGGGCGCGTCGAGCGAGAGGGTCTCTCCGTCACCTGACTCGCCCACGTTGACCAGGAGGACGAGCCCCAGGTTCACCCAGTCGCGCTCGCCGACCCTGAGGAACGGTGAGAGGAGCGGACGCGGCGGCGTGACGTCGGCGGCGGGCGACGGGACCGTTTCCACCTCGACGACCGTCCGCTCGAGCCCCACCACCCCGTCGAAGATCGCGTCGGAGAGGTCGGCGTCGGCGAGATCGGCCCCCGTCAGCCGGGCGCGGGAGAGGTTCGCTCCAAGGAGCCGCGCGCCGGCCCACGTGGTGCTCGACAGGTCGGCCCCCGACAGGTCCGTGCGGTACATCCGGACGCCGTCCAGCGCCGCGCCCGAGAGATCCGCCCCCGAGAGGTCGGCGTCGATCGCCGACGCGTTCACGAGCCGTGCCCCCGAGAGCACGGCGCCGGCGGCCCGCGCGCCGTCGAGCGCGGCCTCCGAGAGGTTCGCGCCCGTCAGGTTCGCGCGCTCGAGGTTCGCCGCCGAGAGGCGCGCCCCCGAGAGGTCGCTGCCCGAGAGATCGGCACCGGCGAGATCGGCTCCCTCCAGGTTCATCCCGAGGAGGCTCGCGCCGCGCAGCCGCGCGCCGGCGAGCCGCACGCCGTACACGGCGGCCCCGGCGAACGTGACGCCGTCGAGCCCGACCCCCGCGAGATCGGTCCCCTCCAGGTACGCGCCGTCGAGCGACGCGTTGACCATACGCGCGCCCGTGAAGCGCGCCCCTCGGAGGTTCGCGTTCCTGAGCGACGCTCCGGTGAGGTCCGCACGCTCGAAGGAGGCCCGGGACCCGTTCGCCGCCGACAGGTCGGCGCCCGGCAGCGCCGCGTCCGAGAGGTCCGCCTCCTCCAACGTCGCGTGGTCGAGGCGCGCGCGGGTCAGGTCGGCGCCGATGAAGAGAGCGCGCGTGGCGTCCGCGCTCGAGAGATCGGCGCCTCTCAGGTCCGCGCCGTCGAGCCGCGTCCCGACGAGCCGCGCGTACCGGAGGTCCGCGCCCGCCATCCGCGCTCTCGTCAGCGTCGTCCCCTCGAAGGACGCGCTCTTCAGGTTCGCGAGCCACAGGTTGCCGCCGGTGAAGTCCGACGCGTCCAGCGACGCCTCTTCCAGCTCCTGGCCGGAGAGGTCGAGGCCCGGCTCCGCCCTCCGCGCCAGCGACTCGCGGTCGACCGGCTCGGGCGGCTCGATCACGGCGCCGTCGACGCGGAGGCGCAGCACCTTCTGCCACAGCTCCAGGTCGGAGCCGTAAACCAGGCGGGCGCCCGGGATCCCCTCGAAGGCCTCGTCCGCGAGCTGGGCCCGCGTGACCAGGTGGATCGAGGTGTCGGCTCCCGTCGAGTCGACGACGAGGAGCTCGTCAGGCGAGGAGGCGAGGACGAAGAGGCCCTTGCGTGCCGCGACCTCGTCGGGCGCCGGTCCCATCGTGAACCACGTCTCCCTGGGCTCGCTCCACGAGTCGCCGAAGTCGCGCAGGCACACCTCGAAGGGACCTCCCTCGCCGGCCCCGGCGAAGGACGCGCGGCTGCGGGCCAGCCACTCGGGGCAGCCCGCGGCGCGCGGCTCCGGCTCGCGGAAGAACGTGGCGTTCCGGAAGCGGCGCACGAAGATCGTCGCGCCGTCGACGACCCGCCAGTCGAGGTCGCGGGCGCGGAGCCAGGAGAGCGCGACGAGGGCATCGCCCTGCAGAGACGGGGTGTCCGACACGCTGCCTCCCGCCGCACCGCGCGGCCGATTCAGAAAAGGACTTACAGGAACTCAGTCTATCGCCCCACAGGCCCGGGGAGGCTATTCTGCGGAGACGTTCCAGGGTCCTTTCGGGAGGTGTGCCATGAGTCGTGGAGGAAGCGCAGTGTTGGTGATCGCCGCCGCGTTGTGCGCATCGAGCGCCTTCGCCGCGGATGCTCCGAGGCCGTCAGGCACGAAGGACGCCTGTCCGGCGCAGGACCCGGTGGTGAAGGCGGAAGAGCCCGCCGCCCCCGCGGCCGCGGGGCTGGTCGTCTTCCGGGACCCGGCCACCGGGCAGGTCCGGCAGCCCAGCGCGGCCGAGATCCGCTCGATCCTGCCGCCCGAGAAGCCGCAGGCACCGCGCACGCTCGTGACGAAGACCGGCCCGAACGGCGCGGTCGGCATCGTGCTCGACAGCTCCTTCGACTCGTACCTCGTCGTGACGAAGAAGCCCGACGGGAAGCTCGCGATGGACTGCGTCACCGGCGAGAGGAAGGCCGAGCAGGCGATCGCTGGCGCGCCGGTCCCGGCGAAGGGCACCGAGGCGCGGAAGGAGCCGCTCGATGTCCAGTAGGAACCGCCTCGCGCTCCTCCTGGCCACGAGCGTCGGTCTCGCCGCGGCCTCTCCCGCGTTCGGCGCGGCCACGATCGTGATCCAGAACAACGACCCCGCGGGCGTCGGCTTCAACGACCCGACGGCGGTCGCTCCTGTGGGCGGGAACTCCGGTACGACGCTGGGCGAGCAACGCCTCATCGCGTTCCAGGCCGCCGCGACGAAGTGGGGGGCGACGCTCACGAGCTCCGTCACCATCACCATCAAGGCGCAGTGGACGGCCTTGAGCTGCACGGCGTCGGGTGCGGTGCTCGGGAGCGCCGGGGCCGTCTCCGTCTGGCGCGACTTCACCGGGGCGCCGGTCCCCGGCCACTGGTATGGCGCGGCCCTCGCGAACAAGCTGTTCGGCTCCGATCTCGACGGGGCGAACGCCGAGATCAACGCGAACTTCAACGTCAACCTCGGCCAGCCCGGGTGCCTCGATGGCACGTTCTTCTATCTCGGCCTCGACGCCAACCACGGGACCAACATCGACCTCGTGACGGTCCTGACGCACGAGTTCGGCCATGGCCTCGGATTCCAGACGTTCACCAGCGGATCGAGCGGGGCCCAGCTCAGCGGATTCCCGTCCATCTGGGACGATTTCCTCTTCGACGTCACCGCGGCCAAGACCTGGACGGATATGACGAACGCAGAGCGCGTCACGTCCGCCATCAACACGGGCAACCTCGTCTGGACCGGCCCCAACGCCGTCGCCGCCGTGCCCGGGGTCCTCGGCGGGACGCCGCGTCTGGTCGTCACGGCCCCGGCCAGCGTCGCCGGCACCTACCAGGTCGGGCAGGCCTCCTTCGGACCCGCCCTGAACAGCCCGGGCCTCACCGGCGAGGTGATGCCGGTCGATGACACCGCCGCCAGCCAGGCGTGCACGGCGCTCAACACCCTGAACGCCGCCGCCGTCGCCGGCAAGATCGCCCTCCTCGACCGCGGGACGTGCGGCTTCACGGTCAAGGTGAAGAACGCCCAGAACGCAGGCGCCATCGGAGTCCTCGTCGCCGACAACGTCGCGGGCTCCCCGCCGCCCGGGCTCGGCGGGACCGACGCCACCATCACCATTCCTGCGGTGCGGATCACGCAGGCAGACGGGGCGACCCTCCGGGCCGCCCTCAAGACCCGATCCCGGCTCCACTCCGGCATGACCGTCAACCTCGGGCTGGATCTCTCCATCCGCGCCGGAGCCGACGCCTCCAACCGCCCGCTGCTCTACACGCCGAATCCGTTCCAGTCGGGCTCGTCGGTCTCGCACTACGACACGACGGCCTTCCCGAACCAGCTGATGGAGCCCGCGATCAACGGCGACCTCACCCACGAGGTGACGCCTCCCAACGACCTCACCTTCCCACTGCTGAAGGACATCGGGTGGAACTGATGAGCCGCCTCCACGCTCGCCTCGGTACGGCGCTCTTCTTCTCCCTCGCCCTCGCCTCGACTCCCGCCAACTCCCAGCAGCTCACCGAGGCCTTCGATTCCGGCGTGCCCGGCGGCTGGGTGACCATCAACAAGAGCAGCCCGTCCGGCACGACGCCCTGGTTCCAGGGGAACGCGGCCGTCTTCGCCGCCCAGGCCGGCGCGTCGACCGCCTACGTGGCGTCCAACCTGAACGCCTCCGGCGACGGCGGGACGATCAGCAGCTGGCTCATCACCCCGGACCTGAACCTCCAGAACGGCGAGACGCTCACGTTCTACACGCGCTCGGAGACGTCTCCTCCCGCGGTCGACCGGCTGCAGGTGCGCGCCTGCGTCGGGAACGCCGCGGCGTGCCAGAACGTCGGGACGCTCGCCACCGACGTCGGGAACTTCACCACGACGCTGCTGGACATCAACCCCACGCTCACGACCGGCGTCTACCCCGCCACCTGGACGCTGCAGACCATCGTCCTGAGCGGCCTCCCCGCCGGCACCAGCACGGGCCGGATCGCGTTCCGTCACTTCGTCACGTCCGCGGGCCCTGGCCCGACCGCGACGAACTCGGACTACATCGGCGTCGACACGGTCGGGCTGACGTCGCCCGCCGTCTGCCCCACGATCAACCTCTCCCCGGCCTCGCTCCCGGGCGGTACCACGGGCACCGGGTACAACCAGACGATCACGGCCTCGGGCGGCACCGGACCGTACACGTACGCCGTCACGCTCGGCAGCCTGCCGCCCGGCCTCACCCTCGCCACGGGGGGTGGCCTCACCGGCACGCCCACCGCCTCGGGGCCCTTCAACTTCACCGTCACCGCGACCGACGCGGCGCAGTGCACCGGCTCCAAGGCGTACTCCATCACCGTCAGCTGCGGCACCGTGACCGTGCTGCCGGCGAGCCTGCCGACCGCCCTCATCGGCTCGAGCTACTCGCAGCAGCTCTCGGCGACGCCCGCCGGCACCACCACCTACGCCGTGACGCTCGGCTCGCTCCCGACCGGGCTCACGCTCGACACCGGTTCCGGCCTCATCTCCGGCACGCCGACCGGCTCGCCGGCGGTCTACAACTTCACCGTGACCGCCACGGTGGGCGGCTGCACCGGGAATCGCGCGTACTCGATCACCACCTCGAGCTGCGCCGGCACGCCTCCCACCGCCACGGTCTCCGGCGGCGGCACGATCTGCTCCGGCAGCCAGCAGACCGCCCAGATCTCGGCGGCCCTCACCGGGACGGCGCCGTGGACCGTCACCTGGTCCGACGGCGTCGTGCAGCCGAACGTTCAGACGAGCCCGGCCACCCGCAACGTCTCCCCCGCGTCCACGACGGTCTACACGGTCACCGCGGTGTCCGACGCCGCGTGCACCGGGACGTTCAGCGGACAGGCCGAGGTCACCGTCACGACCTGCAACGCCAAGAGCCTCTACACCGTCACGCCGTGCCGCATCGTCGACACGCGGAACGCGAACGGTCCGCAGGGCGGTCCCGCGCTGCAGGCGGGCGCGTCCCGTTCGTTCCCGGTCACGGGCACCTGCGGGATCCCCGAGAGCGCGACCGCGGTCTCGGTCAACCTGACCGTCACGAGCCCCACCGTCGGCGGGAACCTCCGCGCGTACCCGGCGGGCGGCACCCAGCCCGACACCAGCACCATCAACTTCAACCCCGGGCAGACCCGCGCCAACAACGCGCTCGTCCAGCTCGGCACCGGCGGCCAGCTCGCCATCCTGTGCGACATGCCGAGCGGGTCGACGCACTTCATCCTCGATATCGTCGGCTACTTCCAGTAGGCGGAAAGAGGGGGACCGGACGGCCGGTCCCCCTTCCTCTCAGATCCAGCCCCGGAGCCTGTAGTAGAGGAGACCGAGGTACTCGTGCACGGCCGTCGTCGTGCAGACGAGGCCGCCCGCGTTCGGGAGCCAGCCGGAGAGCCAGCCCAGCTCCTCCTCCTGGTCGATCACCTGGAAGTCGGTCGGCGCCGGCACCACCTCGAAGCCTGCCCTCGCGAACGCGCGACGCGCCCGCGGCATGTGCAGGGCCGACGTGACGAGGAGGATCCGCTTCACGCCCCGTCCCGCCAGGAGCCGGCTCGTCTCGAGCGCGTTCTCGCGCGTGCTGGTCGAGCGGCTCTCCCTCAGGATCGCCGAGTCGGGGACGCCCAGCTCGACGAGGAGCTCCGCGATCTCCTCGCTCTCGGGGACGCCGCGGCCCCCGCCGCTCGCGACCAGGAGCGGCGCCCGCCGCGCGCGAAAGAGGCGCACCGCGTGGAGGATCCGGTCGCTGGCCTCGGTCAGCTCGACCCGCGTGCGAGGCGGCTCCTTCGCCGCCAGGGCGCCCCCCAGCACGACGATCGCGCCCGCCGTTCCGGCGCGCTCGGCCGGGACGGGCAGCACCTGCCGCTCCAGCGGCCTCATCAGGGCTCCGGCGACCCGCGGCGTGGCGGAGAGCCAGAGCGTCGCGAACGCCGCGACGCTCGCCGCGATCGCCTGCCGGCTCCTCCCCTTCCAGGCCAGCACGAACGAGAGAGCGGTGAGCGCGAAGACCGCGTTGAGCGGGACGAAGACCTGGGCGAGGAGCCTCGACACCACGCCGCGGAGCTTGCCATGCCCGTCGCTATACTCGCCCGGCATGCCCGAGGCTCCGGCGCTCACGTGGGACCTCCCCGGATGGGAGGTCCGCCCGGAGTCGATCCGCGCGCTGCGGGAGGCGGCCGCCGCAGGTCGGCCCCGGTTTCCCGAAGCGGCCCTGCGCCCGGGCGTCCTCGAGCTGGAGGGCGCCTTTCGCGCGACACCCGTTGCCGGCGGCACGCCCGCGCCGTCGCCCCCGAGCCTGACGGTGCGTTCGGCCCCCGCGTCGGGAGGGCACGTCCTTCTCGCGCGACTCCCCTCCGGGGCCCTGCGGATCGTCCGGCCGGAAGCCGGCGCGCGGCGTGCCACGCGCTTCTTCCTTCCCCTCCCGGAAGCGCTGTCGCGGCGCTCCCCCGCCTCATCCGCCGTGCGCTTCTTCCTCCTTCGCGCGGCCGCGCCACTCGTCGACCGGGGCCTGCCCCGTCTCGCCGCGGCGTGGGAGGAGGCGCGCTTCCTCGACCGCGGACAGCCGCCCGGCCTGGTCCGCGTCACCGCGTCGGCGCTAGACGCCGACCGTCCGCTGCCCGCCGTCACCTCGGTCCCACCGGCGCCCGCCCGTTCGCTCCTCCTCCTCCACGGGCTCTTCTCCGACACGGCCCAGTGCTTCCGCGACCTCGCGACGACACGCGGCTCCTCGGGCCGCACGCTCCTCGCCGCGCTCGAGCCCGTCTACGGCGACCGGGTCTTCGGCTTCGACCACGCGACGGTCTCCCGCTCGCCCGAGGAGAACGCCCGCGACCTCCTGGCCGCGCTTCCCGAAGGAGGCGCACTCTGCGACGTCGTCACCCACTCACGGGGCGGAGTCGTGCTGCGCACCGCGCTCGAGACGGGGCTGCCAGGCGCCGGCCGGCTCGTCCCGGGACGCGTCGTCCTGACCGCCGCGCCCAACCTCGGCTCCCCGCTCGCCGATCCCGGCGCCTGGGAAGAGCACGTCGGCTGGCTCGCGAACCTCCTCGAGCTCTTTCCGGCGGGCCCCTTCCGCTTCGCGCTCGACCTGGTGTCCGAGGCCCTCCTCTGGATCGCCGGGCGGGCTGCCGGAGCGCTGCCAGGCATCGCCGCTCTCGCGCCCGGCAGCGCCACGCTGCGCGCGCTCGAGCACGGGACGGTCCCGCCGGACCGATACCTCGCGCTGGCCGCGAGCTGCCATCCCGAAGGGAGCCTCGCCCTGCGCCTCGCCGACGCCGGCGCCGATCGCTTCTTCGGCGGCGCCAATGACCTCGTCGTGCCGACCGAGGGGGGCTGGCACCTGGCCAGCGGTCGACCGCTGCCAGGAGACCGCGCCGGCTGCTTCGGACCGGGCGGGAACCTGCCGTCGCGGACGGCCGTCCACCACCTGAACCTCCTCTCCAGGCCCGCGGCCATCGACTTCCTGGAGCGGGCCCTGCTGGGACGTCCGGCGGAGATCCCCGTCCTGGACACCGCCGCGCCGTTGCCGTCGCGCGCGCCGCGCCCCGGAAAGCGCCGCGGGGCGGCGGGCCGTCGAGGAGTCTCCGCCGCGCCCGCTTCGCCCACGCGGGCTCGCTCGCCCCGGCCCACCCGGCAGCGGAGCGGCGAGCCGTTCCAGCTGACTCTCCTCCCGTCGGGTCCGGGCCAGGCTCAGGTGCTCGCGACTTGGGGCGCCGCCCGTGTGGTCGAGCCGCTTCTCACGCGGGGCGGCGACGCGGGCGACCGGATGCGCCGCATCATCGCCCGCCACGAGGAGATCCTCGCCGCGCTGTCCGGGCGACCGGGCCGGACGCTCCCCGGCGGCGAGGAGCTCGTCGCGTACGGCTCGCTCCTCTTCGAGACGCTCTTCCCGGGCGACGTGCGACGGCTCTTCGACGCGGCCCGCGCGGGGACCCGGGGGCGCCTCGACCTGGTCTTCACCTCGGCCGTCGACTGGCTCGCGGACAAGCCGTGGGAGTTCGCGTGGGACCCGGTCCACCGGGCGTTCCTGGCCCTCGAGGACGTGCACTTCGTGCGGAACGTCTTCTCGGCGATTCCCGCCGAGACGGTCGACCCGAGGAAGGGCCCGCTCTCGATCCTGGTCGCGTCCTCCGGCCCGGCGGCGCTGCCCGCGCTCGCCTCGCGCGAGGAGCGGAGCGAGCTCACCGCCGCGTTCTCGCGGCTCGTCCGTGGTGGGCTCGCGCGGATCGAGACCGTCACCACAGCGACACCCGAGGCGCTCCACCGCCGCCTCGCCTCGGACCGCTGGGACGTCCTCCACTTCATCGGGCACGGCGTGTACGACGCGCGGGAGCGGACGGGCGCGCTGGTGTTCGAGGACGGACGGGGCGGCGGCCGCACGGTGGAGGCGGAGGCCCTGCGGCAGCTTCTCGGGCGCCGCGGCCTGAAGCTCGTCTTCCTGAACGCCTGCGAGTCGGGCCGGGGCGGCCGTACCGACTTCACCCGGGGCGTGGCCCCGGCCCTCGTGGCCTGCGGTCTCCCGGCGGTGGTCGCGAACCAGTACAGCGTCCTCGACACGGCCGCGACCCGGTTCGCCGCGCAGCTCTACTGGTCGCTGGCGCGCGGCCACGCGCTGGGCGACGCCGCGCGCGAGGCCCGCGTCGCCGTGAGCCTCGCGACCGGGCCGGCCGCCCTG
>CAYLNK010000181.1:0-13309 GCA_964384675.1 uncultured Holophagales bacterium | reverse complement strand
GGAGCTCCACCGCGTCGCGCACGTCGCGCCGCGCGAGCGCCGTCCGGAGCGAGCCCGGGGGCTTCGCCGTGAGCCCGGGCACCACGATCACGTCGGGACGGCGGCCCTCCCCCGCCGGCTCCACGGGCGCCCGGAATCCCCGGCCTGTGGCGACGCGGCGCCTCACGCCGACGAGGCGCACCGAGAAGCGCGGGGTCGGCATCCCTTTGGCGGCCGCCAGGTCGTTCGCGGTCTCGAGCACGTCCAGGATCGCGGCCAGGCCCACGTCGAAGACGCCGTCGAGCGCGAGGACGTGGATCCGCATGGCGAGAACGATATCAAATCTGTCGATCTTGCCAGAGGCGCCGCATGGAGATGCCGTCTATCTTGCGGCTCGGCTTCGGGTGAAGCCGGAAAGAGAGGCCCAGATGGTCCGTGTCGCGCTGCTCGTGAGGCTCGTGGCGAAGCCCGGGAAGGAAGACGAGGTCGCGGCGTTCCTGAGGGACGCCCTTCCGCTCGCGATCGACGAGCCCGCCACCATCGCCTGGTTCGCGCTCCGCCTCGGCCCCTCGACCTTCGGCATCTTCGACGCCTTCCCGGACGACGCCGGACGGCAGGCGCACGTCACCGGCGTGATCGCGGACGCTCTCCGGGCGAAGGCCCGGGACCTCCTGGCGGAGCGGCCGATCGTGGAGGAGGCGGACATCCTGGTCGCCAAGCTCCCCGCCTGACCGGCGTCGGTCCGGGAATCAGGTCATTTCCGCCCGCGGCAGCGGCTTGAACCAGCCCCTGGCTGGACAGGCCACCAGCAGCCTCACCAGGCCCTCGTTGCGGACACGACCCTTCCGGGTGATCCGGTACTGGCCGGCGGCGATCCGCTCCACGTCGAATACCTGCCCGGCCTCGATTCGATCCCTCTTCCGGATCTCCGCCGGCAGGACGATCCGCCCCTTCGTCGAGATCGTCGCCCTCACGCCAGTAGATTCCTTCCTCGGCCGCTCTCGGATCAAGACCCACCTCGTACCGGCCGTGAATAATCACGGTCCCGGGAGGCCCGCCGATGTCCGTCAAGCTCGAAGGCTGCGTCGCGCTCGTCCAGGTGTTCGACATGCCCCGCTCGCTCGCGTTCTATCGCGACGTGCTCGGCTTCGAGGTCGTGCAGTCCTCGGGACCCGGCGACGACGTGGACTGGGTGTGGCTCCGGCACGGCGACGCCGAGGTGATGCTGAACACGATGTACGAGGCCGGCGACCGGCCCCACGCGCCGGACCCGGCCCGCGTCGCGGCGCACGCCGACACCACGCTCTACGTCGGCTGCCGCGACCTCGACGGCGCCTACGCCTACTTCCGCTCGAAGGGCCTCGACGTGGCGCCGCCCGTCGTCCGGGAGTACGGGATGAAGCAGCTCTCGCTCACCGACCCGGACGGCTACGGCATCTGCCTGCAGTGGTCCGTCCGCTGACTCGCGCCGCTCAGCCGCCCTTCTTCGAGTCGCTTCCCTCCACGCGCCAGCCGAGCATCGGCGCCGGCCCCCCGTCCGTCGCGAGGCGCGCCAGCGCGTCCGTCTCCGGCGCCACGCGGGAGATCTCCCCCGTCGCGTCGTGGACGAGCTTGCCGTCGAGGCCGCCGGCGGTCGTGACGGGCCGCCGGAACAGCTTCCAGCGGCGCTCGGTGCGGACGCGCAGGCCGATCGACGTGGTGCGACCGAGCAGCACCCCGGCCACGTCGTGGGCGCGGTGCGGCGGAGCGAGGACCTCGACGCGATAGCCCATCCGTCCCTTCTTGAAGGAGGCGCTGGACACCGCGACGTCGACGGCGCCCGTGGCCAGCACCTCGTCCACCGCGAGCGAGAGGAGGTTGCCCGGCAGGTCGTCGATCCACGTCTCGAGGACGGCGATCTCGTCGGTGTCGAAGCGAGCCGACTCCAGGTCCGCGCTCACCAGGGCGTCCATCGTCGCGTCCCTCTCGACGAGGAAGAGCCGCACGACGTTCGCGTAGCCGGGAGGGTCCAGGGTGCCGGCGCCCGTGCCGGTCGCGACGACGCGCCCGGCCGGCATCTCGCCGAAACGGCGGGCGAGCCGGAGGAGGCACGCGCCGGTGGGAGTCGTCAGCTCCACGTTCTCCCACGGCATCGACGGCGGGACGGCGCGAAGCGGGATACCCCCCGCCTGCAGGATGCTCGCGGTGCCGGGCGGCGGCACGGGCCAGAGGCCGTGCTCCATCCGGATGTAGCCGCGCCCGACGATCGCGGGCGACGCCTCGATCGCCACGCCGAGGCGGTCGATCACGTAGGCGCCCAGCGCGAAGTCGACCAGCGAGTCCGTGGCGCCCACCTCGTGGAAGTGGACGTCGGCGACCGGTACGCCGTGCGCGTCGGATTCGGCCTCGGCCAGCGCGCGGAACATCGCCCGGGCCCTCTCCACCGCCGTCGCGGGGATCGGGCAGCGGTCCAAGAGCCGCTCGACGTCGGCGAGGTTCCGCCGGGGCGCGTCCCCGTGCCCGTGGCTCGCGTGGTCGTGGTGGCCGTGATCGTGGGCGTGGTCGTGCTCGTGGCGGTGAGAGCGTTCGTGATCGTGGTCCTGGTCGTACTCGTGCTCCCGGTCGTGGTCGTGCTGGTGGTCGGAGGCCTCGTCGCGCTCGTGCCCGTGCTGGGGCTCGCGCCGGCTCCCCGCGCCCACGACCACGTGGAGCGAGCGGGCGCGCATCCCGTTCCGCATGACCTCGCCCGAGACCAGGAGCACCGGCTCGGGCAGCCAGCGGGTCACGATCGATTGCAGCTCCGGGAGGGTGACGAAACCGGCGTCGAGCGCCGCGCCCAGGAACATGTCGCCGGCGAGACCGCCGACCGAGTCGATGTAGAGGATCCGTGTCATGACGTCCTCCCCGAACGCAGGATCTTCACCGCCATCGCGGCGGCTCCGAATCCGTTGCCGATGTTCACGACGGCGAGGCCGGGCGCGCACGACGCGAGCATCGTGGTGAGCGCCGCGCGTCCGCCCTCGGCCACCCCGTAGCCGACCGGCGCGGGCACGGCGATGACGGGCGCCTTGACCAGGCCCGCGACGACGCCGGGCAGCGCCCCCTCCATCCCGGCGACGGCCACGATCACCTGCGCCCGACCCAGAGCCGCGAGCCGGTCGGGCGAGAGGAGCCTGTGGATCCCGGCGACGCCGACGTCGTGGATCCGGGCGACCTCGGCCCCGTACGCCTCCAGCACCGCCGCAGCCTCGGCCGCGGGCCCGCGGTCCGTGGTGCCGGCCGAGACGACGGCCGCGCAGCCGATCGGCGTCCTGGTGTGCGACGGCGCGAACTCCAGGATCAGGCCCTGCGAGTCGTGCTGGAGCGGCAGGTCCGGCGGCGCGGCGCGGATGATCGACTCGAGCTGGGCGGCGTCGACACGCGTCGCCAGGACGGGCCACTCCGCCTCCTCGCCCGACTCGCGCCGCGCGGCGACGAGACGCACGGCGATCGTGACGATCTCCTCGGCGCTCTTCCCCGGCCCGTAGATCGCCTCGGCGACCGTCGTCCGGCCGAAGCGGCTCTCGTCGACGTGGATGTGGCCGGCCGTCATGCGGGCTCCCCGGGACGGTGGTACCCGGCGAGGTCCAGCGTCACCCGCGCCACGCCGGCCGAGCGCGCCGCCTCGAGCAGGCTCCCCCGCTCCCCTTCTGCCGCCATCGCGGTCGCGAGGCGGGCCAGCTCGGACGGCGCGACCTCGATCCGCACCAGGTCGTCGCGGTCGAGGCGCGCGCGGAACTGCCGGTAGCCCGCCGCGCGCAGCCACGCCTCCACCGTCTCCACCTTGCCGAGCCGCTCCACGGTCACGGTCATCCCGACCGGCAGGCGCGACGAGAGGCACGCGCCGGAGGCCTTCTCGGCGAAGGAGCGGCCCCGCTCGCGGGCGACGCCCCGGAGGTCCGCCTTGCCGAGCCCCGCCTCCCAGAGCGGGCGGAGCGCGCCAGCGTCGAGAGCCGCCCTGAGCCCCGGCCGCACGTCGGCGTCGTCGTCGCGGTGGTAGCCGTACGCGACGCGCCCGAGGCCGAGACGGGAGCGCGTCCTCTCGATCACCGCGAAGAGCTCCCGCTTGCAGAAGAAGCAGCGGTCGCCGGCGTTCGCGACGTAGCCAGGATCATCCAGCTCGTGCGTCGGCTCCTCGCGGAGGGTCGCTCCGAGGTCGGCGGCGATCCGGCGCGCCTCCGCCAGCTCCGCCGCCGCCAGAGAGGGCGAGACGGCCGTGAAGGCGACGACCTTCTCCCGGCCCACGGCTTCGAGCGCGGCGTCGAGAAGGACCGCGCTGTCGAGGCCTCCGGAGAAGGCCACGATCACTCCCTCCTCACGGTGCGGGGCGAGCGTGGCGAGGAGACGTTCCCAGGACGTGTCGGCTCCCATCGGGGTGAGGTCCTCCCCTGGAAGACTACCCCTGTCCGTGCCCCCAGAGGCCCACCGCGTCGAGGAGCCTTCCGAAGCGCGGATCGTCGCGTACCGGGTCGAGGAACGGCGCCACCTTCAGCCACACCAGGTACCACGATCGCTCCGCCAGCGCCGCGTCGAGCGCCTCGAAACAGCCGTCACGATCGCCGAGGCCCACCAGGACCTGCGCGCGATGGAACGACGCCACGTTCCGCCGCGTGGCCCGGCGCCCCAGCTCCTCGAGGACCGCCTCGGCGCCCCGCCGGTCCCGCTCCAGCGCGCGGCGGCGCCCCAGGTCGCCGAGGACCTCGTCGGCGGCGTCGGGACGCGCCGCGGCGGCCTCGAACGCCGCGAGGGCCCGCTTCCCCTCGCCGAGCCCCTCCAGGATCCGGCCGCGCAGGACGTGCGCGAGCCACAGCTCGGGAAAGAGCCGGAGGAACGCCTCCGACGCTTCCAGCCCCTGCTCCCAGCGGCGCGAGAGCCAGCAGGCCGGTGTCTCGTAGAGGTGCCGGTCCAGCGAGATCGGATCGGCCCGATCGGCCTCGTCGAAGAGCGCGAAGGCCTCGTCGAACCGGCCGAGGAACGCGAGGAACCAGCCGTGCAGACGCCGGGCGCCCGGAGCCCACTCGCGAGACGCGGAGGCGGCGCGGAAGCTCTCCTCGGCGGAGGCGGCGTCCCAGTCGTGCATGTACCGCACCGTCCCGAGACAGGCGTGCGCCTCGGCCAGGGCGGGATCGAGGCGCAGCGCGTGCTCCGCGGCGCGCCGCGCGCGGGTCATCGCCTCCCCGGGTGGCAGGAGGATGTCCGCCACCTGGAGGTAGAGGTACGCGAGCCCCGACGACGCGAGCGCGAACGTGGCGTCCTCGGCGAGGGCCTTCTCGAAGCAGACGCGCGACACCTCGTAGCCGTGCGGCGTCAGGAGGTTCGCGTAGTGCCTCCCCTGGAGGTAGAGCGGGTACGCCATGCCGTGAGGGACCGTGGACCGCACCCGGCGCGACTCGTCCGCCGGGCCGCCGACCGCCACCGACGTGATCCGGGCCGCGAGCTCGTCGGCCAGCACCGGCAGCGCGGTCGCGACGAGCTCGGAACGCGTCGCCCAGGCGACGCCGCCGTCCGCGACCCGGACCACCTCGAGGGCCAGCGCGAAGCCGCCCGCCGAAGGGCGCAGCCGCCCATCCACCACCAGGTCGACGTCCAGGGCGCGGCCCGCCTCCACGGGGTCGGCCGCCCCCGCTCCCAGGAGACGGCGAACGGCCCCGCCCGCCCGGACCACCAGCCGGCGCTGGCGCGCCAGCGCCGCGGTGAGCGCCTCGACCAGGCCCTCGGCCAGGGCCGCCTCGTCGGGGGTGGGGCCCCGCGTCTCGAACGGCAGGACGGCCACGGCGGGCGCCGCGCGAGTCTCACCGGCGCTCCGCGGCTCGACGGCGGCCGCGGCCCCCGGCTCGACCACCTCCACCGGCCCCAGGAACCGGTAGCCGACGCGGGGGATCGTGTCGAGGAAGCGGGGCGACTCGGCACCGTCGCCGAGCGCCTTGCGCAGCGCCGCCACCGCCTGGTTGAGGTTGTTGTCGCCCACGGTGGCGTCCGGCCAGACCACCCGCAGCAGCTCGTCCTTGGGCACGACGCGGCCCGGCCGGTCGAGGAGCACGAGAAGCAGGGAGGCCGCCCGGCGGGGCAGGGCGACGAGCTCCCCGTCGCGGCGGAGCACGGGCTCGTCGGTCCCGATCTCGAAGGGACCAAAGCGGTATCTCCGGACCGGCGCGGCCACTTTCACGGATCTTTCATCGTTTTCATCGCCGTGCCAAGGACTCGGTCCTCGCCCCCTCCCGATATTGCCCTCCGATCGGACCGGCAAAGACGCCGGCCGACGAAGGAGAAGACGATGAACCGGACGATCCGCACCACGACACTCGCCCTCACCCTCCTCGCAGCCCTCGGGGTCACGAGCCCCGCGGCCGCCGCCCAGCCCGAGGCGCCGTCGCTCGCGGCCGGCCTGCGCCGCGCCCGGAACCTGCTGGTGGGCCTCAAGCACGGCACCATCGAGCGGTCCAGCCTGCCGACCTCCCGCCCCGCCCCCGTCCCCGAGGGCGAGACGGCCGCGCTCGGGGTCTTCGATCCGGGGAACCTCGTCGGCACGTGGTTCGTCGAGGTCCCGGGCGACGCCCCGTTCCAGGCATACCAGACGTTCGGGCAGGACGGCACGTTCGTGGAGACGTCGAGCCTCCTCGGCTCGCTCGTCGAGGGTCCGGCCCACGGCGCCTGGCGGATCATCGGCAACAGCACGTTCCTGACGTTCGAGCTCTTCGCCTTCGACGCGGGCCAGGCTGTGGGCCGCATCCGCGTCCGCTGCCGCGTCCGGGTCAACGGTGACTCGTTCGCCGCCGACTCCGCGGTCGACATCCTGGACCTCGCCGGCAACGAGGTCGCTCCCGAGGTCGCCACCGGCCCCTTCTACGGATCCCGCGTCACGCCGCTCCCCCTCTGATGCCGATGGACTCCGTGAGCCTGCCCTATGCCGTCGTGGACGGAGTCCTCCTTCACCACGCCACGCTGGCGGCCCACGAGATCGGGCTGTTCAGCGCCCTCGCCGCCGGCCCGCTCGCGATCGAGGAGCTGGCGGCGAGGCTGGATCTCTCCGAGCGCGTCGTCCGACTCCTGGCCGGGGCCGCGGGCTCGTTCGGCGTGACGACCCGGCTCGACGAGCGGGTGGCCCTCACGCCGGCGGGCCGGGCGGCGGTGCTGCGCGAGAACGGCGAGCCGTCCGCGCTCTTCGGGCTCGGAGTCCACCTCGTCCGGGAGCGATACGGCTACGAACGCCTCCTCTCCGCGGTCCGGGAGGACGGGGAGCGCTCGAACCCGTTCGCGGGGGACTGGTTCGGGATCGAGCCGGAGAGCTTCGCCGGGATGATGGACGAGCACGCGCTTCCGGTCGCCACACGGTGGCCCGACGTGGTGGACGTCTCGGGACACCGGCGCCTCCTGGACGTCGGGGGCGCCCACGGGACGCACGCCGTCGCCGCCGTGCGCTCGGCCCCGGACCTCAAGGCCGTGATCCTCGAGCTGCCGGCCCTCGCGGGCTCGGCGTGGCTGGCGGTCCAGCGGACGGGGCTCGCCGACCGCGTCGACGTGGTCGCCGGGGACATGTGGCGGAGCCCCTGGCCCGACGCCGATCTCCACCTGCTGGCGGACGTGCTGCACGACTGGCGGCCCGACGAAGCCCGCCGTCTCGTGGCGCGCAGCTTCGAGGCGCTCCCTCCGGGCGGCCGCCTGGTCGCGCTGGAGATGCCGCTCGCGTCCGACCGCACGGGGCCGGCCGAGGTCGTCGCCAGCGGGCTCGCGATGCTGCTCCTGACGGGGGGACAGCAGTATTCTGTCGCGGAGCTGGAGTCGTTCCTCCTGGAGGCGGGATTCGTGGACGTGACGACGCGCCCGGTGGTCGGGCCGTGGCAGGCGACGGTCGGGCGCAAGCCGTGAGCTCGGCCGGCGCGGTGCAGGCGACGGAAGCCCCGTCGCCGGCGTCGTCCCACGAGCTGCGGCGCGTCCTCACGCTCAGGGACCTCGTCCTCGGCCAGGTCCTGATCGTCATCGGGACGAACTGGCTGGGGACGGGGGCGAAGCTCGGGCCGTCGCACCATCTCTTCTGGCTCCTCGGCATCGCCCTCTTCCACCTCCCCCTGGCGGCCGTGGTGATCCGTCTGTCCCGGGAACGGCCCCTGGAAGGCGGCATCTACGAGTGGGCGCGGGCCGCCTACGGCGAGACGCTGGGATTCCTGGTGGGCTGGAACATCTGGATCTTCGTCGTCGCGTACACGTCGACGCTCGGGCTCTCCACGGCCCAGGGCCTCACGTACGCGAGGGCCGCCCTGGGCAGGACCGGCGACGGGCCGGGCCCGGCGCTCCTGCACCTCGCGCTCATGGCCCTCCTGGGGGTGCTCGCGGTGTCGGGCCTGAGGCTCGGCCGCTGGGTCCACGACGGCGGGGCCGCCCTGCAGCTCGTCTTCTTCCTCCTCCTCGTCGCGCTGGCGGCCGGCGCCCGGGGATCGGTCCCTCGATCGGAAGGCCCAGGGCCGGGCTCCCCTCTCCTGGCGCTCGAGCTGTTCACCAAGATCTCCGTCTTCGGGCTGGCCGGGCTCGAGTGCCTCGCGGCGCTCTCGGGCGAGGCGCGCCGGCCGGGCCGGGACCTGCCGCGGTCCGTGATGATCGCCGTGCCGATCATCGCCCTTTTCTACATCGGGGGCACCGACGCGCTCCGGACGATCGTCCCCGCCGCCGAGGTCGACCTCGTCAATCCGGTCGCCCAGGCGTTCTCGCGACGCGGCGGCGCGTCGTGGGGCGGCGCGGCCATCGCGGCGCTCCTCCTGCGGGATATCGCCGCGGCCAGCATCTCCTTCACCGCCATCACCCGGCTCCCGATGGTGGCCGGCTGGAACCACGTCCTCCCCGGCTGGTTCGCGCGCCTCGACCGGCGGCAGCTGCCGGTCCGCTCGATCCTCTTCGCGGGCGTGGCGACGTGGGCGCTCGGCTTCGTGGGAGGGCTCGGCGTCGGCCTCGGGGAGGCGTACCAGCTCCTCCAGAGCGCGGCCGGCCTCTTCTTCGCCGCGACGTACCTGTGCCTTTTCGGCATCCCGCTCCTCGCCCGGAGAGGGTTCTCGACGCCGCCGCTCTGGCTGCGCCTCGCCGCCGCGTCGGGGTTCGGGGTGACGCTCCTCTTCATGGTGCTGGCGGTCGTCCCGGTCGTGGAGGTCGCGAGCACCCTGCGGTTCGGGCTCCGCGTCGCGGCCGTCTTCGTCGGAGCGCAGGTCCTGGGCCTCGCGCTCCTTCGCGCGGGGAAGCGATCGGCCGGGAGCCTGTAACTTCCCGGCGGCTCCGGTGTCCTATGTAGTCGAATGACGAGGCTCGGCCCTTTCACGGACGGGGAGTCGGCATGGCGGGGAGCCTTCTCCGCTCATTCGGGGCCCGTCTTCAGGTTCCTGAAGACCCGGCTGCCCGCCCACGAGGCCGAGGACCTCCTGCAGGAGACGTTCCTGCGGGCCATGAAGACCGGCGAGCCCGATCGGATCGAGAACCTCCGTTCCTATCTGATCGCGACGGCCAAGCACCTCACGCTCAATTCCCTGCGCCGGCCCCGCCGGATCGGGCCCTCGGCCGTGGAGGCCTCCGGAGACCTGGCGGCCCTGCCCGCCCCGGAGCCCGGCCCCCACGAGGACGCCTCCTTCCGGTTCCTGTCCGAGGCGCTGGGGACGGCGCTCGAGGCGCTTCCGCCGAGCCACCGGCGCGCCTTCGAGCTGGCCGCGCTCCAGGGCCTTTCGTACGAGGAGGTCGCCCGCGAGACGGGGACGACGCTCGCCCAGGTGAAGGTCCACGTCTATCGCGCCCGGCGCCGGCTCGTGGACGCTCTCCGGCCATTCCGTGGAGGGACGACGACATGAGCTCTTTCGCTGGATCGGAACCCTGCGACGAGAGAGCGCCCCAGCTCTCGGCGTTCCTGGACGGCGAGCTGCCCTTCCCGGAGGCCTTGCCCGCGATCGACCACCTCGCCGTCTGCGGGCCGTGCCGTCGCTTCTACGTCGAGGCGCGCCACCTTTCCGAACGCCTGGTCGCGCCGGCGCCGGAGGCCTCCGAGGAGATCTGGAGAGGCGTGGCGGCCCGCGCGACGGGGGGAGAGCGGGCGTCCCGCCGGTGGGGCCCTCCCGGGCGGAAGGCTTGGACGGCCGGCCTGGCCGCCGCGGTGGCCCTCCTTTCGGTCGGCGTGCTCGCGAGGCGCCCCGGCAGGCCGTCGACGCCCCCGGGCGGCTCGGCCGTCCCGTCGGTCCTCCACGAGATCGTCGTGGAGGGAGCGCGTGGACGGATGACCGACGAGCGCTTCATGTCGCTCCTCGCCGAGCTCCTCTCCGCCGACCGCAGGTACCACCACGAGACCGAACGCGTCCTCAGGCTCGTGCTCGAGCGCGAGGGCAACCTCGAGCCGGGTGACTCGGACGCGGCCACCGACACAGAGAACGACGAGACCGAAGAGTCCGATGGAGGCAAGGAGTCGCTCCGCAACGCGACGCGCCTGCCGTCCTGATACGCGAGGAGATTGCCTCATGCGCAGCAAGCCGTTCCTGTCGAGCACCGTTCTCCTGGCCGCCCTCTGCGGTCCCACCTCCGGGGCCCTGGCCGGAGACACGAAGGGGTACCTCTACGGCTCGATCCAGACGAAGGGGGGCACGACGTACGAAGGGCGCCTCCGCTGGGGAAAGGAGGAGGCCTTCTGGACCGACCACTTCAACGCCTCGAAGGTGGAGAGGCCTCTCCTGCACGACGTCCCGCGAGAGCACCGGCACGCCAGCGAGGGCCTGCGGATCTTCGGCCGGCGGATCGGCCTTCGCTGGGCGGAGGGCGGCGGGCGCCAGCTCGTCGTGCGATTCGGCGACCTCGCCTCGATCCTCCCGTCCGGATCGCGCGAGGCGACGCTCGTGCTGAAGAGCCGCGAGGAGGTCCTGGTGGACGGCGGCTCGAACGACGTCGGCGCGCGGATCACCGTCTGGGACGGCTCGCTCGGCGAGGTGCAGCTGGCGTGGGAGAAGATCCGCCGGATCGACTTCAAGCCCACGCCCGCCGACCTCCCGAACGTGCCGGCGCGCCTCTTCGGGACCGTGCGGACGACCTCGCAGACGTTCACGGGGTTCGTGCAGTGGGACAAGGAGGAGTGCGTCGCCACCGACGTCCTCGACGGGGAATCCGACGAGGGCAAGATGAAGCTCGAGATGGGGCGGATCAAGGCCATCGAGCGGAACGGACGGAGGTCCTCGACGGTCCACCTCAGGGACGGTCGCGAGCTGGTCCTGCGCGGCACGAACGACGTCGACTCGGACAACCGCGGCATCTTCGTGGACGACCCACGCTTCGGGCGGGTCCTCGTCTCCTGGTCGGCCTTCGAAAGGGTCGACTTCGCGGAAGGCGGCTCGGGGCCCGGCTACGACACCTTCCCGCCCGCCGGGCCCCTGCAGGGGGTCGTGACGACGCGATCCGGGGCCACCCACAAAGGACGCCTCGTCTACGACGTCGACGAGGCGAACGGCTGGGAGACTCTGGACGGTGAGGCGTCCGGGCTGTCCTACAGCATTCCCTTCTCGATGGTGGCGTCGGTGGTCCGCTCCGGCTCGTCCCGCTCCCGGGTCACCCTCCGCGGAGGCACGGAGGAGCTTCGCCTCGGGGAGTCCGCGGACGTCACGGACGAGAACGCCGGCGTCTTCGTCCTCCACGGGGACGAGAAGACCTACGTCCCGTGGGAGGACGTCAAGCGGATCGACCTGGAGAAGTGACACCGCACTGGGCGTTCCGTCGGCCCCACATCGCTCCGCCTGCCGGTTCCGGCGCGCTCGGGTGTACGCGGGACCTCCGCTCGCTCACCTTGCCGGAAGCGCCGCCAGTCGCTTCCGGAACGCCGCGTCCAGCGTGGGGAGATCGGTGCCCAGCGACTCGAGCAGCCGCAGGTGCGAGGGCGACTCGCCCGTCGCCACACCGCCCAGGAAGAGACGGAAGGCGTCCCGCGACCCCGGTAGCCCGTCCGCGAGCAGGAAGCGGATGAACAGCGCCGCCATCGGGTAGCTCAGTCCCCGCTCCGCCTTCGAGACGAACTCGTCGGCGGGCATGGACAGGAGGGTCGCGAGCGGCGGGAGCTCCTTGCGCCGGGCCTTCTCCGCGAGCGCGGCGACCGACACGAGAGGCCCGCTTTGCCGGGTGACCACGCGAAGGCGCGAGCGGGCGGACTCGCCCGTCCGTTCGCGGGTGCGCTCCACCTCGACGCGCAAGGTGTCCGGCAGGACCCGTCCGTCGGGGCCGAAGCGGCAGATCGCGAGGTCCTCCGCGATCCCCTCCTCGAGCCACGGCGGGAGGAGCTGGCCGAGCGTGCGCCGGTTCTGGAGGTGCGCGACCTCGTGCACGAGGAGGCCGCGCGCCTCGTCGACGCCTCCGGCCACCACCGAGAGCACGGCCACGCCCCGGCCGGCGTGGCCCCGCGGTCCGGTCCTGGCGAGCGGCTCCTCGCCGGCCACCAGCGCCTCGTAGTCGGGCGTCCTCGCGAAGAGGACGACGGCGTCGCGGCCGTCCGACGGGACGGGACGCACCCCGTACCGCTCGGAGTGGACGCCCGGGAGCCCGGAGGCCGTGCGCTCCAGGAGCGACAGCACGCGGGCGCTCGCCACGTCGGTGTAGAGCTCGAACGGACCGAACGGGCGCGGGACGACCGGCCGGGGGAACGCCCTCAGGGCCCGCCCCAGGCGTCCCTCGTCCCGCGACTCGCGCCGCTCCGGCTGTCCCGGCTCGCCGCCGTCCCCCTCCGGCTTCAGCCAGCCGGAGAACGAGCCGTACCGAACGCGCACCCAACCGTCCTCGACCTCGAGCACCTCGAGCGTCTGCGGCGCGTCGACCACGGCGAGCGACCGCGCGGCCGCGGAAGGCAGCACCCGCAGGCGCGTCCCCTCGACGACGCTCACGAGGCCGCCGGGGACGGGCACGTCGCCGAGAAGCACCAGGAGGACGGCGAGGAGCGGCATTCAGCGCACCCGGGAGAGGTCGCGCGCCTCGCTCGAGAGGGCGATCCGCTGCGGAAGCCGCTTCCCCGCGACCCAGACGACGCGCTGCCGCTCCAGCGCGTCCGCCACGGCGCGGAACGCGTCGCGCAGGGCTGCCACGGAGGATCCGGACAGGGCCGTCCCGCCGAAGCCGGCCACGACCTCGTCGGCGTACGACCGCACGGAGATCGTGAAGAACGGGACGCCGATCGAGGCCAGGAAGTGCCTCGCTCCTTCCATCGACAGCTCGCTCCGATCGTGCGGCTCGGGCCCGGCGATGAGGATCACGGCGCGGCGCCGGTCGCGGCTGGCCGCCGAGAGGCCCGCCACCGCGACGGCGTCGGCGAGCCGCTGCTCGTCCA
>CAYLNK010000180.1:0-13312 GCA_964384675.1 uncultured Holophagales bacterium | reverse complement strand
AGCCCGTCCGCGCCGGCGCCCCAGGCCGCCCGCGCCAGGCCGACCACCAGCTCGCGCCGGCCGGCCGCGTGCGAGGGGTCGGCCAGGATCGGGAGGTGCGTCAGGTCGCGCGTCGCCAGGAGGCCGCACAGGTCGAGAGTGCCCCGGGTCGCCTTCTCGAACGTCCGGATCCCCCGCTCGCACAGCATCACGTCCCGGCAGCCGGCCTCGAGGAGGTACTCGGCCGACGAGAGCCACTCGTCCACGGTCGTGCCGAAGCCGCGCTTGAGCATCACCGCGCGTCCGCTCGCGCCCGCCTCGCGGAGGAGGTCGTAGTTCTGGCAGTTGCGCGCGCCGATCTGGAGGACGTCGGTCTTCTCGGCGAGCGGTCCCACCTGCGCCGGTGCCATCACCTCGGTGACGATCGGCAGGCCGACCGCGTCGCCCGCGGCCCGCAGCCAGGCGAGCCCCTCCAGTCCATGGCCCTGGAACGCGTACGGAGAGGTGCGGGGCTTGAAGACGCCGCCCCGGATCGCCGTGGCGCCGGCCCGAGCCGCCAGGCGCGCCAGGCGCAGGACCTGCTCGGGGGACTCCACGGCGCACGGTCCCGCGATGACGGCGCGCGCGCCGGCCCCGACGGAGAAGGCCCCGACGGTGACCCGGCCCGGCTCGCGCACCTCGGTCGCCTTCGGGAGACCCGCCACGCGCGGGGGCACGACGTGCTCGGGCGGCGCGCCGAGCCAGACCAGCTCCGCGGTCCCCCGCGGGAGGCGCAGGGCCCCCTTCCTCCACGACCGCTCCGGGACCAGCGCGAAGCCACGCACCGGCGCCTCGGGGCGCCCCGGAAGAGCGAGGAGCTCGGCGCCGAGATCGGACAGCTCGCTGGAGAGCTTCGCGCCGGAGAAGAGCGCCAGGTGGGGACGGAGCGCGGCCTCCGGGCCCTCCTCCCCGGCACGCACCAGGCGAAAGAAGCGGGTCGCGTTGGGCTGCAGATCGGAGACGTCCTCGAGGAGGACCACGAGCCCGGCCGCGAGCGCCGCCTCCTCGGAGCAGACCGCCGCGCGCGGCCCGCCCAGCTCCGCGACGCGCAGGGCCGCGTACGCGGTGTCGTGCGTCTCGATCGGCGTGGCGTCGAGGCGCGCGAGGAGCTGTCCGCACTGCCGGAGGGCCGGCGACTGGGAGTGGACCTCGCGCACGTCCTCGAGCGCGACGCCCCGGGGCGCACCCAGGACGAGACGCACCGGCACGGGGATCTCTGCCGTGACCGCGAGAGCGGCGCCGCCGCGCGACGCGCGCCAGAGCGCCTCGAGCGGCTCCACGATCGGGCCGGCGACGCGGTTCACCGCGGGGAGCACGGCCACCTCGACGTCGCCCTCCACGAGGGCGCGCAGGAGCTTCTCGAACGTCGGCAGCGCGGCGGGACGCCCGCATCGCGAGGCCGCGCGGGCCCCGAAGGAGCCGGGCTGGCCCTGGTACCCCGCGCGGAGGTCGTGCGGGAGCGGAACGGTCTCTTCGGCGGTCTCGGGGGCCGGGGTGGCGCTCATCGGGCTCTCCTTCCATGCGTCGCGTCTTCGGTGGGCGAAAAAAGAAACGGCCCCCCTCCGGTCGGGAGGGGGGCCGCAACGAGTCGGCCGTGGGCGGTGTCGGGCTCTAGCCGGCCGCCTCCCCTCCCGTCGGCGGATACGGATATCCGCCGCAGGTGGTAAACGAGGCGAAGCCGAGCACGCGAGTCATCCGGGAGACCTTACACCCGTCGTCAAGCCCCGCGGGTAGACTGGCCCCATGGATCGGAAATATCGGCAGAGCGGATACCAGGACGGCGCGTCGCGAGCGCCGTCCGGCGGCGGCTTCGGCGACGACCGTCCACAGCGCCTCGAGGGGGCGCCGAAGGGGCGCGGAGCGGACCCCCACCGGGACGAGGTGTTCCGCTGCAAGTCCTGTGGCGAGCGGGGCGACGTCGACGTCGCTCCGGACGCCACCTGCAGGAAGTGCGGCGCCGCCCTCCACGCGTGCGTGCAGTGCCGCCACTTCGACACGGCGGCCCACTACCAGTGCCGCAAGGAGCTCACGGCGCCGATCCCGTCGAAGGCGCGGGCGAACGACTGCGCGTTCTACGAAGCGACGATCCAGATGGACCTCAAGGGCCGCACGTCCGTCGGCGCCGCCACGCCCGACCACGCGCGCTCCGCGTTCGACCGCCTCTTCGGGAAGAAGTGACAGACCCGGTCCGGGACGGCGCGGGACGGATCGCGGTCGTCGCCGGGGCCAGCGGGCTCGTCGGCGGACACCTCGTCGAGGCCCTCCTCTCGAGCGGGGCCTACGCTCGAGTGGTGTCCCTGGTGCGCCGCCCCTCCGGCCGCGCACACCCGAAGCTCGAGGAGCGGATCGTGGATTTCGAGCGGGTCGACACGACCTCCGTGCCGGCGGGAGCCGACGTCTTCGTCACGCTCGGGACGACGATCGGGAAGGCCGGCAGCCGCGAGGCGTTCCGCCGTGTCGATCACGACTACGTGGTCGGTGTGGGACGCGCGGCGAAGGCCGGCCGTGCCGCCCGTCTCCTCGCGGTGAGCGCCCTCGGCGCCGACTCCTCGTCCCGCGTCTTCTACAGCCGTGTCAAGGGAGAGGCCGAGGATGCGCTCGCGGCGCTCGGTCTCCCGGCGCTCTTCCTTTTCCGCCCGTCGTTCCTAGACGGCGCCCGCGCCGAGAGCCGCCCCGGCGAGACCGCCGGGATCGCCATCGTGCGCGCGGTCCGCTTCGCCCTGGTGGGGCCCCTCCGGAGGTACCGCGCGGTCGAGGCTCGCGCCGTGGCCCGGGCCATGCTCGCGAGCGCGCTCTCCCCCGCGTCGGGCCAGGTGATCGTGGAGTCGGAGCGGATCGAGGAGGTCGCGGCGACTCTTCAGTAGGGGAGCACCGGGACGCCGTCGATGTCGGGAGCGTCTCCGGCGGTCCCGGCCACCGTGGCCGAGGCGCGGATCGCGACCGTCGAGGCGGTGTCCGACCCCGGCGGGCAGAGCTGGCTCGCCCGCGTCTCCACCCGGGTCAGACGCCGGTTCAGGGCGGTGGGCGTGCGCAGCTCGAGCTTCCGGAACGTGTGCGGGGGAAGGACCGTGGCCACCGGCCAGCTGAGCGCGCCGGAGTGGATGACGACCTCACGACCGCACAACGACGTCGGATTGAAGACGACCAGCCTGTGGATCTTCTCGCTCCCGTTCGACCGGGTGGCCCACTCGAGCACGGACAGCCCGAGCTGGTCGGGACTCTCCGACCGTGGCGCGCCCCCTCTCGCGATCCGGTCCACGACGAAGACCGCGACGCCGCCGTCCTCCCCGGCGTCCCGGCCATCCGTCGGCGACAGGCGCAGGACGATGTCGATCCCGAGGTTCACGGCCGCTCGAAGGCGCGCGGGGGCGTCCTCGGCCGGGTCGTCGGCCCAGCGGGTGTCTCGCGCGGCCGCGGCCAGGAGATCGCGCAGGGATGCCTGCGGTTCGCGCCGCTCGCGAAAGAGCGCGACCTGCCGGTCGGCGAAGAGCTCCGACACCGCGTTGGGATCGCCGCGCGCGATCGAGTCCGGGACCGTGGCGTCGGCGACCAGGTGGAGGAGGCGGCCCAGGACGAGCGCCCGGTTCGAGGACCATTTCTCGTCGCGGCTCCGGAGCAGGTAGTCGAGGAGCCGCTGCGCCTCGGCGGCCCCGCCCCCGGCCAAGCCCCCATGGAGATCGCAGCGGGCGTTCGGCTGGTCCGCGTCCTCCGCCCCCTTGTAGACCGCTCCCAGGTACCGCTCGGGGACCCGCGACCGGGCCGCCGGGGAAACCACGAAGACGGACTCGGCGAGAGCCCGGTGCATCGGCCCCTCGTACGCGGTGACCGGCGGCGCGAGGGAGAGCGTCGCGGCCGCCACGACGGCGCGGAGCCCGGTCTCCCTTACGATCGCCCGCATCGCGGCAGAATGCCCTCTTGCCCCGTGCCTTGTCGAGAGGAGGCTTCGATGTTCGTCGTCACGTCCCGGCCCGGTCCGGTCGACCTCGTCGTGCTGTCGGACGGCTCGAGCGGATCCACCGTCGAGCTGGCGCCCGCCCGGGGCGGCCTCGTCACGCGCTTCGAGACGGCGGACGGCCCCGTCCTCGCCCTCGACGAAACGACGCTCCTCGACCCGGCGAAGAACGTGCGCGGCGGGATCCCGATCCTCTTCCCGACGGCGGGGCGCCTGACGGGCGATCGGTACGTCCGGGCCGGAGGGGAGCACCCGATGAGACAGCACGGCTTCGCGCGCAACCTGCCGTGGAGCGAGGGGGCCCGGGGCAGCGGCGCTGGAGGGGCCTGGATCACCGTCTCTCTCGAGTCGAGCGAGGAGACCCGCCGGCAGTTCCCGTTCGACTTCCGGCTCGACTTCACGTTCTCCCTCGCCGGCCGGACGCTCACGATCGACCAGCAGTACGCGAACCGCGGGGAGGAGCCGATGCCGCTCCACGTCGGGTTCCACCCGTACTTCCACGTGCCCGACGCCGCGAAAGGAGAGACCCGCGTGGAGACGGCCGCGAGCCGGGCGTTCGACAACGTCACGAAGGCCGAGGTCGACCTCCGCGGAATCGACCTCACCCTTCCCGAGGTCGACCTGCACCTCCTGGACCACGGCAAGGCCGCCAGCGCGTTAATGCGCCCCGGGGCGCCCACGATCGCGATCGAGGGCTCGCCCGAGATGACCCGCTGGGTCGTCTGGACCCTGGCGGGAAAGGACTTCGTCTGCGTGGAGCCCTGGACCGCGGGGGCCGACGCGCTCAACACCGGCGACGGCCTCCTCTGGATCGCGCCTGGGGAGTCGCGGCG
The DNA here is from genome assembly GCA_964384675.1 of uncultured Holophagales bacterium. GTDB lineage: Bacteria > Acidobacteriota > Thermoanaerobaculia > UBA5066 > UBA5066 > CAYLNK01. The sequence goes on along the minus strand of CAYLNK010000180.1, from coordinate 8,509 downwards.
CCTCTGGCTCCGGATTTCCCACGGTTCTCCGGCGGGCGTTTCCGGTTAAGATCCCGCGCACTGTGGAAACACTCGCGGGCTTCTTCGACGGCGTCGAGGGGATCGAGCTTTTCCAGAAGCTGCCGATCTTCCGCGGTCTCAACTTCGACGAGACGACCCGGCTGGCCGCCATCGCGCGGACCGAGAGCCGGCCGTCCGGCGACGTCATCGTCGAGCAGAACGCGCTCGGCGAGGCGCTCTACGTCCTCAAGGAGGGCACCGTCGGGGTCATCAAGACCGACGGCGCCCGCGAGGTGCGGCTCGGCGGCATGGGCCCGGGCGAGCTGTTCGGCGAGATGACCCTCGTCGACGACGTGCTGACGAGCGCCCGCGTCGTCGCCGAGACGAAGGTGGAGCTGTTCGTCCTGCCGCGGCGCGACTTCGACGCGCTCCTGTCGACCGACACGGCCCTCGCCTTGAAGGTCTACAAGGCGTTCTGCCGGACCCTCTCCGACAAGCTCCGGCAGCACCACCAGCGGCTCCTGCCCGAGAGCCTCGAGACCGACGGGAGGGGGAACTGATGGATCTCGCCACGTTCAACCGGCTCCTCACCGCGGCCACGCGCGGCGGCGCGAGCGACATCCACCTGAAGACCGGCGCCCAGCCGGCGGTGCGGATCCACGGAGCCCTCACCAACGTCCGCTCGCCGGCCTTCGCGACCGACGACATGGAGCGGATCGCGTCGTACATCGCGGCGTACTCCCACTACAAGGGCGACCTGAACGAGCTGCGGGAGTGGGACACGTCGTACACGATCGACGGCGTCGCCCGCTTCCGCGTCTCGCTCTACCGCCAGCGGGGCGAGTTCGGGGCCGTGCTGCGGATCATCCCGTTCCAGATCCCGTCGTTCGAGAGCCTCGGCGTGCCCGCGGTCGTCGAGAAGATCGCCGCCGAGGAGCGCGGGCTCATCCTGGTCACCGGCGTGGCCGGGAGCGGCAAGTCGTCCACGCTGGCCGCCATCATCGACCACATCAACGGCAAGGACCGCAAGCACATCCTCACCATCGAGGACCCGATCGAGTTCCTGCACCCCGACAAGCAGTCGCGCATCACGCAGCGCGAGGTCGGCATCGACACGGGGAGCTTCTCGGCGGGCCTGCGCGCCGCCCTCCGGCAGGACCCCGACGTCATCCTGATCGGCGAGATGCGCGACTTCGAGACGATCGACATCGCGCTCAAGGCCGCCGAGACCGGACATCTCGTGCTGGCGACGCTCCACACCACCGACACGATGCGCTCGATCTCGCGGATCGTCGGGACGTTCCCGTCCGACTCGCAGTACGCCGTCCGCCTCCGCCTGGCCGAGGCCTTGAAGGCGATCGTCTCGCAGCGCCTCCTGCCGGCCACGCCCAACGCCGGCAAGAAGCGGGTCCTCGCGTGCGAGGTGCTCGTCTCCACGCTCGCGCTCCAGGACATGATCCGGGAGCCGGAGAAGATGACCGGCTTCCAGGACTATCTCGAGAAGGGGACGGGCGTCTACGGCACCCAGTCGTTCGACCAGCACCTCCTCGCCCTCTTCCGCGAGGAGAAGATCACCCGCGAGACGATGTACGCGGCGGCCACGAACCCGAGCAACCTGGAGCGGATCCTCAACTTCGAAGGGTAGGGGGGAAGGCCAGCCCTCGGGAGGGCCGCCCCCTGGCTTGGTCGCTTCCCGGGGCGAGCTTGGCCCCGCGGCCCCCGGTCCCCTCGTAACCGGCCCGGCCAGGGCCCGTAGGAGCCACTCGTGAGCTTGCGGCCGTGGCGCGGCGTGGAGGGCCTTCCACGCGAAGCGTGGATCCTCTTCGCGACGAACCTGGTCAACCGGCTGGGGACGATGGCGCTGCCGTTCCTGGTTCTCTACCTGACACGCCACCTCGGGCTCTCGGCCGGCGTCGCGGGCGGGCTCCTCGCGCTCTACGGCGCCACGTCGCTCGTCGCCGCCCCGCTCTCCGGCTGGGTCGCCGACCGGCTGGGGGGCCTCGCGATCCTCCGCTTCTCGCTCCTCTCGACGGGCGTGGTGATGCTGGTGTACCCGCTCGCCCGGACCGTCTGGCAGGCCGCCGCGATGACGGTGCTCTGGGCCGCCACCAACGAGCTGTACCGGCCGGCCAGCCTCGCTCTCGTCTCCGAGCTCGTCCCTCCCGAGAAGCTGCGGGCGGCCTTCTCCCTCAACCGTCTGGCGATCAACCTGGGGATGAGCCTGGGTCCGGCGCTGGGGGGCTTCCTCGCCACGGTGTCGTTCCCCGCGCTCTTCGTCGTGGATGGCGCCACGTCGCTCGGGGCGGGCCTGATCCTCCTCGCCGTGCCGTGGCGGAGCGAGGCGGGCCGGGCTACCGTCGCCCGCGCCGTCGACGCGCCGCGCTCGACGCCGCTCCTGCGGGACCCCTCGCTCCTCTTCTTCCTCGCGGCTCTCTTCCCGGTGGCGCTCGTCTTCTTCCAGCACGAAGGAGCGATGCCGCTCTTCCTCGTCAAGGACCTCGGACTGTCCGAGGCGATGTACGGCGCGCTCTTCACCGTGAACACGCTCCTCATCGTCTTCGTGGAGGTGTGGCTGAACACGGCCACGGCCGGCTGGTCGCACCGGCGGACGCTCGCGCTGGCGGCGCTCCTCTTCGGCGTCGGCTTCGGCGCTCTGGCGTTCGTACGCGGGCTGCTCGGCGTCGCCGCGACCGTCGTCGTCTGGACGTTCGGCGAGATGATGCTGTTCCCCGGCATGTCGGCCTACGTGGCGGCGATCTCGCCGGAGGACCGGCGAGGCGAGGCGATGGGCCTCTACACGATGACGTTCAACCTGGCCTCGGCGGCGGGGCCTTGGGCCGGCACGCTCCTGTACGACCGGCACGGCGCGGGAGCCCTGTGGGGGGCGACGTTCGCGCTCGGGGCGCTCTCCGCCGCGATGATGCTGCGCCTGCGCGAGCCCGCGCCGAAGTCTGGCGAGGCTCCGCCTCGGACCGACGAGGCGTGACGGGGCGGAGTCCGGGCGTCGCTTCGATCCGCCGGGAGGGGGGCGGGCTCCTCGCTCCCGCTGCGCCGGGGCGACCCGCTACCGCGTGCGGCGCTTCGGGCGCGGGCCCGCCCTCCCTCCCGGCTCGACGACGGAGCGCTCGTGACGTGGAAGGACGAAGAGTGGGCCCCGACCGAGCGGTAACCTCCGCAACGTGGGCCGAAGAGCGAGAAACCTCCCCGCCCTGACGCGGATCGGCTTCGCGGCCAACCGACGTCTCCTCGACGTCCAACGACTCAGTCACGACGCCACCCTCGGCGAGGACGATTTCGCCAAGGTCGTCCGTCCCATCGAGCGCGACGGACGGCACGCCTCTGGTCTGCGCTTCGACGACCCCCGTGCTCAGGCTCTCCTGGCCGTCCTCGTCCTCTTCGTCTTCCAGGTCCGGGGCTTCTCTTCCGCGGACCTGCGCGAGCCTCTCGCTCGCCTGTTGGGCCTCGACCCGACCACGCTCACCCCGCCGGCCGGATGACCCACGACCTGCGTCGCCTTCGCCGGCACGCCATCCTCGAGCGCATCCCGAAGACCCACCGCTACCGGCTCACCCCGTTCGGCCGCCGCATCGCCATCAGGACTCCGGATCGCGGCCTGAAGAACTCGACCCTTTTTCGCAGGGTTCCTTCGGTCGAGGATCCCTAGCTGACCGGGCTCGACGCAGGCGCCGGCGCCGCCGCCGGCTTGGGGGGCTCGGCGGGCGCCGGAGGCGGCTCGCCGTTCGGATAGGAGTCCTTGCCGCAGAACGCGCACACCACCTTGGGCTGCTCGTTCCCGGCCTTCACGAAGTACGCGAAGACCTTGCCGCACGTGGGGCACCTGAACTTCTTTCGGCCACCGTCCATGGGTCGAGGATAAGGCATCGTGGTACCGTCCCGGCCGGCATGTTCGAGGTGCCAAGCGCGCTCCCGCCGCCCGAGGAGGTGGAGCCCGGAGCGGCTCTCCCGTCGCCTCCCGTCGCCGCCCGGGTCCCCCGGGTCGAAGTGGTCCACGGGGAGACTCGCGTGGACGACTACGCGTGGCTCCGGGAGAAGGGGAGCCCCGAGGTGACCGCGTACCTGGAGGCCGAGAACGCCTACACCGAGGCGGTCATGGCCCCCGCCGCGGACCTCCGCGAGGCGCTGTACCAGGAGCTCGTCTCCCACGTGAAGGAGACGGACCTCTCGGTGCCGTACCGGGAAGGGGGCTGGCTCTACTCCTGGAGCACGGAAAAGGGGCGACAGTACCCGGTCTTCTCGCGCCGCCCCGTCCCGGACGGTCCCGAGGAGGTCCTTCTCGACCTGAACGCCCTGGCCGAGGGGCACGCCTACTTCGCGCTCGGCGCGCTCGCGGTGAGCCCCGACGGGCGGCTCCTCGCCTACTCCACGGACCTCACCGGCTTCCGCGAGTACACGCTCGCCGTGAAGGACCTCGCCGCGGGGGCGCTCCTTCCGCTGCGGGTGGAGAAGTCGGTGAGCGTCGCCTTCGCCGCCGATTCGCGGACCCTTTTCTACGTCGTCGAGGAGGTGGAGACGAAGCGCCCCTACCGGCTCTACCGCCACGCGCTGGGCGAGGCGGACGGCGCGCTGGTCCTCGAGGAGACGGACGAGCGTTTCAACCTCGGGGTGCACCTGTCGCGGAGCCGCGCGTTCCTGGTGGCGGTTTCGGGAAGCCACACGGCGACGGAGATCCGCCTCCTGCCCGCCGACCGCCCCCACGACGAGCTCCGCGTCGTGGCACCGCGCCGCCCCGAGCACGAGTACGACGTGGAGGACGCCGGCGGGACTCTCTACATCCGGTCCAACCGCACGGGACGGAACTTCGCGCTCTTCACCGCGCCGGCCGGCGATCCCGACGAGGCGCGCTGGACGGAGATCCTCCCGCACCGCCCCGACGTCATGCTCGAGGGGATCACCGTCTTCACCCGCCACGCCGTCCTCGAGGAGCGCGTGGACGGACTGCCGGCGCTGACCGTCCGCGAGCTCGCGACCGGCGAGAGCCACCGGATCTCCTTCCCCGAGCCCGCGTACGACGTCACCTCGGACGAGAACCGCGAGCCGGACACCACCGTCTTCCGCTTCGCGTACCAGTCGCCGGTGACGCCGCCCTCGGTCTTCGACTACGACCTCGTGCGGCGCGCCACCACGCTCCTGAAGCGGACCGAGGTTCCCGGCGGCTTCGACCCGGCGCGCTACGTCACCGAGCGGCTTCACGCCACGGCGGCGGACGGGACGCGGATCCCGATCTCCCTGGTGCGCCCCCGGGACCTCGTCAAGGACGGCCGCGCGCCGCTCCTCCTGATGGGCTACGGCGCGTACGGCGTCTCTCTCCCCGCCTACTTCTCCTCGAACCGCCTCTCGCTCCTGGACCGCGGCTTCTCCGTCGCGATCGCCCACGTGCGGGGCGGGGGCGAGCTCGGCAAGCCGTGGCACGACGCCGGGAAGATGGCCGGCAAGCCGCGCTCCTTCACCGACTTCATCGCCGCCGCCGAGCATTTGATCGCCGGGGGATTCACGTCGCCGTCCCGCCTCGCCATCGAGGGAGGGAGCGCCGGCGGCCTCCTGATGGGCGCGGTCGTCAACCTGCGGCCGGACCTCTTCCGCGCGGTCATCGCCGACGTCCCGTTCGTGGACGTCGTGAACACGATGCGCGACCCGACGCTGCCGCTCACGGTCGGCGAGTACGAGGAATGGGGCAACCCCGAGGTGCCGGAGGAGTACGCGGTGATCCGCTCGTACTGCCCCTACTCGAACGCGTGCGAGGGAGAGCTGCCCGCGATGCTCGTGAAGGGCTCGCTGCACGACAGCCAGGTGATGTACTGGGAGCCGGCGAAGTACGTGGCCCGGCTCCGCACCCTGAAGCGGAACGGGACACCGCTCCTCCTGAAGACGAACCTCGCGGCCGGGCACGGCGGCGCTTCGGGCCGCTACGACCACCTGCGCGAGGTGGCGTACGACTACGCGTTCCTCCTGGTCGCGCTCGGGCTCGCCGGGTGAGGAGCGCGGGCCGCCGAGGAGCGCGGGCCGTGCTCCTCCTCCTCGCCTCCGGGCTGGCCTTGGCCTGCGGCCCCCGGAAGGACCCTGTCCGCGCGACCCTCGACCGCGTCGTGGCGGGGGCCGAGGGGCGTGACGCGTCCGACGTCGTCGCCTGCCTGACCGCCGATTACACCGACGCCGAGCACGCGAGCCCGGCCGAGGTGGAGCTGACCCTGAAGCGATACCTCCTCGCGTACGAGAGCCTCCGGGTCTCCCTCTCCGACGTGCAGGTCGACGGCGGGCCGACCCGCGCCCGCGCCACGTTCCGCGCGTCCCTCGCGGGCACGCCGCGTGCCGTCGGCGGCCTCGACGCGATCCTCCCGCGCTCCTCCACGTACCGGTTCGACGTCCTCCTCGTGAAGGAAGGCGAACGCTTCAAGATCGCGAAGGCCGCCTGGTCCGCCGAGTGAGCCGGTGATCTCGGCCGCTCTCCTGCTGGGGCTCTCGCTCCTCGACCCCGGCGCTCCCGGCGGGGGCGCTCCCAGGAGCGCGACCTTCGCGATCCGTCCGCCGGCGGTCACCGCGCCGCTCGCCGTGTTCCGGGTCGAGGTGTCGTCACCCGCCGAGTCCGCGCGCCTCTTCGAGCAGGGCTGGGACGTCCTGGAGACGCGCGGCCCCGGCTACCTCCTCGTCCAGGGGGAGGAGCGGATCGGTCTCGAGCTGCGGGCGAACGGCTTCCGCGTGGAGCTCGACCACCGCCTCGAGCCGCTCGACGTCGACCCGTTCACGTTCGCCGGGGGCTACCGGACGGTGGCCGAGCACGAGCAGCACCTCCTCGACGTCGCCGCCGCGCACCCGGAGCTGGCCCTGGTGGTCGACTACGGCGACTCGTTCCTCAAGCAGGCGAGCCGCGGAGGCCACGACCTCTACGCCGTCTGCCTGACGAAGCGGCAGCCCGGCGACTGCGCATCGACCCCCGCCTCCGCCAAGCCGCGCGCGCTCGTGATGGCCGCCATCCACGCGCGCGAGCTGACGACGTCGGAGCTCGCCTGGCGGCTGATCGATCACCTCGCCGGGCAGTACGGCGTCGACGCCGACGTCACGGCGCTCCTCGACCACACCGAGGTGTGGATCGCTCCGGTGACCAACCCCGACGGTCGCGCGATCGTCGAGCAGGGGGGCTCGTCGCCGTACCTCCAGCGGAAGAACGGCAACGACACGCTCGGCGCCTGCGCGGTCCCGCCCACCAGCACGAACCAGCACGGCGTCGACCTGAACCGGAACGCGCCGGTCGACTGGGGCGTCTCCAGCTCGAGCACCCAGCCGTGCGCCGCCACGTACCGCGGCTCGGCGCCGTCGTCGGAGCCGGAGGAGCAGGCGCTGGAGTCGCTCCTGGCCTCGCTCTTCGCCGACCAGCGCGGGCCGCTCCCGGGCGACGTGGCGCCCCCGTCGACGCGCGGCGCGATGCTGACGCTCCACAGCTACAGCAACCTCGTCCTCCTGCCCTGGGGCTACACCGAGTGCTTCAACCAGGCGTGCCCCCCCTCGCTGCAGGCGCCGAACGAGCCGGGCCTCCGCGCGCTGGCGTTCCGCCTCGGCCACTGGAACGGCTACGACACGGGCCAGGCGTCGGAGCTGCTCTACGCGGCGTCCGGGGCGACCGACGACTGGGCGTACGCGACGCTGGGGATCCCGGCGTTCACGTTCGAGGTGGGGCCGGAATCGGGCGCCTGCAGCGGCTTCGTGCCGGCGTACTCGTGCCAGGACTCGACGTTCTGGCCGAAGAACAAGGGCGCCTTCCTCTACCTCGTGAAGTCGGCGCGGCAGCCGTACGTCTCGGCCCTGGGGCCGTCGGCCGTGGGCCCGACCGTGACGCCGGCGATCGCCGCGCCGGACCAGACCGTGACGCTGCACGCCTCGTTCGACGCGACGACGTACGGTCTCGTGGGCGTCGGGCGCCCGGACGAGACGCCCGTCCTCTCGGCCGAGGCGTACCTCGACACGCCGCCGTGGGCCGGCGGGACGCCGATCCCCCTCGCCGCGGTGGACGGCTCGTTCGACGGGACGGTGGAGCCGGCCAGCGCCACGACGTCCGCCCCCGCGGCGCCCGGGAAGCACCTCGTCTTCTTCCGGGGCCGCGCCTCGGCCGGCTGGGGACCCGTCACCGCGGCCTGGCTCACGGTCGACGACGGGCCCGCGCCGGCCGTGGCCCAGGTCTCGCCCGGCTGCGGCAACGTCACCGGGGGGCTCGCGGTGACGATCCAGGGAACGGGGTTCGTCCCGGGCGCGACGGTCACTCTCGCCGGGACTCCGGCCGCCGTGTCGTCGCTCACGCCGACCGCGATCGTCGTGACCACCGGCGCGCGCGCCGCCGGTCCGCCCGTGGCCGGCAACGTCGTCGTCACGAATCCGAGCGGCCTGGCGAGCGCGCCCTCGGGCGGCTTCACGTACGTCGTGAGAGGCGACGCGAACGGGGACGGCGTGGTCGGCGCGGCCGACTCCGGGGTCCTCCGCGCGGCCCTGTACGCCGGCGGCC
>CAYLNK010000179.1:0-13380 GCA_964384675.1 uncultured Holophagales bacterium | reverse complement strand
AGAGCCGCCCACCCCAGAGCCGCCCGCCCCGGCGGAGGACCCCGTGGCCAAGGCCCAGGCGCTCTTCGATCAGGGGAAGGGCGACGAGGCGCTGGCGGTCCTCGGATCGGTGGCCGCGACCGATCCGCGCCATCCGGAAGCCCTCCAGCTCATCGATCGCATCAAGTCCTCGGCGCCCCCGGCGGCCGCGCCTCCTCCGCTCTCGGCGGCCCAGCTCGACGAACGCCGGGTCGCCGGCCTCGCCTCCTTCAAGTCGCGCCACTACCTCGAGGCCGTCAAGTCGCTCTCCGAGGTCGCCAAGGCGCGCCCCGAGGACGCCGAGGTGAAGGACGCTCTCTCGCGCTCGATGGAGCAGGTCAAGGCCCTCGGCGCCGCGCTCAAGGCGTTCAACGAATCTGACTTCGAGAGCGCCAAGCGCCTCCTGTGGCCGCTCCGGACCCAGGACAAGGGCAACGAGGACGTCAAGGAGCTCCTCTTCAAGTCGTACTTCAACGACGGCATCGCCAAGCTCCAGTCCGAGCAGATGGCCAAGGCCGCCGAGGCGTTCAACGAGGCGGTCAAGATCACCGAGGACCGGGAAGCCCAGCGGCATCTCCAGTTCGCCAAGCGGTACGGCTCTGGAGCGACGGACCTCCTCGCGAAGATCTACGTCAAGCACTTGACGCCCAGGCCCTGAGGGCCGACCCTCGGCGACGATGGACGATGGCTGAGCCTCGGGATCCGCTCGCCGAGCACCCGCTTGAAGACGCTCCGGCCCCACGCCGGAAGGGCGGGAGCCCTCGCACCCTCGACCTGTTCCCGGACGTCGGGGAGCAGCCCCTGGGGGGCGTGACCTCGGGCGGCCCGGGCACCGCGTCGAAGGAGCCGGCCCCCGTCGTCCCTCCGGCGCCGGTGCGCACCGGCGGCACCATCGGAAGCGACGAGGAGGTGGACGAGCCCGGTGAGCCCGTCGACGAGGAGGCGGTCGAGGTCGCCTTCGCGCGCCGGGTGGCGGCGGGCCTGGCCGACCTCCTGATCCTCGGTCTCGTCGGCGCGGTCGAGCTGGCCGCGGGAGCCATCCTCCTGGACCTCCGCTTTCCGCCCGCGGCCCTCCTCGGAGTGGGCGCGTTCCTGCTGCTCGCGGCCCTCGTCCTCCTCGTCCTGACGCCCTTCGTCTGGGGCACGACACCCGGGATGGCGCTGGCCGATCTGCGCATCGTGGCGGCCGACGGTGGCTCCCCGACGCTGGCCGCCGCGTTCCTGCGCTTCGTCGGGTTCCTCCTGACCGGCGCTTTGGCCGGCGTCCCGCTCCTCGTCGCCGCGTTCGACCGGAGGGGCCGCACCCTCGCCGACCTCCTCTCGAGGACGACGCTGGCGCCCGCGGCCAGCGGCGCGGACGAGCCGACCGGGACCTGACGCGGGGCCGGGCTCCTCGCGTGAAGTACACGGTCGCTCTCGAGACACCGCGCTATCCGTGGAAGGAGATCCCCGGCTCGTCCCACCAGGTCCTGCTCCGCCTCCTCCAGGCGCGCGGTACCGGTCTGAGGGTCCTCGACCTGGGTTTCGGCGCCGGGCTGCTCGCCCGCCGGATCCGGCCGCGCTGCGCCTACCTGGCCGGCATCGAGCTCGACCCCGAGGCGGCGCGCGAGGGAGCGCCGTTCTTCGACACGCCGATCGTGGGGGATCTCCTGGAGGGGCTGAAGGGTCCGTGGGGGCAGCCGTTCGACGTCGCCGTCGCCGGTGACATCCTGGAGCACCTCCCGGACCCCGTCAGGGCGCTCGTGGAGATCCGTCACCTGCTGGCTCCGGGCGGTCTCCTCCTGGTCTCCCTGCCGAACGTCGCGAACGTGACCGTCCGGCTCGCCCTCCTCGCCGGCCGGTTCGACTACGCGGATCGAGGGATCCTGGACCGGACGCACCTCAGGTTCTTCACGCGCCGCACCGGCAGCCTCCTCCTGTCCGGCGCCGGCTTCCGCGTCCTGCGCTCCCATCCGACCGCCATGCCCGCCGAGCTCGCGATTCCGCTCCTGGGCCGCGGGCCGTGGGCCCCCGCGGTCCGCGGCGCCGCCACGCTCGGCGCCCGCCTCTGGCCCACCCTCCTCGGCTACCAGTTCGTGTTCGAGGCGGTGGTGGCTTGAGCGGTCCAGCCCTCTCGATCGTCGTACCGGCCTACGACGAGGAACGGCGGATCCCCGGTGCGCTCGAGGACCTCGCGCGCTACCTCGACTCTCACCCGCTGGCCCTCGAGATCGTGGTCGTCGACGACGGCTCGACCGACGGTACCGCCGCCATCGCCGAGGCGGAGGGCCGCCGGCTCGGGCTTCCTCTCCGCGTGCTGCGCCTGCCCGCGAACCGGGGGAAAGGCGCCGCGGTGCGCGCGGGCGTCCTCGCGGCCGATGGTGAGTCGATCCTGGTCTCGGACGCCGACTTCTCCACACCCATCGCCGAGTGGGAGAAGCTGGCGAGGACGGGCGCCGCGGTCGCGATCGGCTCGAGGGCCCTGGACGATTCGCTCGTGAGGGTCCGGCAGCCGTTCTTCCGGCAGCTTTCCGGGAAGGTCTTCAACCGGCTGGTCCGCCTGCTCGCCGTGCCGGGGATCCACGACACACAGTGCGGCTTCAAGCTGTTCTCGAGGGAGGCGGGCCGAGCCGTCTTCGCGCGGACCGAGGTGGACCGCTTCGCGTTCGACGTCGAGGCGCTCCTGATCGCCAGGCACCTGGGCTACGGGATCGCCGAGGTACCGGTCCTCTGGTTCAACTCGGGCGACTCCCGGGTGAGCCTCCTCGGCGGAGTCCATGCCTTCCTCGACCTCTTCCGGATCGCGGCCTCCACGCGGCGGCGGCTCCGGGCCAACCCGTGAGATCCTCCCGCCCCGGGAACGACGACGAACGGAGGAACCGATGAAGCTGCACCGCACCGGCACCCTGGCCACCACCCTCGCGCTCCTCGCGCTGGCCCCCGCCGCACGCGCCGAGGAGCCCGCGGCCCACCCGTCCAAGCTCTACATGGACCACTGCGCCAAGTGCCACGGCGGCGACGGCAAGGCCCAGACCGAGGACGGCAAGAAGCTCGGCGCCGAGCCGTTCGCGGACCCGCGCTGGCACGAGAAGAAGAAGAGCAAGGCCGACAAGCTCATCAAGTCCGTTGCCGACGGGCACGGCAAGAAGATGCCCGCGTTCAAGGACAAGCTCACGGCCGAGCAGATGAAGGACCTCGTGGAGAAGGACGTCCTCGGGGAGTGGAAGTAGCTCCCGGTCAATGAAGCAGGTGTAGGAGCCCGGACCGCCGGTCGGGCGTACGATGGGAAGGGGTTGTCCATGAGACACCGCCTTCTCGTCCTCGTTCTCTCCGGGCTCCTCTCCGCCGCCAGCCTTCGGTCGGCTGCCCTCCGAGCTTCGATCGAGGTGACGATCGCCCGGCCCACCCCCGACACGCTCTCGGACACGACGCTGTACATCGCGGCCACGGTGTCGTCGACGTACCAGCTCCAGGGCGTCGTGGCGACGGTGGCCGACCGCCAGGTAGCCCTGGCGTACAGCCCGAACGCCTACTGCGACCAGTTCTGCCACCCAGGCTGGGCAGGCACGCTGTCCCTCGACGGACTCCCCCGGGGGCCGCTGACGATCACCGTGGTCGCGTCCGACGTCCTCGCCGGGAGCGGCCAGTCCGTGGGGGCCTTCGTCTACGACCAGGCCGCGCGGCTGCAGGTGCTCGAGCCGCTCGCCGAGAGCGTCGCCCGGCCAGGCCTCCACCTGGCGGCCACCTGCACCGACGACGATCCGATCGGCTGCACGTCGATCACGGTGTCGTACGGCTACGGCCAGGTGGTCGCCACCGGCATCTCGAGCGTGGACACCACCATCTCCCTCGCCGCATTAGAGGGACAGGCCGTGACCCTGAGCTTCGAAGCGACCGATTCGACGGGACGGCCGAGCACGGTGGAGCGGCGGGTCTACGTCGAGTCGAGCCCCTCGCTCACCGAGGTCGCGTCGGTCGGGGGCCCGATCCTGGACGTCCAGCCCGACCGGATCCTCTACGACGAGGGAGAGCGGGTCTTCATCCGGACGCTTTCGTCCGGCCTCGAGACGTCGATCGACGTGACGTCGAATGGTCCCTGGGTACGCGTTCCTGACCGTCCGCGGCGCCCTCGTCTCGACGCCGAGCCTCGGGCTGTTCGAGTGGCGAGACTCGACCCTGGTGCAGCACGGGGGTCTCATCACCGACCTCGCCGTCAAGGGCGATTTCGCGGCCTGGGTCCTGGGCTCGAGCCTCTTCCACTACGACGTGCGGACGGGCGCCCAGACGTTGGTGTCGCCGGCCCAGGCCTTCGGCGGCAGCGTCGCGTCGAGCGGGGACGTCGTGTACGCGCGGGCCGTGACCTCCTCGACGCCGAACTGGGGGTACGACTACCGCCTCTTCCGTTGGCACGCCGGTACGAGCGTGCAGCTGGGCGGAGTCGAGGGGATGTGGGATTCGATGCCCGTGTTCGACGGGGCCAGCGTCGTCTTCGCGCGGCGGGACCCCTGTTGCGTCCAGACCTCGATCGTCCTCCACGACGGAACACAGGAGGTCGTTCTCGACCCGAACCACGCGGCCGTCCTCTGCTCTCACGGATGCGATTCCTACGACGCCGTGAACCGCTGGGTGGCGTTCACCCGCCGAGCCGTCGACGCCTCGATGCAGGTCTGGGTTCGCTCGCCCGTGGGCGTCCTGGCCCAGAGGAGCTTCTTCGGCACTTCGAGCCAGGTCGGCGCGCTGTCGGAGAACGGGAGCGTCACGTTCCGGAGCGGGAACCGGACCTACCTGTCCCTGCCCGGGCTCGCCCCACGGGACGTCGCCTCGGCTCTCGGGCGGACGTTCTGGCTGGCCGGAACGGCCTATGTCGCGCTCGGCCGTTCGCTCTTCCGGATCGAAGGCTCCGGCGTCACCGGGCCGCTTCGCTTCTACACGGTCACGCCGTGCCGGATCGCCGACACGCGCAATCTGGACGGACCGTTCGGCGGCCCGGCGCTGGGCGGAATGTCGCGACGCGTTTTCGACATCGCCGGCTCCTGCCAGATCCCGGCCTCGGCGCGGTCGGTCTCCGCGAACGTCACCGTGACGTCGGCCGAGGCGCCCGGACACCTGCGGCTCTCACCGGCGGCGGGCCTGGCGCCCTCGTCCAGCACGATCAACTTCGCGCCGGGACAGACCCGCGCGAACAACGCGATCCTCTCGCTCGACGGGGCCGGACAGGTCGCCGTGCAGAACGGCGGGGCGGGGAGCGTCCACGTCATCCTGGACGTCAACGGCTGGTTCGAATAGGCCGGCCAGACCAGGCGAAAAGCGCCCCCAGGTCCTTCGGGATGAATGGTGCGCCCGCCGCGATTCGAACGCGGGACCTTTAGATCCGGAGTCTAACGCTCTATCCGGGCTGAGCTACGGGCGCACTGTCGAAAGACCGGCTTGGGGTGGAAGACGGGGGTCGAACCCGCGACCATCGGAACCACAATCCGATGCTCTACCGACTGAGCTACTTCCACCAAACCCGGCCGGACCGCGGAGGATAGCAGAAAGCCCCGCGCGCGGCGCAAGCGGTCCGCGGCGCTCAGGGAGCGCCCGCGGAGCGTCGTCCCCGCCGCGCCGCCCCCGCGTGGCGGACGACCCAGGTCAGGATCTTGGCGCCCGCGCGCACCGTGCCGACGAACGTCCCGGCGATCTTCGACACGCCCACCCGCCGGCGGTACGACACCGGCACATCCACCACGCGCAAGCCGGCGCCGATCGCCTTCATCTGCATCTCGCACGTCCAGCCGTAGTCGCGGTCGCGCATGTCGAGCCGTTCGAGCGCGTCCCAGCGGATCGCCCGGAACGGCCCGAGGTCGGTGTAGCGGTGCCCGGTCATCAGGCGGATCAGGAAGGTCGCGAGCGCGTTGCCGAACCGGGCCTGAGGCAACAGGGCTCCGGGCTCCGCGCGTCCCAGGCGGCGGGAGCCGAGGACGAGGTCGGCGTCGCCGCGCTCGATCGGGGCGAGGAGGGACGGCAGCTCGTCCGGGTGGTCCGAGTAGTCGCCGTCCAGGAAGACGACGACCTCGGGCGGCCCCGTGAGCCGCAGGTGCGCGAGCCCGGCGAGGCACGCGCTGCCGTAGCCCCGCCGCGACTCGTGAACGACCTCCACCCGAGCCCGGCCGGACGCGGCGGCGAGAGAGCGGTCGGTGGAGCCGTTGTCGCACACGACGACGCGCTCCAGACGCTCCATCGGCAGATCGTGGAGGACGAGGGGCAGGGAGCGCTCCTCGTTGAAGACCGGGATGACGGCGGCGACTCGGATGCGCCAGGTTAGCCCGGACTTCCAGAACCGGATTCGGCGTTGACCGGGAGCTCGATCACACCCGATAGTCCCGCCTTCATGCGAAGGCTCCTCCCCTTCACCGGCGTCGGCGCCCTCCTCGTGCTCTGGCACGTCGCCGCTCTTCGCCAGTCGAACGGCCTCCTGCCCGGTCCGTGGGCCGTCGTGTCGGGGCTCCTCGAGCTGACCCAGCGCGGGCTCCTCCTGAAGTACGTCGTGGCGTCGCTCTTCCGGGTGACGTGGGGCTACGTGCTCGCGGTCGCCCTGGCGCTCCCGGCGGGTCTCCTCCTCGGCTGGTATCGCCGCGGGGAGCGGGCGCTCAATCCCCTGATCCAGGTGTTCCGCCCCATCTCGCCTCTCGCCTGGATCCCGATCGGGATCCTCTGGTTCGGCGTGGGCGACCTGGCGTCGATCTTCCTGATCTTCCTCGCGTCGTTCCTGCCGGTCACCGTGGCCGCGATGAACGCCGTGCGGAACGTGCCGCCGAACCTGCTCCGCGCGGGGCGGAACTTCGGCCTGTCCGACGGCGAGGTCCTTCGCCACGTGGTGCTGCCCGCCTCTCTCCCCCAGCTGATCGTCTCGCTGCGCATCGCCCTCGGCATCGCGTGGCTCGTGGTGGTGGCCGCCGAGATGATCGCGGTCAACTCCGGCCTCGGCTTCCTCATCGTCGACGCGCGGAACGCCGGCAACCGGTACGACCTCGTGGTCGCGGGGATGGTGATGATCGGCCTGATCGGCCTCCTCCTGGACCTCGGGATGCGCCGCCTCGAGCGCCTCCCCTCGCTCCGCTGGAGCTTCGCGTCGTGAGCGCGGGCAGCGGCGCCAAGGTCCAGTTCCGGGGCGTCACCAAGACCTTCTCCGCCGACGGCAAGCAGGTCGCCGTCCTGATGCCCGTGGACCTCGACGTCGCGGACGGCGAGTTCGTCTGCATCCTCGGCCCGTCCGGCTGCGGGAAGTCGACGCTCCTGAACATCGTCGGTGGCTTCCTGCCGCCGACCGCGGGCCAGGTGCTCATCGACGGGCAGGCCGTGAACGGGCCGGACCCGCGGCGCATCTTCGTCTTCCAGGAGCGCGGGGTCTTCCCGTGGCTCACGGTCGAGGGGAACATCGCGTTCGGTCTCGCCAAGCTGTCCGCGGCCGAGCGGGACCGCCGCGTGGCGCACTACGTGGCGCTGGTGGGCCTCGCCGGCTTCGAGAAGGCGTACCCGGCCGAGCTGTCGGGCGGGATGAAGCAGCGGCTCGAGGTGGCGCGGGCCCTCGCCGTCGCCCCCGACGTCCTCTACCTGGACGAGCCGTTCGGCGCGCTCGATTCGATCACGCGGCTCGTGATGCGCAAGGAGCTCCTCCGGATCTGGGAAGCGGAGAAGAAGACGATCCTCTTCGTGACGCACGACATCGAGGAGTCGGTGCAGCTCGCCGACCGGGTGGTCGTGATGTCGGCGCGCCCCGCGCGGGTGCAGCGGATCGTCCCGATCGACATCCCGCATCCGCGGGACATCAGCGCGCCGCGCTACCTCGAGCTCCGGGACAGCATCTTCGAGGAGATCGGGCTTGCGCACAAGGTCTGAGGACGTACTCCTCCCCGTCGGGGCGGCCCTGGCCGCGCTCGCGCTCTGGGCCGTCCTGGTGGCCGTGTCGAAGACGAGCGTCTTCCCCTCTCCGTGGAAGGTGGTCCTCGGATTCGTCCAGCTCGTGCAGAAGGGCCTCCTCGTCGGCTACACGCTCGACTCCCTGCGCCGGGTCGCGGTCGGCTATCTCGTCGCCCTCGTGGCCGGCATCCCGGTGGGCCTGGCGCTCGGCTGGTCGCCCCGCCTCGCCTCGGCGTTCAACCCGGTCGTCCAGATGTGCCGGCCGATCAGCCCGCTCGCCTGGATGCCGGTCGCGATCGTCTGGTTCGGGGTCTCCGAGGCGGCGCCGGTCTTCCTCATCTTCCTGGGCGCCTTCTTCCCGATCGTCGTCGCGACCATGAACGGGGTGGCGAGCGTCCCCGTGATCTACCGCGACGCCGGCCGCAACTTCGGGCTCTCCTCGCCCGCCCTCCTCCTGCGGGTCGTCTTTCCCGCCGCGCTCCCGCAGGTCCTGACGGGCCTCCGCCTCGCGCTCGGCATCGCCTGGATCGTGGTGGTGGCGGCCGAGATGATCGCCGTCGACTCCGGCCTCGGCTACCTGATCATCGACTCGCGCAACGCGGGCAAGCGGTACGACCTGGTCGTGGCCGGGATGCTCCTGATCGGCGTCATCGGCCTCGCGCTCGACACGCTGATCCGGAGGCTCGAGCGGCTGAAGGCGGTCCGCTGGGGCTTCCAGGGGGAGCCGTCGTGACCGCTCCCCGGCGTGCGCTCGTAGCCCTCGTGGTCTGGCTCGTCGCCATCTCGAGCGCGCACGCCGCGCTGAACGTCAACTGGAAGGTGCTCGCCAACGACTGGATCGCCAAGGAGAAGCGCCGGCTCAACGTGGCGTACATCCCCGTGACCTGTCACCTCGCCTGCCCGGTGACGGACTACATCTCGAGCTTCTCCCAGCAGGGCGAGCTCTTCATCCCCCGCATGTTCCAGGGCTTCCCCGAGATCAAGGAGGCCCTCATCTCCGACAAGATGCAGGCGGCCTTCATCGTGGCGCCGATGGCGATCGCGCTGAAGGCGCAGGGCGTGCCGATCCGGATCGTCTACCTCGGTCACCGCTACGGCAGCGCGGTCGTGGTCCACAAGGACGGCGGTGTGAAGACGTTCGCCGACCTGAAGGGGAAGACGATCGCCGTTCCGAGCCGCTTCTCCGACGAGCGCCTGATCGTCTTCCGCGTCCTCAAGAAGTTCGGGATGAAGCCGAGCGACCTGAAGATCGTGGAGATGGCGCCTCCCGACGTGGCGGGCGCTCTGGCGGCCCGGGCGATCGACGCCTTCTCGATGGGAGAGCCGTACCCGTCCCAGGCCGAGCTGGGCGGCTTCGGGCGCGTCCTCTTCCACGCGCGCGAGCACTGGCCCGACTACATGTCGTGCGTCCTCGTGGTCCGGCAGGACGTCATCGACTCCCGGCCCGACGCCGTGCAGCTCCTCGTCGACGGCGTCGCCCGCTCCGGCCTCTGGCTGGAGCGCGGAAAGCGGGAGCGGGACCACGCCGCCGACTTCGTCGGGCGCTTCTACTACAAGCAGGACCCGAAGATCCTCCGCTGGGCGCTCACCAACCCGCTCGACAGGGTCATGTACACGCCGCTCTCGCCGCGCAAGCCGGACTTCGACCTCGTGCGCGACCTGATGATCGAGACCGGCGTCCTCGACCGCCGGATCGAGTTCGAGGAGTACGTCGACACGCGCTTCGCGGAAGGCGCGAAGATCCAGACGGCCTGGAAGTACGAGCCCGGCTCCGCTCACGCGGAGTAGCCGCCCGCGCCGGGCGGAACCGCCTGGGCCGTCGCTATGATCGCCGAGTGAGCCTCGCACCCGGAACGCGAGTCGGGCCCTACGAGGTCATCGAGGCGATCGGCGCCGGGGGGATGAGCGAGGTGTACCGGGCCCGCGATCCGCGGCTCGCCCGCGACGTCGCCATCAAGATCCTCGCCTCCGAGCTCGGCTCCAGCGCGGAGCGCCTGCGCCGCTTCGAGGTGGAGGCCCGGGCAGTCGGGATGCTGAGCCACCCGAACGTCCTCGCCGTCTTCGATGTCGGCTCCCACGACGGAGCCCCCTACCTGGTCACGGAGCTGCTGGTAGGCGAGACGCTACAGGGGCGCCTCGCCCGCGGTCCGTTGCCCGTCCGCCGCGCGCTCGAGATCGCGATCCCGGTCGCTCACGCGCTCGCGGCCGCGCACGAGAAGGGGATCGTCCACCGGGACCTGAAGCCGGGGAACGTCTTCCTCACCTCCGGCGGAGTCGTCAAGGTCCTCGACTTCGGCCTCGCCAAGCTCCTCCGCCCGGACCTCTCCGGCTCCGGGGACGGGGACCGCGAACCGCTCACCCGATCGGACCTGATCGTCGGGACGGCCGGCTACATGTCGCCCGAGCAGGTGCGCGGACAGCCGACAGACGCCCGCTCGGACCTCTTCGCGCTCGGAGCGATCCTCCTCGAGATGCTCTCCGGTCGCCGCGCGTTCCAGCGCGACTCGGCTGTCGAGACGATGAACGCGATCCTCACCGAGGAGCCGCCCGACCTCGCTCCGCTCGCCTCCTCGCTCCCTCCGGGACTGGTCGGGATCGTGACGAGGTGCCTCGAGAAGAAGAAGGAGTCCCGCTTCCAGTCCGCTCGCGACCTGGCGTTCGCGCTGGAATCGCTCTCGGCGGTGACCGCCCCGTCCGCCCCGGCTCGCCCCGCAAGGCCGCGCGCGCCGCGCTGGGTGGTGCCCGGGAGCGTCGCGCTGGCCGCCCTCCTCCTCGCCGGTCTCGCCCTCGCGCCGCGCCTCCGCGCCACGCGTGCCGTCGAATCGCCCCGGCTCCGCCTCATGACGCACTCCGGGGCTGACGGCTCACCGGCCGTCTCGCCCGACGGGCGCACGCTCGTCTACGTCTCCCGCCGGGACGGCGCCGCGCGGCTCTTCCTCCAGCAGCCCGCTGCGGGCCTGGAGATCCCGTTGACCGCTGGCCCGGGCGACCTCTCGCCCCGGTTCTTCCCCGACGGCGGTTTCGTCCTCTTCACTCACGCCGACGCGGCGGGCCACACCTCGCTCGACAAGATCTCCGTCCTGGGCGGGGAGCCCCGGCGCCTGGTGGACGACGCCGCCGACGGAGACGTCTCCCCGGACGGGCAGCGCCTGGCCTTCTTGCGCCGGGCGCCCGGGGAAGACACGGGCTTCCAGCTCATCGTCGCGTCGGCCTCGGGCGACTCCGTGCAGCCGCTCGCGCACTTCGGCTCCTTCGTGCTAGCGCCCCGCTTCTCTCCGGACGGGGAGACGATTGCCGTGACCGAGCCCGGCGGCCCGCAGAGCGAAATCCCTGGCGCGATCGCCCTCGTCCGCCGGGACGGGAACGTGGAGCGGATCCCGTCCCCGATCCCGTTCCGCAGCCTCACCTCCGCCGCCTGGAACGGCGACGGGCGTAGCTTCTTCTTCGGGGTCCTCGACGCCGGCCTCGTCCATACCACGAGCCCCGGAGGCCGTCTCTACAGGCAGCCGATCGGCGGCGGAGCGCCCGAGGCGCTGCACTGGTGGCCGAGTCTCGGCACCTGCATCGACGTGGCCGGCGACGGCCGGATCCTCCTGGATTCCACGAGCGTGCGCGAGAACCTGCAGCTCGTGGAACTCGGCGGCAAGGGCGGCCCGCCGCGCTGGCTCACCCGCGGCGCCGGGAGCAACCGCCAGCCGGTCTACTCGCCGGACGGCGAGTGGATCCTCTTCTCCTCGGACTGGAGCAGCAGCCTCGACCTCTGGTCGCTCTCCACGCGCGGCGGGGCGCTCCGCCGCGTGACCGACGATCCCGCCGACGACTGGGACCCGGCGTTCTCCGCGGACGGCAAACGGATCCTCTGGAGCAGCAAGAGGAGCGGCCACTTCGAGATCTGGAGCGCCGCGCCCGACGGCAGCGACGCGCGCCGTCTCACCGACGACGGGGTCGATGCCGAGAACCCCGCGGCGACGCCAGACGGGAAGTCGATCGTCTACGGCTCGTTCAACCCGAAGAGCCAGGGGATCTGGAAGGCCTCGGTCGACGGCACCGGCCCGGCGCTCCTGATCCCCGGCTCGCTCCACCAGATCCCCGAGGTGTCGCCCGACGGGCGGTACGTCCTCTGCCGCCACGGCCTCCTCCACGGCCCGCGCTCCGTCCGGGTCTTCTCGCTCGCCACCGGGGCCCTCGCCGGCGAGATCACCTTCGGCGTGCGCGACGCGGCTGGCTCGGAGTGCGGCCGCGCGCGCTGGCTGCCCGATGGACGGATCGCGTTCCTCGGCCTCGACGAGAAGGGCGTCACCGGCGTCTACGGCCAGGACTTCGTCGAGGGACGCGACACCACCGCCAGCCGCAAGGCTCTGGCCGGGTTCGACCCCTCGGCCCCGATCCAGTCTTTCGGCATCTCCCCCGACGGGCGTGCGCTGGTCGTCTCGGCGCGGGAAGGGTTCGCCCACGTCCTGATGGCGGAGCCCGTCGCGGGAGTCGTGCGGCGGAGGGTGGAGTAGCCGCCCGTCCCGGCAGTGATCGCTATCATCGATCCGTGAGCTTCGCCCCCGGGACGCAGGTCGGGCCGTACGAGATCGTCGAGGCGATCGGGGCCGGCGGCATGAGCGAGGTCTACCGGGCCCGCGACGCGCGGCTCGGCCGGCACGTGGCCCTCAAGGTCCTCGTCTCCGAGCTCGGATCGGGGGCCGAGCGACTCCGCCGCTTCGAGGTGGAGGCCCGGGCTGTCGGGATGCTCAGCCACCCGAACGTCCTTTCGGTCTTCGACGTCGGCTCCCACGATGGGATGCCGTATCTGGTCACCGAGCTGCTCGTCGGCGAGACGCTCCAGACGCGGCTCTCCCGCGGACCGCTGTCTGCCGGCCAGGCGCTGGGGGTGGCCATCCCCGTCGCCCACGGTCTCGCGGCCGCGCACGAGAAGGGGATCGTCCACAGGGACCTGAAGCCCGGGAACGTCTTCCTGACGTCGGACGGGATCGTGAAGGTCCTGGACTTCGGTCTCGCCAAGCTCCTCGGCCCCGGCGGTCCGGGAGTGGAGGACCTGACCCGATCCGACCTGATCGTGGGGACGGCCGGGTACATGTCTCCCGAGCAGGTGCGCGGCCGGCCGACGGACGCCCGATCGGACCTCTTCGCGTTCGGGGCCATCCTGCTCGAGATGCTCACCGGGCGGCGCGCCTTCCAGCGCGACTCGGCGGTCGAGACGATGAACGCGATCCTGACCGAGGAGCCGCCCGATCTCTCCGCGCTCGTCCCCGGGCTCCCGCCCGGTCTCGCACCGACCGTCCGGCGATGTCTCGAGAAGCGGATCGAGGCGCGCTTCCAGTCCGCAGGTGATCTGGCCTTCGCCCTGGAGACCGTTTCCCTCGAGACCGCTCCGGCCGACCGGAGGACCGCGCGCCCGCGAGGGCGCCTCGGGCGGTGGCTCCTGCCCGGAGGGCTGGCCGCGACGCTGCTCGTCGCAGCCGTCACGCCGGCGCC
>CAYLNK010000178.1:0-13397 GCA_964384675.1 uncultured Holophagales bacterium | reverse complement strand
CGCGGCGACCCTCTGCAGGTCCCCGGCGACGCCTACGACGGCCTGCCCGAGCTGCTGGGCCTTCGGTACCGCGGCGGCGGCGGCGGTCCCGACGCCGGTGATGGCCGGGCTCGTGCGCTGGGCGGCCGCGGAGGCCTCGCCCGCCTTCCCCGCGAGATCGTCGAATCCCCCGGCCGCGCCGTCCGTGCCGGCGCTCTTCTTCAGGTCCTCGAGGGCGGTCTTCCCCCTCTTGGCGCCCGACTCGACCCCGGCGGGGTTGAGGTTCGCGGTGAGCTCGAGGTTGTTGCTCTGGCCGGCCACGGCTCAGTCCTCCGTCGGGGCCGGCGCCTGCTCGGCCTTGAACTGCTCGGCTGCCTTGATGACGGCGTTCCCGGCGGCGAGGAGGTTCCCGGTGATGTGACGCAGCGCGCCGCACACCCCGAGAAGAACCGGGGCGGCCTCAGGGTCGCCGATCGTCAGCAGGACGAAGGCCTCGAAGCTGGCCATGAGCGCGGCCGCTTCCGGGACCCCGAGGGGGTGGGGCAACGCGGGGAGGTGGGTTCTGGCGATCTCCCGGAGGCCGACGAGCTGCTCCGCGGCGATGCGCTCCAGCTCGAGTTGATGGAGGACGGCGGAAGGGTCCCGGTCGGGCGGTGTCTTCGCCTTCATGTGGTTCTCCGGCGAGCTGGGCGGTTCGGTGCGGGTCGGCGGGGATCAGGGGCAGCGTCGCTGCTGTCGTCGCCAGAGACCGATGGGTCGGTTGCAGGGGCCGGCGACGAGTCGTTGAGCGGAGGCGGCTCCTCCGCCGCGGGCTCCGCGTTCGCGCGAGCGTCGGCCTCGGCCGCGGCCAGGATGCGGCCCGTGTGTCGGTGGAGCTCCGCGCACACCTTCAGGAGAAGGACGTCCTTCTCGGGGGCATCGCCGATGCTCGTGCAGTACTCGGCGAAGACCTCGAGGGTCCGGAGTCCCAGGTGATCGCTCGGCGGGCCTGCGTACGGCGTCTTGGGCCGCAAGGCGACCTCGAAGGCGGCGTGGATCTGGGCCGTGAGGACGCGCTCCTGAGAGGCGAGGACGGCGACCAGGGCGGCGGAGGGGTCGACGTCGGGGGGGCGGCTGTTCATCTCGTGCTCCTGTTCTGGGGTTATGGCGGCGGCGTGGCGGCTCACGTCCGTGACTCCCACGCGTCGCCGCAGCGGGTGCAGCCTGCGGCGGCGCACGCCTCGAAGGCCGCTGCGACGCGGGCGAGATGCGCCTTCGTCTCCGGCAGAGCAAGCACGTTGACTGTGGCGGCAGGGTCGGGCTTGATCTGGCCCAGAGCCTTGCCGATCGTCTCGAGTGTCGGTCGGAGCGCGACGATGGCGTCAAGGTGCAGCTTCCGCGGGTCGGCGGTCTTGGCCTCGGCCTTCGCCACGGTGAGCCCGGTGCCCTTCTCGACGGCGCGCAGGAGGTCGTTGAGTCGCTCGGTCCGGCGGACGCTTCGGTCCCCGACGGTCTCCTCGACGACGACGAGGTATTCCTCCGTACGTGGGGCCAGGGTGTAGCGGCTCGGATCGTTCGGGTCGGTGAGCCACTCGTCCGTTGCGGACAAGAGCCGCTCGGCTTTCGCGACGAGCCGGCCCAACGCCGCGAGGACGTCCATGTCGCGGGTCTCCTCGACGAGCTCCGCGTGCCGGACGGTGGCGCGAGCCAGGCCGGCGGTGAGGTGGGCGTCCGCATGCCG
This sequence comes from uncultured Holophagales bacterium, assembly GCA_964384675.1. Lineage (GTDB taxonomy): Bacteria > Acidobacteriota > Thermoanaerobaculia > UBA5066 > UBA5066 > CAYLNK01. The sequence continues at coordinate 11,698 of CAYLNK010000178.1, read as the reverse complement.
GCGAAGGGCTTGCGGCGAGAGTCCGAATCTGGCCGACAAGATCCGAAAACGTTTCGGATCAGATGCTGAGTCGACCAGCGCGTGGTTCACGGCGTCGAGCTGGGCGTGGTCGCAGGCGGAACAGGTTCGCGGCATGGCTCAGGGCTCCTCCGGACGATGGGCGGTCTGATCCGCGACGCCTGCCCCTGGGTCCGGTAGGGCGGTCGCGGATGTGGCGTCCTGGGCCTTCCTGACGAGGGTCGCGATGCGCTCGACGTCGGAGGGCTTCACGTGGCAGGCCAGGAGGTCCTCGACCGCGGCGACCCGGAGGACGGCGATCGCGAGGAGCGCGGTCGGGAGCGGGCCGTATACCTCCCGGGCGATGTCCTGGCAGGTGGCCAGGTCGAGGCGGCGGCTCACGACTTCGCCCCGGGCGGCGGGAAGCACGCGACGCAGGAGGAGTCACCACGCGGGGTGAACCGCCGGACGTTCCCCCCGCAGGACGAGCAGGGCCGGGCGGACTCGCGGGCGACGGCACGAGCACGGCGGCCGGGGTCGAAGCGGAGGACGCGTCCCTGCCGGGCCTGCCAGCACGGCGGGCACCAGACGGCCTCGGGGCCGGCGTCGGCCCCGCATCCGGAGGCGCAGGGATGAGCCGCTGACCCCTCGATTCTCAGGATGGGCACAGGGGGGTACCCGACAAAACCGCCAAAAAGGGGGGTATCGGGGGCTTTTGTCAGTTTTGGCGGTTCGGGGGTAGGGCACGTCCCAGAAGACGAGGGGTCGGACGGGACCCACTCGGCCCACCTGGATCGGAACGGCGGGGGGGTTGATCCCGTCATGATGACCTCCGGAGGTCGGGGTGTAGGCGGAGGACCTCGGACGGTCTCCCGCCGGTGTCGAGCGTCTCGATCCGGAGCCATCCGAGCCCGGCGAGGACCTCCGCGGCCTGGTACACGACACCGGACCGGTCGAGTCCGGACCACTCACGCCGGCTAACCTCCCGGACGGTGACCCCGTCTCGGACCGCGCCCGACAGGAGCCGATCGGCGAGAGCGTGGGCGGCGGACGCGTTGCCGGTCAGCTCGGCCGCGTACACCTTCCGGGCATGGGCCTCCAGGAAGTCGCACCATGCGGCCGCAGTCACAGTGGCCGAGAGCGTCACGGGGCCGGGCCTGCCACCGTCGGCCACGTCGACGAGATGGATCACGAGCGCGAGCTTGGGGAGTAGGGAGCGGTACTTCGCCAGGTGGCTCTCATACGCTGGGGTCGCGCCGAGCTCGCCCCTCACACGCCGCTCGAGGTCGGCCCGCCACTCGAGGAAGAGGCCCTGGGCCTGCGGCGCGAACCGGAGGTACGGCAACTCGCCGTCGTCCGTCTCGGCTCCCATCGCCGCGGGGTCGAGATCCGCCAGACGCTCCACGATCGCATACGCGCGATCCCTTGCGTCGCGGGCCGGCCACCTGTCGACGTGCCGCCACTCGCCGTAGGCGTCGGGCCAGACCAGCATCTGGATGCGCTGCATAAGACCGTCGGCGTCATCCTGACCGGCGATCGCGCCGCGCACGTACGACGAGAGGCGCCCCGGCTGGATACCGCCGACGATCGACAGGCACAAGGCGTCGACGTGGAGCGTCCCGCGCCCGATCCGGTCCACGGTGAACGACGACGTTCCGTTCCAAGCCTCGAGGTAGAAGGCTCGATCCTGGGCGCGGTCCTCGCGGTCGAGACCGCGGAGCCATCCGGTCAGCTCGTCCCGCACGATCAGTAGCCCGCGCGGGTTCTGGGTGAGGAGCGCGCCGAGCTTCTCGATCGTGGCGTCGGACGTGGTGAACCGACGCTCTCGGACCTCGCCCTGCGCCTCCTCCGCGGCGAGCGATCGCAGCTCGTCCTTGACGTTGGCGAGGTCGGCCGCGTCGGCCTTCTTGGCGGCCCTCTCGAGCTTTCCGCGGATGGCCTTCCGCCGAGCCTCGAACGCTTCCTCGTCTGCGTCCCGGGTAGCCTGCGCGTCCTCGTGGGCCTTGCGCGCGAGAGCTGCCAGCCGATGAATCGGACGGAGGGCCTGGTCGACGGCCGAGGTCTTCATGACTCCGGGGGGCCCGATGATCCCGCCCCAGAGGTTCGCCGGGACAGCGAAGTCATCCTTGGGCATGGGGCGGAGGGCGATGGAGCGCCCGATCACGCTCCCGAGCCCGACGATCGCCGGTGCGGCCAGGAACTCTAGCGGGACGGACACTCGCTCGGCGACGTCGCCGAGCCAAGGGCGCAGGGCGGCGGGGAGCAGCTCGGGCGGGAGCGTCGGGACCGGCGCGGCGATCGGCGGGAGCGGGCGGCGAGCCGGCCAGGTCTCCGTCTCGGGCTCGGGCGCGAGTGCCAGCGCGCCACGGGTCGGGAGGACCCGCGCCACGTGGCCGAGCACGTCGTCGACGCGCGCCCCGTCCCGGAGGTCCCGTGCGGCGCGCTCGAGCGTGGGCGCGGCCGAGCGCCGGAGGGCCTCCTCGCGAACGAGCCGCGCGTAGGCGTCGATCGAGTCCACGAGGACGGCGGTTAGGTCGAGCCCGGCGACCGCTCCGGCGGCGTCATCCCGGCCGCGGCGCCGGAGCTCCCCCGTCACAGTCACGAGGTCGGCGGCGAGGGCCCGGGACCGCACCTCGGCGATCGCCGCGAGCGCCTGTCCCATCGCCTCGGTAGACAGCTCGTCCGGGCGCACCTCCTGGAGGACCCGATCGACCGTCGCGGCGTCGGCCAGAAGGAGAGCGGCGACGAGGGAGCGGGACGGATCCGGGACGTCCCCCGACGTCGAGAGGTCGGCGATGTCCGCCCTCAGCTCCTCGAGTCGGCGGGCCTGCTCGGCCTCGGCGTCGCGGAGCTGGGCGAGGACGCTCGGGCCGCGGCTCACGCGGGCACCTTGCGCCGCCGCTCGCGGAGCTCGACAGCGCGGACGCGGCGCGACAGGTCGCGGGCCAGGCCTCGGAGGATGCGGGCCGCCCGGTGCCCTATGGCGCTGCCCGGGGTCGACCGACGCGCCCGGATGGCGCCGCGAGCGACCTCCTGTAGCGCGGAGAGGAGAGGTATCATCGTCACGTCCGATCCATGTCCGATGTCCCCACGACGGTCCCCGCTGACACGGGGGCCGTCGCCGTCTCTGGCGGGCGGTGGTGACGCCTTCACGCGGCCTCCGGGGGCTCGGTGTTCCGGGCAACGTACTTCTGGAGCTCGGCCATGGGGACCAGGGCGCGACGGCCGATTCGGAGGCGGCCGATCGGTAGCCCCTCGAAGAACCTGACCGAGACGCCGATCACCGCGGCGGCCTGGGCGAGTGAGAGGGCGAGAGGCGCGGTCGGCATCTGTGTCTTCCGCCGGCGCCCATCGGCAAGCTTCGGCATGTGCGGCTCCTTTCGTATCCAGAACCCAAGGTAGGGACCGCACCTAACGCGAACCACCGGAACAAACGGCCCCTATTTCTTCCGGGGTCTCCACTCCGCCATGCCTTGAAGAAGGAGGTCTCTGAACGCGCCAGGCGAGCGTTTCGCGGCGTCCTCAAGCTTCTCGAATAGGCGGTCCAAGGCGCGCTCTGAGTTGTCGATCTCAAGCTGTCTCGAGATCACGACCGGCCCCATCACGAGGGCATCGTGGTGGTGCCGTGCATAGACCTTCGTGGCGACAAGCCGGTGAGAGATCCGCTTGCCGCTCCCTTGGCTATTCACCACGTCCAGCGCCATGGGGCGGAGACATGCCCTCACGACGGATGCCGTGACAGTCGACGGGAGTTGCTCGAGCAGTCGAATGAGCCCCTCTCTGGCCTGCCGTCGGACGCGCGTCTCTGGCCGCTCGAGTCCGGCCCTGAAGTGGGCGGCTCCCTTCTCGATCCGGCCGTACCAGAGCGCTACCAGCGTATCGAGCGCGGCCTCTGTGGGATCCTGACCGGCTCGCCGGGCGGTGTCGGCAGCCCTTGACACGCTCTCCAGTTCGCGCAGGTCCACGAGCTGGCTCGCTCGGGAGAGGCCTGTGCTTAGGTCGAGCTCGGGTCGTCCGCGCTTCCGTGAGCCGAGCGCCGTCGTCGTAGCTCGCGTGAGCACCTCAACGGGGTCGAGCCCGGCATCCCGTGCAAGTGCGCCGGCCTTCAAGAGGGCCACCTCCTCGGGGGTCGGTTCGGTCTTCGACACGGTCCACGCCTCATTCCTCCACGCCCGGAGAAGAGCGCCGGGCGGGAAGGAGCGGGCGTGGTCGCTCCCGGTCGTCAGAGGGATCAGCTCCGGCGCCCGCCCGGCGCGTGTCCGGTCAGTCGGTGAGTGCCGGGCGCGTGCGCCTCCGCGACACGTCGAATTCGTCCCTCGCAGGGCCGGGGATGAACCCGATGGTCATGAAGGCCTCGCCCCTCCCTCCGCCGCGAAGCGTGGGCCCGGGAGCATCGGTCAGCCAGAGCTGAGTACAGGCACGCGGCGGAGCCGACAGCTGCGCGCTGACCCGTACGCCGTGGATCTCGAAGGTCCGCTCGAATGCGACTCGGTCGGTACGGTCGCCGATGGCTTCCCCGGGCTTGGGAAAGAGGAGGTACGTCTCGCCGCCCTTGGGGCGCCAGTCGACCGCCCGAAGACCCTGGAGAAGGTCGCCAAGCCCAGCCCCGGCGGCGGCGATGGCGCACCCGAGGCTCTCTGGCACGAAGATGGTCCCGAGTCGCTCGAGGCTGGGATCCCCGAGGCCGAGGGAACCGGCGCGGGCGTCGACGTCGTGGCGAGGCAGAGTACGGGTCACGTTCGTGACCGCCGTCACGCGGACGGCGACACCTTGCGGAGCGACCTTGCGGAGCGCGCTCACGAACGCACCTCGAAGAAGCGGACGGCGGTCGGCGTGGCCGTGTCGGGCGTTCCGATCGGCGGGGCGGGAGCGTCGAATGTCGCGAGCCAGGCGGTACCGCTGGGCGCATCCGTCAGACAGGCCCGAACCTCAGCCATCGCGCGGCGCTCTGAACCCCCGTAGTACGCGGCGCACGCCCGAATCTCGCCCTTCGACGGATAGAGGATGCCAGCCACGAAGCGGGAGGGCTGCAGACGGTGAAGCCATGGCGCCCGGGCTGGGTCGCTCCACGCAGGCGCGGACGCCTCGGTGATGAGGATGGGCGGAACGGGACGCGCGCTCACTGGCGCACCTCGGGGGCGGCCTGGCCGGCCAGGAGGTCGATCCCGTTCAGCGTGAGGGCGAGCGTCCGGACGATGTGGCGCTCGAGCACGTCGACGGGGTTGGGCACGCCGGCCCGGTGGAGGCGCTCTTGGGCCTCGCGGAGGGCCGAGCGGAGCCGCTGGTCGAGCGCGGCGCCGTGGAGTCGGTCGAGATCACTGAGGTCGGTCATCGTCGTGTCTCCCATGGTGCTGGGGGGGGTAGACTCGGCGAGCCTACCCTCGCGGGTTGGTCGAACGAGCCCGGGCCGCCGTCTCCGCCAAGAGTTACGGCCCGGGCTCGAGGTTTCTCTGCGCTACAGCTTCTCCGGGTTCTCCGGGACGGTCTCCCCCAGCCTCTCTCGCCACATCGTGCCCATCCACGAGCGGACGGACTCGACCGCGATCCGCTGGGCGCGGCCCACACCGACGGCGAGAAGACGGCCCTTCCTCACTTCCCGGCGAACGTGCTCCGTGGTGTAGCCGAATGCCCTCGCCACCTCGCCCGTGGTGACAAAGGTGCGGCCTGGGAAGACGTCCGGGAACGACACGGGTGGGGTGGCCTCCCGTCTCGTCGCTTTCTCGGTCATCCCGCCCTCCAAGTGGCGCCGTAGGTGGCGCCATGGCGCCTTATTGGTGCGCTTCGGTGCGCCCACATACGTTAGGGCCAGGAGTCATCGCAGTCAATGCGATCGGCTATTTACTACTATCGTGCGTCCACGTGCGGTCTAGTGCGGAAGGTAGTGCGTGGGCGTTAGATTCGCTCTCTCACGGCGGTAACACGGGTTCGATCCCGTACGCGCTACCACCACCCCGAAGCGACAACGCAGCAAGGCCCTCCACCCCGGGGGGCCTTTTCGCTTTCCGGGAGGGCGCTTGACTTTATATGACCATTCAGGTATATTCGCATTCATGAGTTGCCATAATCCGCTCCGAAGGGCTCCCGGGGAGGTGCCGTGAGCGACCTCGCCGCCCTCGGGGTCTTCCTGGCCGGCTGGATCCTCCTCCAGCGCGTCGTCCTGCCTCGGCTGGGCGTCGCGACCTGAATGTCGCCCGGTCCCGCCGGCGGCGGGACCTGCGGCTCGCGCTCTTCCGGGCCCGCGGAGCCCGCGGCCGCCGCACCCGAAGCGCCCGGGCCGGAAGGAGAGCGTTGATGCCCCTCTACGAGTACCGGTGCCCGGAATGCGGGGAGCGGTTCGAGGAGATCCGGAGCTTCGGGCAGGCGGAGGACGGAGTCGAGTGCGTGGCCTGCGGCGCCGAGGGCGCCGAGCGCCAGATCTCGTCGTTCGCCACGGCCCCGGGAGGGTCGGGCGGCGGACGTGGCGCCTGCGGGCCGCGGCCCGGGCGTGGCTTCACCTGAGCGTCGTAGCACGGGGCCCGGCGGGCCCCGCCAGCGCCGAGACGGATATCCTCTCCGGATGGCGGCCGCGACCGTTCTGACCCGCGGGGCGATCCAGGTGATCGACTACCGCTGCACCGTGGGGCCGGGAGAGGAGCCGTTCGTCGAGCGGCACGACGGCTACTCGGTCTCGTACGTGCGCGAGGGGAGCTTCGGCTACCGGTTGCGGGGCGCTTCGTACGAGCTGGTCGCCGGGTCGATCCTCGTCGGCCACCCCGGCGACGAGTACGTCTGCACCCACGACCACGCCGTGGGGGACCGCTGCCTCTCGTTCCATCTCGCGCCCGAGCTGGTCGAGACCCTCGGCGGGCCGACGACGATCTGGCGGACGGGCTGCGTCCCGCCGCTCCCCGAGCTGATGGTGCTCGGCGAGCTGGCGCTCGCCTCGGCCCATGGGCAGAGCGACGTGGACCCCGGCGAGGCGGGAATGCTCTTCGCGTCCCGCTTCGTCTCCATCGTCTCCGGACGGGAGCGGAAGCCGGTCGAGGCCCGGGCGCGCGATCGACGCCGCGCGGTGGAGGCGGCGCTCCGGATCGACGCGCTGTCGCACGAGCCGATCGACCTCGAGGACGCCGCGCGTGAAGCCGGCCTCAGCCCGTTCCACTTCCTCCGTCTCTTCGCGGCCGTCCTCGGGGTAACGCCGCACCAGTACCTGGTCCGCTCGCGGCTCCGGCGCGCGGCCCGTCTCCTCGCCGGGGACGACCGCACGATCACCGAGGTGGCCTTCGACGTCGGGTTCGGGGACCTCTCGAACTTCGTGAGGACGTTCCACCGCGTCGCGGGCGTCTCGCCGCGCCGGTTCCGGCAGGCGTCGAAGGGGGACCGCAAGATCCTCCAAGAAAGGTCCGCCCTCCTCGCCCCAGATTGACCTCCGACCGCAAGGAGGTCCCATGAGCATCACCACCGACATGAAGAGCGGGCTCGACGCCCGTGTCGCGACGAGGCTCCTCGACGAGGGATACGGCCCGGGCGCCTGGCACGGTCCCGACATGAAGGCCGCGCTCGACGGCGTGACGCCGGAGCTGGCGTCCTTCCGCCCCGCGCCCGGGAGGCACAGCATCGCCGAGATCGCGCTCCACCACGCGTACTGCGTCCGCTCCGTGCGGGGACGCCTCGCCGCCACGCCGCTCGAGCCGTTCGTGCTGGAGGGCGAGGACTGGTTCGAGCTGTCCGGGCCGAAGGCGCTGCCGTGGGACGCGGTCCGCGGGGCGCTGGAGTCCGAGCAGAAGAAGCTGGCCGCCGTGGTGGCCGGGCTCGGCGACGGCGGCGCCGACCCCGAGCGGTTCGACCTGATCCTCGGGATCACCTGCCACGCCGTCTACCACGCGGGACAGGTGCAGCTCATCCGGCGGCTCTCCGCGGGCTGAGGCCGGGTCAGGCCTCCGACGTCACCAGCTCACGGAACACCCGGTCCATCGCGCGCGGGTCGACGTCGGAGGGGAGGAGGCAGCGAGGCGCCGCCTCCCGCATCCGGAGACGCAGGCGCTCCGCCTCGGCGAGGAGCTCGTCGTGGCGGAGCGCGCCATCCCGTATGGCGATCAGCTCCGCGGCGTCGTGGCGCCGGACGCGCAGCTCACCCGTCTCGACGATCTCGACCCCGGTCCGCATCAGCCGCACCAGGTGCATCGCGTGCTTGGTGTCGTAGCCGAATCGCGCTTCGAGGGCGGCGCGGGCCGGGTTGCGCTCCTTCTTCCACGTCTCGTAGGACTGCCAGTGCCGGAGCGCGGCCCGGTAGCGGCGCTCGGCCGCGAGCGTCCCGGTCACGGCGGCGGGAAGGCCGAGGCTGCGCGTTGCCGCGTCGTGACGTCTCTCCTCCACGTCCGGGCCGTCGCCCAGGACCTGCCGATGGAACGCCTCCAGCCGCTCGCGCAGCACCACCCGGGTTCCCCTGGGCATCTCGAGGTCGTCCAGAGCCCAGTCCCGCAGCCGGTCGGCGACCGCCCGCTCGATCCGATCGCGGTCCTCGCGCCCGAGCGTCGGCTCTCCGGGGAGGCCGAAGTCGGATCGCTCCGGCTTCCGCGCCGGTGGGCGGAGGAGCCAGCCGCGATGCGTCTCGATCCTCTTCAGCTGGGCCAGCGCGTAGCCGAGGTACGTCTCGGTGACCTTGCGCGTGAGGAACAGCCGCCGCGATTCGACCAGGTGGCGCCACGCCGGGGTCTCGTGCACCCAGTCCCGCTCGTCGGCGAAGAGCACCTCCAGGGCGTTCGGGTTCCCGGCCGCGCAGAGCGTCAGGTGCTTGGCGACCTCCACGAGCGTGCACTCGACCTTGACGTTCATGCCGCGCGAGGCGGTCGGGTGCCGGCGGAGCCGGTCGGCGACCGAGAGCGCGAGAGCGCCCTCGAGCGGGGCGTCCGACTGCTCGAACGCCGGGAAGAGAGACAGACGGCTCTCGAGGGGCTGCACGCACACCCCCCGCACGTCGACGTCCGACCCGTCGCGGGCGGTGCCGTGGGCCTGGCTCCCCGCGAGCGTGACGAAGATCGCGTGACGGGACGGGTCGAAGTCCGATCGGCTCATCGGGCGAGGCGGAGGCGGATCACCAGATCCTCCAGCTCGCCGCGTGTCGTCGCCTCGTCGGGAAGCCGGCTCTCCCCGTGCGCCTCCGTCAGGCGCCGCTCGAGGGCGTCGAGGTCGGCCTCGTGCCGGGGCAGCTCGTCCGCCCCCAGCTCGAGCGCCTCCGCCCCCTCTCTCTTCCGCGCCACGAGCTCGGCCACCTGCGGGATGCGGTACTCGGAGTCCAGGCTCGGGAGGCTCGAGTCGATCGTCCCGCTCCTCATCGCGTGGATGCCGGTGAGATAGACGCGGTAGGCGTACAGCAGGTGCTTCACCGTCGCCCCCGGCTCCCGCAGGCGCCGACGCCGCCCGTTCGCGAAGCCCAGGTAGTGGCGGATCAGCGGCCGCGTGACGCAGCCGCGGCCGAGCGCGACGAGCTCCTCGTGCTCCGGCGTCGTGAGCACGACGAGGGGCGAGAAGAGCTGCTCGAGGACGTAGCCGTTGTGCTCGGTCATCATCCGGGCGAACTTGCGGACGTCGTGCGCCACCCAGTCGAGGTCGATCCCGTCGACGTCGCCCGAGAGGGTGAGCGTCTCCTTCGCGGGGCGAAGCCCCACCACGGAGCGCAGGGGCAGGCGGAAGGCGCCGCGCAGGTCGACGTCGCTGTCGGGCGAGGCGAACCCGTAGAGATGAGCCCCGCTGATCGTCGCGAAGAGCGGCTCCGGACCCTGGCGCGCGATCGCCGCCAGGCGCTCGAGGTCGAGGCCCGCGAGGACCTCTCGGACGTCGTCTCCCGTCACGGCGGCGAGAGGACCAGAGGCGCCCCCACCCGGTCAAGCGCCGCTTGCTACCCTGGGCTTATGAAGATCCACGCATTCCGGACCGTCGCATTCGCCGCAGCGCTCCTCGCTCGACCCCTCGCCGCCGCCCCGGTCCCCGGCGACGGCAGCGTGAAGGCGCGGGTCGAGCTTCAGGACGTCAAGGTCGGCGCGTCGAAGGCGGGCGCGCTGGCGCTCGAGCTGTCGTGGAAGTACGTCGAGCAGGACAACCTCGCCAGACCGAAAGAGCTCTCGATCATCGCCATCCTGATCGGCGTCCGCGGGAAGGAGTACCGCGCGACGCGGACGGTACCCGTACCGAAGACCGGCCCCCTCCCCACGTCCGCTCGCGTGGTCATCAACCACGAGGAGCAGCTCTCGGGCCCGCCCCTCCGGGCGCAGGTGACGCTCACGGCCAGGATCACGGACGGGACGAGCAACACGTTCGCCCCCGTGACGCGCGAGCTGGAGGTCCGCCTCACGCCCTGAGGAGACGGCCCGTCGAGCGGCGGCGGCGACGGCGCCGCGGCCGCGGCCGCCAGCTCCTTCACCGATCGCATGACGCCGTCACGCACGACCGAGCGAAGCTTCCGGAACGCCGAGGTGCTCGCCGTCGGGTCGGCGTCCAGCACCAGGAGGTCGGCCCGCTTCCCCTTCCCGACGGTCCCGATCTCCTTCTCGAGACCGAGCGCCAGGCTCCCGCCCCGCGTCGACGCCACCAGCACCTCCATCGGCGTGAGCCCGGCCGCCTGCATCGCCTCCATCTCGGCGTGGACCGAGACGCCGTGGAGCGTGCCGGGGTTCCCGGCGTCGGTCCCCATGGCGATCGGGATGCCGGCGTCGCGGACGCGCCTCAGGTTAGCCGCCGCGATCGCCTCGCGTTCGGCGGTGCGCGCGGCCCGCTCCGCCACCTTCTGCGTCGTCGCCCCCGTCTCCAGGGAGGCGGTCTCGGCGAGGTGCGCGCGCGTCGTGGGGTCGACGCAGCCGTTCGGATCGTCCACCGGCGGCGCCGTCCTCGTCGCGATCGACTCGGCGATCCGCACGTAGCCGCGCAGCACGGTCTGCGTCGGGCAGTAGATCGTGCCGCCCTTCTTCGCGATCGCGAGGAATTCGTCGTCCACCGGACGGTCGAGGACGCCGTGGACCAGGAGCTTCGCTCCGGCCCGTACCGCCACCTTCGCCTCGGCGAGCCCGGTCGCGTGGACGATCAGCGGGAGGCTCCTCCTCCGCGCCTCTTCCCCCACCGCGAGGACGGCCGGCGCGGACGCCTCGACGGGCCGGTCAGGTGTGACGATGTACCAGACCTTGATCGCCCGCGCCCCCTCGCCGGCGAGGTACCTCACCCCGGCGCGGCCCGACTCCTCGTCCTTCAGATACAGGAACTGCCGCTCGGCCGGCAGGTTGAGCCAGAAGTCGATCGTGGCGAGGAGCGGCCCGGCGGCCACCACGCGCGGCGCCTCGGGCCGCGCCTCGGCACGACCGGGGAGCCGGAGGCTCCACGGGTAGCCGCCGACGTCGAAGACGCTGGTCACGCCCGAGCAGGCATACGAGCGCAGGAAGCGCTCCGGGTCCCTTTTCAGCCCCGCCTCGACCTCCTCGCAGGGATACCGCGCGCGCACGTCGAACGCGTCGGGCCGGCCGTCGGCCCAGCCGGTCTGCGAGAAGTGGACGTGCGCGTCGACGAGGCCCGGGGTGATCCACGCGCCGGCGACGTCGGTCACGGAGATCCCCTCGGGCACCGGGCAGGCGGCGCGGCTCCCGGCGCAGTCGACGAGCCCGTCGCGGAGCACCACCACGGCCTCGCGCACCGGCGCCGCGCCGGTGCCGTCCACGAGCGTCGCGCCCACCAGGGC
>CAYLNK010000177.1:0-13420 GCA_964384675.1 uncultured Holophagales bacterium | reverse complement strand
GGGTCCCGGGCCGCGCGTCGAGCCCAGCGCCGTCGCCGCGTTCGCGCGCATCAGCAAGGACTCCTCGCCGTCCGCCAGTAGCGCCACGAACGCCGGCTCAGCCGCGGAGTCCTGGGCGAGCCAGAGGTTCGTCGCCCTCGCCAGGCGGCGGCGGCGCTCGCGCCGGGCCGAGCCCGGGAAGCGCTTCTCGAGCTCGGCCACGGCCCACTCGGCCGGCTTCTGCGGATGACACGTCCCGCACGCGTCCGGGATGCCGAAGTCGCGCCGGTTCTCCGGGTTCGGCACGTCGATCGAGTGATCGGCCTGCGGGTCGAGTACACCGGTGACGGTGCGGGGCATGTGGTAGGAGAGGCAGCCCGCCTTCCCCGCGGGATGGAAGCCGTGCGTCAGCGCCGCCGGCGGCGCCGCGTGCGCGCGGTGACATCCGAGACACACCTCGTCCGACCGCGCGGCCGGCTTCAGCTCGGAGAGCCCGCCCGGGCCGTGAGGCGGCGTGTGGCAGGTGAAGCACGTCACCCCGCCCTTCCGCGCGCACGCCGACTGCCCGAGCGCCGCCGACTCGAAGGAGCCGGCCGACGGGCGGCCGTCGATCCAGAAATCACCGGAGAGGTCGCCCGGGCCGAGGATCGGCGTGAGCGGCTCGAACACCTCCTCGAAGGTCTGGCCCGGCCGGAAGCGCGCGGCCGCGCCGAACGAGGAGCGCCACGGCGCCCGCGGGGCGTGGCAGGCGGCGCAGATCGCGGCTCCCCGCTCCGGCGGGAGCCCAGTGGGTCGCACGACGGAGCGCGCCAGACCGTCGCGAGCGTGCCTGGCACCGGGCCCGTGGCACGCCTCGCAGGCGACCCCGGGCTCCGCCCACGAGGTCCGGAACGTGCGCGACACCTCGTCCCACCCGATCGACTCACCGGTGACGTGACACGAGAGGCACTCCTTGTTGAAGGTGCGCGCGTAGTTCGTCCAGAAGAAGGGATGCTCCGGGTGGAGCGCGCCCTGCTTGAGCGTCGTCAGGTCGACCCACTCGCCCCGGCCGGTGACGTGCCAGTAGATCGGCAGGACCTGCAGGCGGCCGTCCGGGAAGGGCGTGAGGTAGTCCTGCATGCGGCGTCCGCCCACCGTGAAGGCGACCGGAAAGTCGCGCGCGAGGCCGGCCCGGTCGAGCGCCTTCATGACGAACGAGTCGCCGCGTCGCGACGTCTCCGCACGCGTCGAGCCCTTCTCGAAGACGTGCGGGGGCTCGAACCGACCCTCGACGGTCGCCGGCGCGGCCACCGAGAGGGCCCGTCCGTGCCAGTCCTTCGCCCAGACCTCGTGCTGTTTCCTGTGGCAGCTCCCGCACCGGACGCTCCCGACGAAGCCCGCCCCGGAAGGAGGCGGCGCCAGGAGGAGGGTCAGACCGAGGGCCGCGAGCACGCCGGCCAGTCTACCCAGCGACGCGAACGGCTCAGACGAGCCTCGGCGTGACCCGCAGCTCCTTCCCCTCGCGCACCGCCTTGGAGACGATGCAGTACTTCTCGGCGAGCTGGAGCGTCTTCTCGAGGTCGGCCCGCCGCTCCGCCCAGAGCGCCGCCGGAACGTGCGGGGCGAGCTCGATGCGCGTCACCCGGAAGCCGCCCGCCGGGTCCTTGTCCACCGTGCACGTCGCCTCGACCACGGGGGCGTCGATCTGTACCCTCAGCTTGGCCAGGAAGATCGCCCACGTCTGGGAGAAGCAGGCGGAGACGGCGAAGAGCAGCAGCTCCTCGGGGTTCACGGCCCCGCCCTTGCCGCCGAGCGCCACCGCACCGGCGTGGGACAGAGTCGCGGTGCCGCCGTCGTTGGCGAGCGTCCCTTCCCGCGTGACGGGGCTCCACGTGGCGTGGACCCCGAACAGATGCTCGTCGGACATCGGATCTCCTTCTTCGTCCCGTCAGGGTCGCAGCACGAGGAGGCGGGGCTCGGTCAGCTCGTCCATCGCGTAGGCCGGTCCCTCGCGCCCCGAGCCGGAGTCCTTCACGCCACCGTACGGCATCCGGTCGGCGCGCCAGGTCGGGACGTCGTTGATGAGGATCGCGCCCACCTCGAGCGCGTCGTGAGCCCGCAGGATGCGTCCCAGGTCGCGGGTGAAGACGCCCGCCTGCAAACCGTAGGGGGAGTCGTTCACGCGAGCCAGCGCCTCCTCGAAGTCGTCGTAGGCGGTGAGCGTCACGACCGGCGCGAAGACCTCGGCGCACTCCACCTTCATGGACCGCCGCGTCTCGGTGAGGACGGTCGGCTCGAGCAGCGGACCGTTCGCGCGCCCCCCGCACAGGAGCTGGGCGCCGTGGGCGAGCGCCTCCTCGATCCAGGTGAGCGCGCGCTCGGCCTCGGCGACCGAGATCATCGGTCCCACCTCGGTCGCCTCGTGGAGCGGGTCGCCGACGACGAGGTGAGACACCTTCTCGAGCATCCGGTCGCGGAACGCGACGAACGCCGGGCGGTGGACCAGGGTGCGCTGGAGCGAGATGCACGACTGCCCGGCGTAGCCGAAGGCGCCCGAGACGGCGCGATTCACGGCGTCGTCGAGGTCCGCGTCGGAATGGACGATCACCGCGGCGTTGCCGCCCAGCTCGAGCGCCACCCGCTTCTTCGGCACCAGACTCTTCAGCCGCCAGCCGACCGCGCCGGAGCCGGTGAACGACACCACCGGCAGGCGCGGGTCGGTCACGAGCGGCTCGGCCTCGGCGCCCCCGAGCGGCAGCACCGCGTACGCCTCGGGGGGCCAGCCCGCGTCTCGCACGATCTCCTGCATCACCAGCGCGGAGAACGGCGTCTGCGAGGCCGGCTTCTGCACGACGGGCGCCCCCACCGCCAGCGCCGGCGCCACCTTGTGCGCCGTCAGGTTGAGCGGGAAGTTGAACGGGGTGATCGCCAGGACCGGACCGATCGGGAAGCGCCTCACCAGCCCGATCCGTCCGAGGGACGCGGAGTTGACGTCGAGCGGGAGGACGTCGCCGGCGCGGCGCTCGGCCTCGGAGGCGGCGGCGAAGAACGTAGCGGAGGCCCGCTCGGCCTCGACGCGGGCGGCGCGCAGCGGCTTGCCCGCCTCGCGCGCGATCACCACCGCCAGCTCGTCCTTCCGCCGCAGGATCGTCTCGGCGATGGTGCGGAGGATCTCGACGCGGCGAAACGTCGGCATCCGACGCGTCTTCGGGAACGCTCCGGCCACGCGGGCGACCGCGGCCTCCACGTCCGCCGCGGTAGGACGCGGGAGCCGCCCCACCTCCGAGCCGTCGTACGGGGAGAGGACGACCAGCTCCGCGGCCGGAGCCTGATGGGGCGATCCGTAAACGTCGGCCGTGTCGTCGAAGCTCATCGTGAGCGCGGGGCTTCGCTCCCGCCCTCCCGCGCGTACCTTCCGTTACTGCGGGGGTCTTCGACCCCCGCCAGAGACCTCGCCTCTCGCTCCGCCAGAGGCAGCCGGTTCCCTTCGCTCTCGTCCCGGTTCATCGTGAGCGCGGGGCTTCGCTCCCGCCCTCCCGCGCGTACCTTCCGTTACTGCGGGGGTCTTCGACCCCCGCCAGAGACCTCGCCTCTCGCTCCGCCAGAGGCAGCCGGTTCGCTTCGCTCACGTCCCGGTTCATCCCGGCTCCGCCAGCTGGTCGGGGTTCCAGGCCTTCGGCGCCGTGACCGCTCGCGCCGACGCGAGGCGGGAGAGCGCGAGCGCGACCACGCCCGACGTCCCGCCTCGGGCGTCGAACGCGTCGACGAGCCGTGCGACCTCCGGCGGTGCACCGGGAGGAGTGACCATCCGCGAGCGGGAGAGAAGGCCCGGGCGCGCCTCCAGGCGCGCCGCCTCCCAGCCGGTCAGGGCGGCCTCCTCCTGAGGCGTGAGCGGTGCGACGCCGGTGAGCGACAGCTTGCCGGAGACGACCGAGAGGAGGAGCGGCAGGTCACGGAGGATCGGCACCGCGGTCTCGAACAGGAACGTCTGGAACGGCGCCCGGCGCGGCCGCCCCTCGGCATCGGTGCCCCCGGCGTTGCCGTTCAGCACCACCGCGCGCGTCGCCCGGCCGGAGTTGGCGACGAAGCTCCAGCCGAACGCGACCGGCCAGAGCGGCAGGGACAGCACGAACGCGGCGAGCCCCCCGAGGCGCCCTCCGCCGGCGATCTTCCCGGAGCGGGGCGGCAGGTGATCGGAGAGGGCCGTCGGCGCGCCGCTCGTCCCGTCCACCACCAGGTTCCCGGCGACCACGGCGTTCTGGAGCGTGACGCCCGACGGCACGACGCTCCGCGAGAGGACGCTCACCTCGTTCAGCTTCGCGAAGGAGAGGACGACCGCCTCCTCAGCCACGGTGCTTCCCGGTCCGAGGGCCGCGCGCTTGTCGACCTCCGCCCGGTCCGAGACGGCGGGCGTGGCGGCGCGGTCGGCGGCCCGATACGCCGACACCGAGTCGAGCCAGCGAACCGGCCTCTTCAGCTCGAGCGCGGCGTGGTCGGCGGCGATCTGCCACTCCTCCGACGCCGGCTCGCGCGGCAGACCCGCCTTCTTCAGCGCTCCCGGTGCGAGCCGCCACAGCCCGGCGAGGCGGCCGTCCCGCGTCGCCGCGACGGCCGGCTCGGTGCGATCCGCCACCCCGTCCACGAACTCACCGATCGCCTCGTGGAGGTCCACGTCGGCCCTCACGACGAGCGTGTCGCCGTCGAGCCGCCCCTCGACGCGCTTCAGGACGTCGAGCGCGCTCTCGCCGTCCTGGACCCGCACGTACTCGAGCGCGATCCCCCAGCGGATCCCCTTCCCGAAGCGGCGTTCCACCTCGAGCCCACGCGGCCCCACCACGAGGAGCGCGGTGCGGATCCCGGCGGCGACGAGGGCCTCGAGGTTCTTCTCGAGAACGGGCGTCGCGCCCAGGGGAAGGAGCGCCGGGATCGTCCGCGCGCCGAGCGGTCCGAGAGCGGCGCCGTCACGATCGGCGAAAAGAACGGTACTCATGGCGGCCGGATTCTACCGGCCCGCGGGAACGAAGACCCTGAGGCCGGTGGCACGGCCCGCCCTCGCGTCCACCTCGGCCGTCACGTCCCGCGCGCTGGACGCCAGCCAAGCCCTGGCGTCCAGGGGCGGGGCCGCGGCTCCGGGCGCGGCGCCGTCCCGGTAGGCCCAGCACCGGATCCGCGTCTCTTCGGCCTCGCGAGACAGGACCTCGGCCGACGGGACGCCGCTGAACGACCGCCCCGTGCGGAACAGCCGGAACGCCAGGGCGTCCGGCTCCGCGGACCGGAACGAGAGCTCCTGCGGCGAGAGAGGGGCGAGCGCCGGCGCGATCTGCTCGGCGACCTCCCGCGCTCCCGTCCGATGCGTCAGGAGGTCGCGCCGGATCCAGTGCATCGACTCGATCCCGGCCGCCGCCAGGAGCGCGGCGAGGAGGGCCGTCGCGATCCGGCCGCCGAAACGTCCCGGCAGGCCCGAGGCCAGGATCGCGGCTCCCACGGCGCTCGCGGCGATCGCGGCCAGAGCGCTCCCGGCCCCGACCGGATGGCTCCGGCCGCCGAAGAGCGGGTCGTCTGGCGCGGCCATGAGGAGCGCCGCCACGACGAGGACGATCGCACCGGACACCAGCGCCGCCAGCCGCTCGCGCGACCGGCCGCGCCCGTCGGCGGCGGGATTGCGCAGGGCGGCGGCGCCGAGGCCGGTCATCGCCGCCAGAACCGGCATCACCGGAATGGAGTTGAGGCGAAGCCGGCCCGACACGACGATCACGATGAGGCACTCGATCGCGTAGGCGCCCCACAGGGCCCCGTGCGCGAGCCGCCGTTCCCCCGAGGTGGCGCCGGACTCCTCCTCGGCCTCTCCCACACGGCGGCCCAGAAACGCCACGCCGACGCCGAAAACGGGCAGGAAGAGGAAGAGCGTCCCGACGATCGTCTTCAGGTCGGCCCCGAACGCCGTCGCCTCGAACGCGGCGCGGGCCGCCTGAGGGGAAGACCCGAAGGCGCTCGCCAGGTGGAAGCCGAACGCGGACGGACGGAGGATCGCGACGAGGAGGAGGTGCGCCCCGCCGACGAGCACGAACCCGGCGGCCATCAGGGCCAGGCTCTTCTTCGTCCGGCCCAGCGCCAGCACCTGCCGGCGCGCGGCGAGAGCCACGAGGAGCGGCGCCACGAACAGCCCCGCGGCGTATCCCTTCGCGAGGAACGCGAGCCCGAAGAACGCCCCGGCGACCGCGCCCTCCACGGGGAGGTCCTCCTCGAGAGCCCGGAGGCCGAAGATGATCCCGGCAAGGCCCAGGGCCACCAGCGTCGGCTCGACGGTGGCCGCGCGGGACGCCGCCACGAGCGGCGGGAAGAGGGCCGCGAACGCGCCCGCCAGGTGCCCCGCCGGCTGCCCGTAGCCGCGCCGCACGATCCGCTCGAGCACGAACGCGCCGACCAGGCCCGCACCGACCGACGGCAGGCGCACGACCCACTCCTGCGCGCCGAAGATCCGGACCATCACCGAGAGGAGCGCCGGGAAGAGGGGCGGGATCCCGGCCGGCTCGCCGAGGGGCGTGCGCGAGAGGCCGAGCAGCTGACCGAGACCTCCCTCGACCAGGTTGCGCGCGCCGACGGCCCAGGCCCCCTCGTCACCCCCGAAGAGGTCGGGGTTGCCGAGGAGGATCAGCCGCAGCAGCGCCCCGACCAGGAGCGCCAGGGCGAACAGGAGTCGGCCCGACGCCTCGGGGTCGTCGGGGGGGCGGCCCGCGTCGGACACGGCGCGGAGTATAGAGACCTCGAGGGCTAGACTTCGCCGGTGACCACTCTCCCCGCCCTCCGGCCCGCCGCGGCCCGGATGAGCGTCACCATCATCGCGCGCAACGAGGAGGATCGCCTCCCGGACACGCTCGACTCCGTCGCGTTCGCCGACGAGGTGATCGTGGTGGTGGACGCCGCCTCGACCGATCGCACCGAGGCGGTCGCCCGCGAGCGCGGTGCTCGGGTGCTGGTCCGCGCTTTCGACGGCTTCGGCAGCCAGAAGAACGCCGCCGCCGAGCTGGCGAGCCACCCGTGGGTGCTCTCCCTCGACGCCGACGAGATCGTCTCCGCCGAGCTCGCCGTCGAGATGCGGGCCCGGCTGGTGGAGATCGCGCGGTCCAGGGGGACCGCTCCCGTCGCGTTCCGGATTCCGATCCGACTGGAGTTCCTGGGCCGGCCGCTGCGCTTCGGGCGCGACACCGTCGTCCGGCCGGTGAGGCTCTACGACCGCCGCCGGGCCCGCTTCACCGATGACCCGATCCACGAGCGGGTGGTGGCCGACGGGACGCTCGACGCCCTGGACGAGTGGGTCCTCCACCGCTCGTACCGGAACCTCGCCCACTACCTGGAGAAGCTCGACGTCTACACCACGCTCGCCGCGGAGGGGAAATGGGCGTCGGGGCGTGGCCGGACGCGGCTCCTGCCGCTGCGCGTCCTGTGGGACTTCTTCGAGCGGGCGTTCCTCCGCCTCGGCGTCCTGGACGGACGTGCCGGGCTGACCTACGCCGCGCTCTCGACCGGAAACACGCTGCTGAAATACCTCAAGCTCGCCGAGCTCGAGCGGGCGCGCGGCACGGCCCCGGAACGGCGCGCGCGCGCCGTGGCACGCCCCGCGCCCGCCCCGTGATCGGCCCGGCCCTCGCGGCAGGGGGAGCCGCCCTCCTCGCCTACTCCCTGCGCTTCACCTGGTGGCGGCCCCGCCGCCCCGGCACACCGATCCTGATGTACCACCAGGTGGGGCCGCCCCGCCCCGGCTCGGCACTCGACAAGTGGCGCGTCGACGAGACCCTCCTGGACCGCCAGCTCCGGCACCTCGCCGCGCGGGGCTACCGCGGCGTCGCGCTGCGGGACCTCCTGGAGCGCCCGGACGCGCCGGAGAAGAGGGTCGTGATCACGTTCGACGACGGCTACGCCGGCGTGCTCGAGAAGGGCCTTCCGCTCCTTGCGGCACGCGGCTTCGGCGCGACGGTCTTCGCCGTCGCCGGGAAGACCGGCCTCGAGAACGACTGGGACGCGGACCGGCCGGGCGACCGTCTCCTCTCGGCCGACGGCCTCCGGACGCTCCACGCGGCGGGGATCGAGATCGGCTCGCACGGCGCCACACACCGCGCGCTCCCGCCGCTCTCCGACGCCGAGCTCGACGCGGAGACCCGCGGGAGCCGCGAGACCCTGGAGTCGATCGTCGGCGCGCCCGTCGTCTCGTTCTGCTACCCGTACGGCGCGTTCGACGACCGCTCCGTCGGCGCGGTCGCGCGCGCCGGCTATCGCGCCGCCACGGTGATCCGCGGCGGCATCCTGCCCGACCTCTCCGACCCGTTCCGGCTGAAGCGCGTGGCCGTGCGCGGCACCGACACGCTGCACGACTTCCGGCTCGCGCTCACACGCGGGCGGTCGCGGCTGTAGCCGCGATCAGGCCGTCGCGACCGGCTTCGGCGCCAGGAACCGGTCGTACAGGACCATGAGCGCGGTCGTCACGAAGCCGATCGCCGACAGGACGTACCACATCCCCTCGGGACGGTTCAGCTCGGTGATGTAGCGCTTGATCAGGTAGGCGCTGAGGAAGCCCGCCACGAAGTAGCCGATCGCCACCGGGAGGAAGGCGAACCCCATGAACGTCCCGACCTGCTCCTTCGGCGCGAGGTCGGCCACGTACTCGTAGAAGCGGGGGGCCTGGATCATCTCGCCGAGCGCGAAGAGGATCAGCGCGACGACCACGGCCTGCCACGTCCGTCCGAACGCGATGATGAGCCACGACGCGCTCGCGAGCGCGAAGCCCAGGGTCATCGCCTTGATGGGGCGGAACCAGTTCGCGAGCGCCGTGACCGGCACGGTGAGGAAGCAGATGGTCCACGCGTCCGCCGTCTCGAGGAGCTCGAACTTCTCGAACTTGATCACGTCGGTCGCGTAGAACGGCAGGGTGAAGAAGACCTGCCAGAACATGATCCAGAAGCCGGAGAAGATCAGCAGGAACGCCATGAACCGGAGGTTGGCGAAGACCAGCGCGGCGTCCCGGAGCACCCTCCCCATCGTCCGCTGCTCGCCCGTGCCGGCGATCGGCTCGGAATAGAAGGAGAGCGTGGCGGCGGCCAGGACGAGCGACGTGCCGGCGAAGACGACGAAGACGGCCGCGAAGCCGAAGCGCTCGCGTACGAAGAGGGCCAGGATCGGCCCGAGCGCGCCGCCGAAATTCACGAGCGAGTAGTAGATCGAGTAGCCGAGGGACTTCGTCTCGGGCGTCGTGGTGCGCGCGACCGTGCCGACGATGCACGGCTTGATGAGCGAGCCACCGATCGACGTGACGGCGAGCGCCAGCGCGCAGTAGAGCGTCGGCCCGAGCGCCTTCACCAGCGACGCGCCCTGTGGCATGCCGGCGAGGCCGACCAGGAAATAGCCGGCGGCGAAGATCGAGAAGCACGCGGTGAGGCTCTTCTTGAAGCCGAATCGGTCGACCACGGGACCCGCGAGGACCGGAAGGCCGAACACCGCCAGGCCGTAGAAGCTCATCAGCTTGTTCCCGGTGAGCCCGAGCCCGACGATCTTGGCGAGGTAGACCGCCAGCACGGCCTTGGAGCCGTAGAACGCGAAGCGCTCGAACAGCTCCAGGACGTTCGCCACCCAGAAGGTCCGGCTGAAGCCGGAACGGATCTGCTCGAGCTTGCCTTCGGCCACGCGTTTCCTCCTCGGCCAGGGAAGCGCGGATCTTACGTTCTTCCTTCGCTCCGCCGGCGCGTCGCGCACGTCTTCCCGCTGGACTCCGTTCGCCGACCGAAGGCAAACTCTCCGAAAAGGGGGAAACCGGGAATGGGCATGTACATCATCGCGGAACCGTGTATCGGGACGAAGGACACCGCCTGTGTCGAGGTCTGTCCCGTCGACTGCATCCACCCGAAGAAGGACGAGGACGGCTTCGCCGAGGCGACGCAGCTCTACATCGACCCGAACACCTGCATCATGTGCGGCAACTGCGAGCCGGCGTGCCCGGTCAAGGCGATCTTCACCGAGGAGACGATCCCGGATAAGTGGAAGCACTTCCAGCAGATCAACGCCGACCACTACGCGTGATGCCGTGGGGGAACCGTCGCCCGGTTCCCCCACACCCCCTCCGTCCTCCGGAGCGGATCGCCGTCGTTTTTCGGGGGGAACCGTCGCCCGGTTCCCCCACACCCCCTCCGTCCTCCGGAGCGGATCGCCGTCGTTTTTCGGGGGGAACCGTCGGCCGGTTCCCCCATACCCCCCGAGATCGGCACCTGGCTCGCCGGACGCGGACGGCCGACGCCTACGTCGCCGCGCGAAGCCTGAGGCGAAGAGCGCCGGCGCCCGCCGGACGCTCCGCGGGGGACGCGCGGAGCGCGTCGGCGAGGGCGTCGGCGACGCACGCCGGCACGTCGGGCACCAGCTCCCGGAGCGGCGTCGCGGGTCCACGTGTCATCTGCTCGTGCAGGGCCACGAGCGTGGCTCCCGGGAAGGGCCGCCGCCCCGCCAGCATCTCGTAGCCGACGACGCCGGCCGCGAAGACGTCGGCGGCCGGCCCGGCCGGGTCTCCCAGGAGCAGCTCGGGCGCGATGTAGCCCGCGCTGCCGACCACCATGCCGGTCCGGGTCGCGGCCAGCGAATCGCCCTCGGCGAGCGACACCTTCCTGGCGAGCCCGAAGTCCACGAGCCTCACACGCGGCGCTCCGTCGACGAGGAAGACGTTCCCCGGCTTCACGTCGCGGTGAACGACCCCGACGGCGTGGGCCGCCTCGAGCGCGAGCAGGACGCCGTCGAGGACGTCGACCGCCTCCCTCCACGGGAGGCGGCCCTTTCCGGCCAGCTCGGTCTGGAGCGTCCAACCCGAGAGCCGCTCCATCACGACGTAGGCGCCGCCCCCGGGGAGGTCCCCGACGTCGAACACCGAAACGACGTTGGGGTGCGCGACGCGGGCCAGGAGGAGCGCCTCACGACGCAGCCGGACGAGCGCCTCGTCCATCCCCTCGCGGTCCTCCCGCACCACCTTGACGGCCACCTCCCGGCGAAGCACCTCGTCCTCCGCCAGGTAGACGACACCCATCCCGCCGCTCCCCAGCCGCCGGATCAGCCGGAAGCGCCCGGAGAGCGTCGGCGCGAACGGCTGGGAGACGGCGGTGGCCGCTCCGTCGTCGGGGCAGACGCCCTCGCCCTCGAAGCAGCGCCCGCACAGCGGACACTCGGCCAGGCCGCCGCCTCCGAGGCGGGAGAGCTGTCGAACGAGCCGGTCGCGCCCCCTCCGCTCCGCCTCGACCCGCGACGCCAGGTGCCGCCTCTCGAGCGACAGGGCGAGCGTCCGCGCGACCATCTCGAGGGCCCGCCTCTCCGGATCCGTGTACGTCTCCTCGCTCCGCTTCTCTCCGAGCGTAAAGAGCCCGAGCGGCTCGCCGGCGGTCGACGTCAGCGGCAGGAGCAAGGCGCAGCCGCGGCCCAGCTCGTCGTGGAGGCCCACGCCGGGACCCAGCTCGTCGGGCGTGAGCGCCACCGGGCGGGGAAGCGAGCGGACCGCGGAGAGGAGCGCCTCCGTCGACACGGACGTCGAGCTCGTCGCGCCGGCCGCGTCGCGCGCCAGCCCGACGGTCTCCGCCTCGTTCCCGGGTCCTCCGGCGGCGGCTCCCGGCGGCGGCAGCAGCCACAGCCTCTGGGAGCGAGGGTGCAGAGCACCCTCCACTCGCTCGAGGAGCGCGCGAACCTCCTCGCCGGGGCTCGCGCCCGGGGGCGTCGAGAGGGCCCCAGCGAGGACCGAGAGCGGGTCGGTGCTGGCGCGGTAGAAGAGCCGGTCGACGACCTTCTGCACACGCCGCCGCAGCGGCTGCAGGAGGAGGAAGCAGCCGATCGCGAGGAGGCCGCTCGCGACGGGCACGGGTAGAAGAGACCCCGGCAGGACCCGGGCCGCGGTCGCGGCCGCCCAGGGCACGAGGCCCACGAAGCCGACGAGGAGCGCTCCCGACACGACCGCGTAGGCGACCCCGAGGCGGACCAGGCGGTCGATCTCGAAGAGGCGCCGCCGGCTCACCGCGACGACGAGAGAGAGCGGGAAGACGATCGAGAGACCGGCGTCGACGTCCTTCGGAAGGACGTCCGGCCGGCCGAACACCGCGGGAAGGCTCTGGAAGGCCGCGAGGATCAGCACGTACGCGGCGGTGGGGAGGACGACGAGCCGGGCTTTCGCTCTCACGGTCTCCACCTCGCGCCGCCGGATGGCGAGGAGGAGCCAGATCAGGGCGTTGACGTTCACGAGAAGCGTCACCGCCGCGAAGACGGCGTGGAACGTCTCTCCCAGCTTCGCGTCGGCGCCCAGGACCAGAGCCCGCGCCAGGACCCAGCCGGGAAGACCCGCGGCCAGGGCGAGGCTCGCGGCGGCCAGCAGCCGCTGCCGCTCGACGCGGCGGGGGAAGACGGTGAGGAAGGCCCAGATCAGGCCCGGCTGCGCCGCGCTCACCATGGCCCTCACGACGAACACCAGGCGGTCGAACGAGCGGTCGAGCCCCGCGGGCGGGTCGGAGCCGTTCACCAGGCCGAGGACCGGGAGGAGGGCGAGGAGATATCGCGGGGCGGGATCGCGGGTCCGCGCGAGCGCGAGGACCACGGCGACGCCGAGGTGGATCCCGAAAGCCGCGACCGCGAGGGCGGTGTACCCCGGCGTGAGCTGGCCCCAGCGGGCCCGGGAGACGAGGAGCAGGGCGAAGAGAACGCAGGCGGTGACGGCAGCGGCGGCGACCAGCACCGGGGGCACGGCGCGCGCGCCGGCCTCCCCGCTCGACGGGTCGTCCCCGCGGGAATGGAGCGACGGACGGATCTCGCGATCCATCGCCGCCGGGGGTCACTTCACCTGGACGGTGAACTGAGCGTCGGCGAAGGCGAGCTTGTCCCCGTCCTTCAGGGCGACGGGCTCCGGCCCGAGCTTCCTGCCGTTCAGGAAGCTGCCGTTGGCGCTGCCGAGGTCCTTCACGAAGCAGCCGGCCGGCGTCACCTGGAGCGTCGCGTGCTGTCGCGAGATCTTGGTCTCCTTCACGACGACGGCGCACGAGTCGACGCGGCCGACGACGTGCTCCCCGGGACCGACGCGATGGGTGCCCGCCGTCCCGATCAGGACGAGCTGCGGCATCGCGAGCGCCGCCAGGCGCTGGGAGTCCCGCATCCGCTCGGTCGCGTCGACCGGCTTCTCGTCCTCGATCTCTTCCTTCGCCTTCGCCGGCTCCTTCACGGGGGCGGGCGGAGCCGCAGGTGCGGCGGCGGGCTTCGGGACGGGCGCCTCGGCCTTGGGCTCCGGCTTCGGCGACTCGGGCTTGGGGACCGGCGGCGGGGCCTTCTTCTCGATCTTCTCGACCTTCTCGACCTTATCGGCCTTATCGGTCGCCGGAGGCGCCGGCGCGGCGGCGGCCGGCTTCGGTGGAGGTGGGGGGGCCGGCGGACGGATCGACGGGGCCGCCGTGCCGTCGACCGGCGC
>CAYLNK010000176.1:0-13438 GCA_964384675.1 uncultured Holophagales bacterium | reverse complement strand
CCTCGGGCTCCCTCATCCTGAGCCCCGAGATCCCGCCGTCGCCCGCCCCGGCGCCGCCGAGGCCCCGCGGCCCGGCCGTCCCGCCGGCCAAGCTCCTCGAAGGGCTCAACCCGGAGCAGGCCACCGCGGTCTCGTACGGGGACGGGCCGCTGCTGGTGCTGGCCGGAGCCGGCTCCGGGAAGACGCGCGTCCTCACCCGCCGCCTGGCGTGGCTCGTGGCGCACGGCGTCCCGGAGCACGCCATCGTGGCGATGACGTTCACGAACAAAGCCGCCGACGAGATGAAGGAGCGGGTCGCCGTCCTTCTCGGGACCGAGCGGCCCCGCTCGTTCGTCGGCACGTTCCACGCGTTCGGCGTCCGCCTCCTCCGCCGCTTCGCCGAGGAGGCGGGGCTGGCGCGCTCCTTCGTCGTCTTCGACTCCGACGACCAGCTCTCGGTCGTGAAGCGGGTGATGAAGGAGCAGGGGTTCCCCGACAAGACCGTCACGCCCCGGACGATCCAGTCGAAGATCTCCCAGGCGAAGAACACGGGGATCCCGTTCGAGGAGTACCCGAAGCAGTTCGGCGACTACCTGGGGAGCCGCCTCGTCGAGCTGCACAAGGCGTACGAGAAGGGGTTGAAGGCCTCCTCGGCCGTCGACTTCGACGACCTCCTCCTCCTGACCGTGAAGCTCCTGGTGAAGCGTGAGGACGTGCTGAACCAGCTGCGCCGCGGGCTGACCCACCTCCTCGTGGACGAGTACCAGGACACGAACTCCCTGCAGGCGAAGCTGGTGCGGCTCCTCGCCGGGGGCGCCGCGAACGTCTTCGCGGTGGGCGACGAGGACCAGTCGATCTACCGGTGGCGGGGCGCGGACGTCTCGAACATCCTGGAGTTCACGAAGGAGTTCCCCGGCGCGAAGGCGGTGCGGCTGGAGCGGAACTACCGGTCGACCGGCGCGATCCTGGCCGCGGCCGGGGCCGTCGTGGCCGAGAACGAGCGCCGTCTCGGCAAGACGCTGCGGGCCGAGAAGAAGGGAGGCGAGAACGTCCGCCTCCTGGTGGTGGACGAGGAGCGCGACGAGGCGCGGGAGATCGTCTCGCGTATCGGGGTCGCCCGGCGCGCCCGGCCCGGCTCGGAGATCGCCGTCCTCTTCCGCACGAACTTCCAGTCGCGCCCGTTCGAGGACGAGCTGGTGCGGACGAAGCTCCCGTACCAGCTCGTCGGCGGCACGCGCTTCTACGAGCGGGCCGAGGTGAAGGACGCCATCGCCTACCTGCGCCTCGCCCGCAACCCGGACGACGACGTCTCGTTCCGCCGGGTCGTGAACGTGCCGGCGCGAGGGATCGGTGCCGCCACGCTGGAGGCGCTCGAGGCCGACGCCACCGAGCGCGGTCTCTCGATGTTCGCCGCGCTCGAAGCGCTCCCGCCGGGCCTCACCGACCGCGCGCGCAAGGCCCTCCTGGAGTTCCGCGGGCTCGTGACCCGGCTGCGCGAGAGCGCCGCCGACCAGGGCGAGGATACGAACGGCGCCGCGACGGTCGTCGCCCTGATGCTCGAGGAGACCGGACTCCTGAAGCTGTACGAGGGCTCCGAGGACCCGCAGGACGAGGCCCGGCGGGACAACCTCGACCAGCTCCTCGCCGCCGCCCGCGAGCACGAGCGGGCGACCGGCGGGGGAGGCGAGGGGGACGATCCGAGCGTCGCCGGCTTCCTCGACGCCATCACGCTGCGGGCCGACGCCGACGACGCCGACGAGAAGAAGGGGATCCTCCTGATGACCCTTCACGCGGCGAAGGGGCTGGAGTTCGACGACGTCTTCCTCGTCGGCATGGAGCAGGGCTTCCTGCCGCACGCCTCGTCCGAGGACGACCCGGACCAGCTCGAGGAGGAGCGGCGCCTCGCCTACGTCGGCATGACGCGGGCCCGCGATCGCCTCACCCTCTCGTACGCGCTGCGCCGGATGGTGCGCGGGGAATGGATGGGGCGCGAGCCGTCGCCGTTCCTCGAGGCGATCCCCGGGAAGGTCCTCACGCGTGAGGACCTCGCGACGCGGGCGACCTCGCGGCAGGCGCTCTTCGCCGGCGACGACGCGGACGCGCGACCGTTCCGCTCCGGCGGCCCGCGCAACGCGCTCTTCCCGGACTACGAATCGGAGTCGCAGGAGCGCGTGGCCTTCCCGCAGGCGCGGCGCGTCCCCGAGGTGCGCCGTCCCGCGGCGCCCCCGCCCCGCCCGGTGATGAAGCGGACGCCGCCGCCGCCCACCGCCTCCGGCTTCCGGCGCGGGCAGCGGGTGACGCACGGCGAGTACGGCACGGGCGTGGTGCTCACGGTCGAGGGCTCCGGCGACGGCGAGAAGCTGACCGTCTACTTCGATCGGGCGGGGCGGAAGAAGTTCGTCGCGCGCTTCGCGAACTTGACGCCCGCCTGAGCGGCGACGGCCGCTCTCGCGGGCGGAGAGAACGTGCGGGGGGCGCGTGCGCAGGACGCGGTCGAACGAGGGGCCCGCCCGAGCGCGAGCCGCGTTCGCGTCATGGCTCCGCCGCTTCGCCCGTGGAGCCGACCGCCCGCGCGAGCAGCAGGATCTCGGCGTCGACCCACGCGAGCTCGGTCTCGAGCAACGCGCGCCGCCGACGCCGGGCCGCCGTCGATCCGGGGAGCGCGCGACGCAGCGCCTCGCCGAGGAGCGTCCGGTACGAGCCCAGGTGAATCAGACGATCCGGTGGAGGACGCCGCTCCAGGAACGCGAGCCTCGCGAGCGCCGCGTGCTTCGGACGCGGCAGCTCGAGCGGCTCGGCGAGCCAGGCGAGCAGCTCGTGCCGCCCCGCGGCGGTGAGGCGGTACTCGCGCCGCGCCGGACCCTTCGTCGATCGCCTCCTCTTCATCGCGACGAAGCCGCCGCGCAGGAGGCGCTTCATCGCGGGGTAGATCTGCGGAAGCTCGGCGTCCCACCCGACCGCGCCGTCGCGTCCGAGGCGCTGGCGGAGGTCCCAGCCGCTCGCGGGACCGCGCGCGAGGAGGCCCAGGAGCACGTGCGGCAGCGACATCCCGGAAGTATATCCATCCCGATATACTGCGTTGGAAAACCGCTGGCCAGGCTTGTGCAAAAGAATCCGGGTCGATCGACTCGGGCTCACCCGTGGCCGTCGTCCCACCCGGGAAGGGCACCCGGATCGCCGCGGCTCGGACCCCCTGCGGGCTCGCCCGGCGCGGCCCCCCGGTGGCGCCAGGAGGACCCTCTCGATCCGCCTGAGGATGCACAGCCCGGTGCGCTCGCCGGAGAGACACCTGTCGGGGCGGCACGCAGGACGGCGGCCTTCTCGCGCACAGGGGCCGGACAAAAAAATAAGGGGGCAAGACTGCCCCCGAATCCCGGTATTACCTGTAAATCCTTGGGTTGGTTACCCTTGACGGGACCTACTTCTTCGCCTTGGCGGCGGGCTTCTTGGCGGCCTTCTTCGCAGCCTTCTTAGCGGCCTTCTTCGTTGCCATTGTGGTTTCACCTCCTCTTGGCAGATTCGATTGACAGAGGTGAAGAACGCATGCTAGCTTGGCCGTCCCTCGACGGACGGGGGCTCCGCTTCTTCACGATCTGCCGACTGCCTCGCGATCCCACTGGTAGTCGAACGGTCTGAAAGAACCTCGGGGCTTCCGTTTTCGCGAAGCGGCGGAGTGACTCGCGATCACCTCGCCGCTTTTTTTGTACCGAGGGCAATTGTAGGGAAAAGCCGGACCGACGCAAGAAGTTTTTTCTTGACGCGCACGTTTTTTCTCTCCTCTCGACTTCCCGATCGCGCGCGAGGCGTGAGACGCGTCACGCTACGATCCGCGACGGAAGGAAACGCGATGAACGTCACGAGGAACGAAGACATCGAGACCGGCACGAGAGACGTGCGCGCGCCCTCCGCGCCGGCGCCGCTCGTGCTCGCGCACTCCCCCGACTCCGACGACGCGTTCATGTTCTACGGGCTCCGCGCGAACGCGGTCGACACCGAAGGCCTCACGTTCAGCCACGAGCTCGCCGACATCGAGACGCTCAACCAGCGGGCGCTGCGCGGCGAGCTTCCGATCACGGCGATCTCGTTCCACGCCTACGCGTACCTCGCCGATCGATACGTGCTGCTCCCGCACGGCGCCTCGTTCGGCGACGGCTACGGGCCGTGCATCGTGGCGCGGCGTGACGGCGGACCGCGCACCGTCGCGGACCTCGGCGGCGCCCGCGTCGCGATCCCGGGTCCGCTCACGTCGGCGGCGCTTTCGCTTCGCCTCTACGCGCCCTCGTGCGAGACCGTCGTCGTCCCGTTCGACCGCGTGGGCGACGCGGTGAATCGCGGCGAGGTCGACGCGGGCGTCGTGATCCACGAGGGACAGCTCACCTGGGAGGAGGAGGGGTTCCACCTCGTCGCCGACCTCGGCGTCGTCTGGAAGGACGAGACCGGGCTGCCGCTTCCGCTCGGCGGGAACGCGATCCGCAAGGACCTGGGAGCCGAGCTGATCGGGCGCGCCTCGCGGGCGCTCGGCCGCTCGATCGCGTACGCGCTCGCTCACCGGGAGGACGCGCTCACCGACGCGATGCGCTTCGCGCGCGGTCTGCCGCGCGAGAAGGCGGACCGTTTCGTGGGGATGTACGTGAACGACTGGACGCTCTCCTACGGCGAGCGCGGACGGGAGGCGGTGCGTCTCTTCCTGGAGAGGGGACACCGCGTCGGCGCGCTCCCGGCGCTGGTGACGCCGGAGTGGGTCCCCGAGGCGTAGGCGTGATGTCGCGGGTCGCACGGTTCCTGCACGGGCTCTTCCTGTTCGGGACCGCCCTCTGGTGCGGCGCCCTCGCCGCGTTCGCGGGCGGCGCGGGTCTCGTCCTCCTCGCCGCACCGAGCCGGCACGCGGGGGGCGCCGTGAACCGCGCGCTCCTGGACGCGCTCGACGTCACGTCGCTGGTCCTCGCCGGGATCCTCCTCGTCGTCCTCCTCGCCCTCGACTCGGGCGAGCCCTGGCGGAAGGTGAGGAAGGGCCTGGCGATCCGCCTCCTCGTGGTGGCCGCGCTCGCGGCGATCGTCTCCGCCTACATCATCACGCCGGAGATGATGGCGCTGCGCGACCGGATGCCGACCCTGATCGACCTCGTCCCGAAGAGCGATCCGATGAGGCAGGCGTGGGGCCGCCTGCACGGGCTCTCCTCGCTCTCGCTCGTCGTGAGGATCGCCGCCACGGCCGGGCTCTTCGCGGTGGGGCTCTCCCCGTTCCTCTACGGGCCGGCCGGACGACCGCCCCAGTCGTAGAAGCCGCGGCCCGTCTTCTTCCCGAGCTCGCCGGCCGCGACCTTGTCGCGGAGGAGACGCGGCGGCGTGAAGCGCGGACCGAGCTCGCGCTCCAGCGCCTCGGCGATCCCGAGCCGCACGTCGAGGCCCACGAGGTCGGTGAGGCGCAGCGGTCCCATCGGATGCGCGTAGCCGAGCTCCATCGCGCGATCGATGTCCGCGGCCGCCGCGACACCCTCCTCCAGCATCCGGATCGCTTCGAGACCGATCGCGACGCCGAGCCTTGACGTGGCGAAGCCGGGAGAGTCGTTCACGACGATCGCGTCCTTGCCGAGCCGATCGGCGAGAGAGCGCGCGGCCTCGACCGCGGCGGGCGCCGTGCGCGGACCGACGACGATCTCGAGGAGCCGCATCACCGGGACCGGGTTGAAGAAGTGGAGGCCGAGGAAGCGCTCGGGCCGCGCCAGCTCGAGGGCGAGCTGCCGGATCGGCAGGGAAGAGGTGTTCGAGGCGAGGAGCGCGGACGGCGACAGGAGGGGCTCGACCCGAGCGTAGAGCGCCTTCTTCCAGTCGGGCCGCTCGGGGATCGCTTCGATCACGAGGTCGGCCCCGGTCACGGCCGAGGCGAGGTCGGGGAGCGCCCGGAGGCGCTCGCGCGCCGCCGCGGCAGCGGCCGCGTCGAGCTTCCCCTTCGACTCGAGCTTCGCGATGCCGGCGCGAGCGCCGGCGTCTCCCGCCGCGAGGACCTGGGCGTCGACGTCGTAGAGGGTCGTCCCGAAGCCGCACGTCGCGGCCACCTGCGCGATGCCGCGCCCCATGGTCCCGGCTCCGAGCACGGCGACGGTCCGGATCCCGGCCTGGCCGGCGACAGCGCTCATCGTTCCCCCCTGTACAGCCCCGCGCCGTTGTCCCACAGCACGCGGCGCTTCACGTCGTCCGAAAGAGGCAGCGCCAGGAAGAGCTCCACGTTCCGGCGCATCGTGGCGACGCCCATCGACGGCCAGTCCGTGCCCCAGATGACCCGGTCGGAGATCTCGGCGAGGCGCGGGAGCGCCGTCAGTAGCTTCTGTGGCGGGATCCCCGACAGCTCGAGGCGCACGTTCGGGTGCCGGCGCGCCAGGAAGAACGCCGTCTCGAACCAGATCGGCCGTCCCGCGTGGCAGAGGACGAGCGTCGTGCCGGGGAAGTCGACGGCGACGTCGTCGCACGCCATCGGATCGGCGAAGACGTTGCGCGCGCCGGGGAAGACGCTCGTGCCCGTATGGATCAGCACGGGCACGCCCGCCTCGCCGGCGAGCCGGTAGACGTCGGCGAGGGCCGGGCAGTCGCCGCGGTAGGCGTTGGCGGCGAGCTCCATGTGCGGCGGGTGGATCTTGATCGCGCCGACCCGGTACTCCTCGAGGAGCCGCCTCGTGTCCCCGACGACGTCGCGCCAGTGGCGGGGATGGACCCCTCCCACGGGGACCAGCCGGTCCCGGTGGCCCTCCACGTAACGCGCGATCCACGGGTTCACGCGATCGGTAAGTCCCATCACGTCGGGCGCGACGTAGTTGATGAGGACGGCCCGCTCGACGCCTTCCGCGTCCATGAGCCGCAGGAGCGCGTCGGGTGAGGCGAGCGCCTCGTCGATCGAGGCGAGGTCGGCGCGGCCCGAGGTGATCGCGCGGCGCGCCCGCTCATTCAGCTCCTCGTGCGGCTGGATGTGGACGTGGGCGTCGAGGACGCGGAAGCCGTCGATCACGCGCTGGATGATAGGTCGGGCCGGCTCCACCTCCCGCGTCGCGGCGCCCCGGACGGGAGGTGACGCGCGAAGAACGCCACCCAGCGCCGCACGTACTCCGCCCCGCGGATGGCCTGCGGCTCGTCGGGGTGATGGCAGTGCCCGCAGCGCGGGGCGCGCCACAGCTCCTTCTCCCCGGCGAGCGCTTCGAAGACGGGGGGCGCGAAGCGGATCGGGACCAGGGCGTCGTCCTCGCCGTGGACCACCGTCACCGGACACCGCACCTGCGCGGCCGCCGCAACCGGGTCGGCGGACGAGAGGTCGAGGCCGCTGTCGTGCTCGATCCGCGAGATCGCGAGGGAGGTGGGGAGCCGCAGCAGCCAGGTCGGGAGCGCCGTGGCGCGATGGGCGTACTGCACCGCCATCGCGCGGAGGTCCCCGAACGGCGACTGGAGCCAGAGCGCGGCGAGCGGCGGGACGCGCTGAGCGGCCAGCTGGAGCGCGACGAGGGAGCCCATCGAGCAGCTGTCGACGCCGACGCGCGTGGCGTCGATGCCGAACCGTGAGGCGGCGGCGTCGAGCAGGAGCGACAGGTCGTTCCTCTCGCGCAGCCCGTAGGTGATGCGCGCGCCGGTGGACGGCGGATGGGCGCGGAGGTCGGGGACGAGAACGTTGTAGCCGAGCCTCAGCGCGCGCGCGGCATCGCGCCACCATTCGGCGCCGAAGCCGCCCTTGCCGTGGACGAAGAGGATCGTGGCCCGCGCCGGGGAGTCTCCCTGGGTTCCGAAGACCGTGAACAGCTCCGCGGGCTCGGCCGGATCGCCCGCGCAGCTGAACGTCTCGACCCGCCCACCACGGCCCGCGGCGGCCTCCATCGACCGGAGCAGGTGGGCAGGCGTCGCCGCGCTCTCACCGAGGGCCACGGGGCGCAGGAAGAGGTCGGCGAGGCGCATCGCCGCGATTGTCACCCGCTTCGCGTCGGGGGGCTGTGGCCGATCACGGTTCGCCGAGCACCCTCTCTTTGGACCATTTGGCAGGAGGTTGAGCAGGGCGGGGGGCGGGCTCCGTAGCGACCGTCGAGCACGGCCGGGGACCCGCTCGCGGGCGCCGCGACGGCGCGGGATCGACGCTCGCGATGTTCGAAGCCCCCGAGGCCGGACGAGCGACGCGGTGACCACGACGGTTCAGGCCTCAGGGGCGAGTTTCGCGAGCGCCCCGCGCCCGAAGCGTCGCCCGCGTTGCGGGTCGGCCGCGCGCAGCGGGAGCGAGGAGCCCGTCCCCCGACCCTGCGGATCGTAGGAAAGAGCGGGCCCGATTACGCAGGGCGGCCGAAGGGAGGTAGGGGACTAGGCCTTACCGTACCTCGAGATCAGCTCGCGGTTGACCTCGATCTTCATCTCGGCGCGGCGGCGGTTGATCAGCGACTGGAGGAGCTGGTTCGCCTTCTGCCCCCGGATCGAATCGCGGAGCTTGTCCTTGTCACGCTCGAACGCCGCGCGGTCGAGGTCGTTCTTCTCGACCGGCCGGAGGGCGATCGCGCCCCCGGTGACCGGGATGGGACCCTTCATCTCGCCGACGCCGGCGGCGAACGCGGCGTCCAGGAGCGCCTTGCTCGCCGGCAGGCCGGGCACCGGACCCGACTTCGGAAAGGACTCGGTCGTCTCGACCTTCAGGCCGAGCTTCTGCGCGACGTCCTCGAGCGAGGCGGCGCCCGCCATCGCCTGCTTGAGGGACTCGATCGCTCCCTCCTCGAGGCGCTTCTTCGTCAGGTCGGCGGTGACCCGGGCCTTCACCTCGGCGAAGGTGGCCGGGCCGGGCTTCTTCACCTCGACGAGCTTCACCACCGCGAAGCCGCGAGCCGTCTGGACGGGCTCGGAGGTCTTGCCGGGCTCGAGCGAGAAGAGCGCCTGGCTGAAGGCGGGGCTCGGGCCGACACCGGGGTCGTTCTCGTCGCGGCCGATCAGCTGTGTCTCGTTGAACGTCACCTTCGGGCCGGTCATGCGGCGCAGCTCGTCGTCGGACGGCTTGCCCGCCTTGGCGGCGCGGTCCGCGAGGTCCCGGGCGATCCGCTGCATCTCGTCCTGGGTCCGTTGCTGGATGAGCCGCTCGCGGATGGAGCCCGCCACCTCGAAGAGCGGCTGCACGCGCTCGCCGCTCTTCTTGAGCACCTGGATCACGTGATAGCCGTACGGCGTCTTGACCGGCCCGACGAGGGCGCCCTCGTCGGCGCCGAAGGCCGCCTCCTCGAACTCCTTGACCATCCGGTTGCGCCCGAAGGAGCCGAGGTCGCCACCGGAGGCCTTGGAGCCGACGTCCTCCGACTCGGCCCGGGCGAGCTCGGCGAAGTCGGCACCGCCCTTGATCTTCTTCAGGGCGGCCTCGGCCTTCGCCTTCGCGGCCGCGTCGGACTCCGGCTTCTGGGGGTCCGACTTGTAGAGGATGTGCCGCGCGGTCACCTCCTCGCCCTTGCGGTACGAGTCGAGGTGGTTCGAGTACTCGGCGGCGACCTCGACCTCGCTCAGGGAGATGCCGGTCTTCACCTTGGCCGTCTCCACGAGGAGGTACTTCGCCTTGCGGCGCTCGGGGAGCTGGTAAGCGGCGGGGTTGGCCTTGAAGGCGGCCTCGGCCTCGGCGTCGGTGACGTTGACCGGCGTCCTTCCCGCGCGCTCGAAGACGTAGGCGATCTTCGCCTTCACGTTGCGGCTCGCGAACTCCGTCTCGACCTCCTCGTCGGAGACGAAGACCGAGGTCGACAGGAACCGGTTCAGGCGCCCGAGCATCATCTGCTCGCGGATCTCCGACTCGAAGCTGCCGGGCGAGCGGTTCGCGCGAGCGAGGCGCGCCTTGTACGCCGCGTCGCCGATGAACGAGCCGTCGTCCTTCAGGAAGAGGGGATGCCCCTGACCGTCCTTCAGGCCGAGGACCTCGGCGGAGACCTCCTCGTCGCTGACGGACAGGCGCAGGCGCTCGGCCTCCAGGCGCATCAGGCGGCGGTCGATCAGGCCGTTGATCACCTGGTCGGGGAGCCGGAGCATCGCCATCAGCTCGGGGCTGGCGTCCTTGCCGTACATCTGCCGGTAGCGGTCCTCGGTCTCCTGCAGCTGCCGCTGGAACTCGCCGGTGGTGATCCGGAAGCCGGCTCCCTGGGCGGCCACCTCGTTCCCCTGGGCGGCGCCGGTCGTGCCCATCCCCCAGTCGACGAAGACGAAGACGACGAAGACGGCGATCACCAGCCAGAGGATCCACTGGAGGTGCTTGAAGTTCTCGCGGAGGGTCTTGAGCATGGAGACTCCGAACGACGTGATCCGCCGACGGGCGGGCAGAACCCGTGACGATAGCGCACCGACCGCACGAGGTAAAGCCTTGGCCCGGCCCTGTGCTATAACGCGAGGCGCGACCGTAAAGTCCTCGAGAAACGAACGTTATGGCGGTCAAGAAGCAGCAGGGACGGAAGTTCGAGGTCGAGCTCGAATACAACTACGTCACGAGGGAGAGCCTCGCGAAATGGGCTGCGGGGTTCGTCCTGGCTGCCGTCGTGCTGGTGGGCGTCCTCTATTGGCTGGCGCATCGCGGGAATCCCGACGCCAAGCGCGCGCCCAAGGAGATCGCCAAGGCGGAGGCGCTCGAGACCAGCGCGCGCCTCGGTCCGAACGGGGACCGCTTTCTCGACGAGATGGGGGCCGCCCGGACGAGGCTCGAGGACGCCCGCTCCAAGCTGGCGGAAGGCCGCTTCGAGGCCTCGATCGAGGACGCGGTCAAGGCCCAGGGGGCCTTCCGGCGGATCATCGAGGGGACGGCCCCGAGAGTCGGCGACGCCACGATCCTCGACTTCTCCGGGAAGGTCGAGGTCCAGCGCCGGAACAACACCAGCTGGGAGACGGCCCGCTCCGGGATGAAGCTCTTCGAGGGGGACTTCGTGAAGACCGGCCCGAACGGGGCGGTCGAGCTGGTCGGCACCAGCGACGGGACCCTCTACCGGATCAAGCCGGAGACCCTGTTCGAGTTCCACAGCTCCGGGCGGGAAACCGGCAAGCGCGTCCAGGTGAACATCGTCATCGGAGAGGTGAACCTCCAGACGGGGGAGTCGAACCGCTCGGTCGTCACGACGGACAAGGCCACCGCCGACGTCGGGCAGGGCTCCAACGTGGCCATCGGATCCGACAAGGAACGCAACACCCGCGGCGACGTCCTGAAGGGGAGCGCCGTCATCTCGGTGAACAGGACCGGCGAGAAGATCGCCCTGAACGAACGCGACAGCATCACGGTCGGCGCCGCCGGGGCCGGACCCCGGGTGAGGCTGCCCGACGCGCCCGGCCTCCTCCTTCCCGACGACAACGCCAGCTTCGACCTCCGGAAGGTGGAGCCGCTCCTGAAGTGGTCGCCGGTGAGAGACGCGGTCCGATACAAGCTCCAGATCGCCCGGAACCGGTTCTTCATCCCGGACTCGCTCGTCCTAAACCTCGCGGACCGAACGCGGAGCGACGCCACGGTGCAGGTCACCGAGGAGGGGACGTATTTCTGGCGGGTGGCCACGATCAACCGGGCGAACGTGACGTCCGAGTGGTCGCCGTACCGGAAGTTCCGGATGGAGACCCCCGTCGCGGCGTCCACGGGAGGGAGGCTGAAGAGGCCGCCCACCCTGTCGGTGGCCACCCCGAGCGTCTTCGACAACATCGTCACCATCGCCGGCAAGACCGACCCCGGCGCCTCGATCACCGTGAACGGCGAGGCGGTCACCCTCGACCCGTCCGGCGAGTTCAAGAAGGTGATCTCGCTCGCGACCGAGGGGGCCAGCGTCATCGAGGTGAAGGCCGTCGACGCCTTCGGCAACGAGGCGATCAAGAAGGTCCAGGTCTTCGTTCAGCCACAATAGGGACCGCCGCCGCCTCCGCGCGCGTTCGACGAAAGGGAAACTCTCTTGGCTCTCCGCTCCTTCTTCTCGATCTTCTCCTCGGACCTCGCCATCGACCTCGGGACGGCCAACACGCTCGTCTACGCGGAGGGGCGCGGGATCGTCGTACGCGAGCCGTCCATCGTCGCCGTGAACAAGGTGACCAACAAGGTCGAGGCCGTCGGCAGCGCCGCCAAGGAGATGCTGGGCCGCACCCCGGGGAACATCGTCGCCATCCGCCCCATGAAGGACGGCGTCATCGCCGACTTCGAGGTGACCGAGCGGATGCTCGACTACTTCATCAAGAAGGCGCACGGCCGCTCGCTCTTCGTGCGCCCCAAGATCGTCATCTCGGTGCCGTCCGACATCACCCAGGTGGAGAAGCGGGCGGTGAAGGACTCGGCGCTCCAGGCCGGGGCGAGCGAGGTCTTCATCATCGAGCAGGCGATGGCGGCCGCCATCGGCTCGGGGCTCCCGATCACGGAGCCGACCGGCAACATGATCGTCGACATCGGCGGCGGGACGACGGACGTCGCCGTCATCTCGCTCGCCGGCATCGTCTACTCCAAGTCGGTGCGGGTCGCCTCGAACGAGATGGACGAGGCCGTCATCCAGTACATCAAGCGGAAGTACAACCTCCTGATCGGGGAGCGGACCGCCGAGCAGATCAAGATCGAGATCGGCTCGGCCTACACGCTGGACGAGCCCCTCACCATGGAGGTGAAGGGCCGCGACCTCGTGGAGGGGATCCCGAAGACCCTCACGCTCACCGACGCCGAGGTGCGCGAGGCGCTCGCCGAGACGGTGAGCATCATCGTGGACGCCGTGCGCGTCGCGCTCGAGAAGACGCCCCCCGAGCTCTCGGCGGACATCATGGACAAGGGCATCGTCCTGACCGGCGGGGGCTCGATGCTGAAGAACCTCGACAAGAGGCTCCGCGAGGAGACCGGACTGCCGATCGCGATCGCGGAGGAGCCGCTGTCGTCCGTGGCCCTCGGGACCGGCGCGATGCTGGCCGACGTCGACCTGCTGCGGAAGATCAGCATCGACTAGAGCGGGGATCTCATGGCCGCGTCTCCCCTGCCCGTCAGACGGCCCGAGCTGCTCCTCGGGATCCTGCTGTCGGCGTGCCTGGTGCTGCTCTCGTTGCAGGTACGGTCGACGGGCGGCCGGACGGTGGGTGAGGTGTGGCTCCTGAACGCGGTCTCGCCCTTCGTCTGGGCCGCCGCGGAGGCGCGCGGGCTCGCGACCGCGGTGGGGGACGCGCTCGCCACCCGCGGGCGCCTGGTCCGAGAGAACGGCGAGCTCCGGCAGCGGGTGGCCGTCCTGGAAGGGGAGGCGCTGCGCCTGCGTGACGCGGAGCGGGACAAGGGCCGCCTCCTCGCCCTCTTCGGCACGCTGCCGGCCCCGCCGGCCGGAACGCACGCGGCGCGGCTGCTCGCGCTGGAGACGACGGGCCCGTTCGAGACGGCTCTCCTCGATTGCGGGGAGCGGGACGGGATCGCGCTCGGGGGCGTGGTGGTCGCGAGCCGCGGGCTCCTCGGCCGGGTGGTCGCCGTGGGCGCGCGCACGGCGCGGGTCCAGCTCCT
>CAYLNK010000175.1:0-13460 GCA_964384675.1 uncultured Holophagales bacterium | reverse complement strand
GGGTGCGGAGCTCGTGGTGCTGCACGCCGTGCCCGAGCTGCCGGACGGCGGAGCGCGCGGGCTCGTCCCGCCGTCGACGCGGGAGGGACTCCTGGTGGAGGCGAAGGACGGCTTGGCGGCCGCGGTCGCGGCGCTCGACACGACGGACGTGGCCGTCCGGACCGTCGTCGTCCCGGGCCGCGCCCATCGCCAGCTCGTCCGCCGCGCGGTCGAGGAGTCCGCCGACCTTCTCGTCGTCGGGGTCCACCCGCACCTCTTCGGCTCGACCGCGCACCACGTCGTGCGCGCCTCCGACCTCCCCGTGCTGACCGTCCGCGGCCCGGCCCCGGACGAGGAGAGCCCCGAATGACTCCCCGAAAGCCCCGCCTGCTGCCGCTCGCCCTCCCGCTCCTCCTTACGGCCTGCCACAGGCCGGAGACCAAGGCCGCGCCGCCACCTCCCAAAGTGGTCGTCGCGCCCGTCGTCCAGCGCGACGAGAAGCTCTACCGGGAGTGGATCGGCACCACGGAGGGAGACGTCAACGCCGACATCCGGCCCAAGGTCGACGGCTACCTCATGCGCCGGGCCTACGACGAGGGGAGCCTGGTCCGACAGGGCCAGCTCCTCTTCGAGATCGACCCGCGGCAGCTCGAGGCCCAGCTGCGGCAGGCCGAGGCGAACCTCGAGCAGGCGAAGGCGAGCCTCGCCAAGGCGGAGCGCGACGTCGCCCGCTTCGAGCCCCTCGCGGCCCAGAAGGCGATCAGCCAGCAGGAGCTCGACAACGCCCGCTCCGCCGAGCGGGGCGCGAAGGCCACGGTCGGGGCGCTCCAGGCGGCGGTCGAGCAGTCCCGCCTGAACCTCTCCTTCACCAAGGTCGTCTCCCCCGTCGACGGTATCGCCGGCATCGCGTCCCAGCAGGTCGGGGACCTCGTCGGACCGCAGACCGTCCTCACCACGGTCTCCAAGGTCGACCCGATCCGCGTGCTGTACCAGCTGAGCGAGCAGGAGTACCTGGCGCTCCAGCGTGACCCCGAGATGCGGGGCGCGGAGCTGGAGCTGCTGCTCGTCGATGGCAGCGCCTTCCCGCAGAAGGGGCGCCTGCTCCTGACCGGCCGCGAGGTGGACGTGAAGACCGGCACGATCGCCGCGATCGGTCTCTTCCCGAACCCCGGGAACCTCCTCCGCCCCGGCCAGTACGCGAAGGTGCGGGCCATCGTGAAGATGCGGCATGGAGCGCTCCTCGTGCCGCAGCGCGCCGTCAACGAGATGCAGGGGGCCTTCCAGGTGGGCGTGGTCGGACCCGGCGACGTCGCCGAGATCCGCCCCGTGAAGGTCGCGGAACGGGTCGGCAGCCTCTGGATCGTCACCGAGGGGCTGAAGCCGGGCGAGCGCGTCGTCGTGGAGGGCTTCTCCCGTGTGAAGGCCGGCGCGACCGTCGCCCCGGTGAGCGCGTCCGCGGCGCCGGAGGCCGCCCCGCCGCTCGCGTCCACCGCGGGGAGGTGACGCCGTGGCCCGCTTCTTCATCAACCGGCCGATCGTCGCGATCGTCATCTCGATCCTGACGGTCCTGGGCGGCCTGATCGCGATGATCGGCCTCCCCGTGGCCCAGTTCCCCGACATCGTCCCGCCGCTGATCCAGATCCAGGGCTCGTATCCCGGCGCCGACGCCCTCACCGTCGAGCAGTCGGTCGCGACGCCGATCGAGCAGCAGATGAACGGCGTCGAGGACATGCTGTACCTCCAGTCGGTCAACGCCAACGACGGGACGGTCAACGTCCGGGTCACCTTCGACGTCGGCACCGACCGGAACGCCGACCAGGTGAACGCCCAGAACCGCGTCGCCCAGGCCGTTCCGAGCCTTCCCGTCGAGGTGAACCAGTTCGGCCTCACCTACCGGAAGACGCAGGGGACGCCGCTCCTGCTGATCTCCCTGTTCTCGCCGAAGGGCTCGTACGACGGGCTCTTCCTCGGGAACTACGCGCTCATCAACGTGAACGACGCTCTCTACCGGGTCCCGGGCGTCGGGCAGGTCCTCAACTTCGGCGCGTCCGAGTACGCCATGCGCGTCTGGGTCCACCCGGACGTGATGGCGAAGCTGGGCCTGACCACCGCCGACCTCGTCCGCGCGGTGCAGCAGCAGAGCGCCGTGAATCCGGCCGGACAGATCGGCGGGGAGCCGGCGCCGAGGGGGCAGGAGTTCACGTACGCCGTGAGGTCGCAGGGCCGGCTCTCGACGCCGGAGGAGTTCGCGAGGATCGTCGTGCGGCTGAACCCGGACGGCTCGACCGTCCGGCTCGGCGACGTGTCCCGGATCGAGCTCGGCGCGCTCTCCTACAAGCAGGTGGGCCGGATGAACGGCAAGCCCGCCTCGATCATCGCCATCTACCAGGCCCCCGGCTCCAACGCGCTCGCGGTCTCGGAAGCGGTCCGCGCGGCGATGCGGCAGCTCCGCCAGCGCTTCCCCGACGACATGGACTTCGCGGTCTCCGTCGACACGACCGCGCCGGTCACCGAGGGGATCCGGGAGATCGTGATCACGCTCCTCGAGGCGATGCTCCTCGTCCTCCTCGTGGTCTTCCTCTTCCTCCAGAGCTGGCGCGCCACGCTGATCCCGCTCGTCGCGGTGCCGGTGTCGCTCATCGGCACGTTCGCGGTCTTCCCGCTCCTCGGCTTCTCGATCAACACGCTCTCGCTCTTCGGCCTGGTGCTCGCCATCGGCCTGGTGGTGGACGACGCCATCGTCGTGGTGGAGGCGGTCGAGCACCACATCGGGGAAGGGATGACGCCGCGCGCGGCGACGCTCCAGGCGATGAAGGAGGTCTCGGGGCCGGTCGTCGCCATCGCGCTCATCCTGTCGTCGGTCTTCCTGCCGGTGGCGTTCCTGAGCGGCATCCAGGGCCGGCTCAACCGCCAGTTCGCGGTGACGATCGCGATCTCGGTCCTGATCTCGGCGTTCAACGCGCTCTCCCTCTCCCCCGCCCTCGCGGCCCTGCTGCTCCGCCCCCGGAAGGAGTCGCACGGCCCCCTCGCCCGCTTCTTCGGCCTCTTCAACAGGCTCTTCGACCGCGGCCAGCGCACCTACGTGAGCGTGTCGGCGATGCTCGTCCGGCGGACGGTGCTCGCCGGCGTCCTCCTCCTGGCCTTCGCGGTGGCGGCCGGGGGGCTGGGCAGGCGCCTTCCGTCCAGCTTCGTACCCGACGAGGACATGGGCTACTTCTACCTGAACGTACAGCTCCCCGACGCCGCCTCGCTGCAGCGGACCGACGACGTCTGCCGGAAGATCGAGGCGATCCTTCGCGACACGAAGGGCGTGAGGTACTACAACACCGTCGCGGGCTTCAGCCTCCTCTCCTTCGTCTCGGCCTCGTACAACGGCTTCTTCTTCGTCTCGCTCGACCCGTGGGACGAGCGTGGCAAGCTGGACGCGCGAACGCTCATCGACGGGCTGAACAAGCGGTTCCGGACCGAGATCCCCGAGGCCACCGTCTTCGGCTTCCCGCCGCCGGCCATCCCGGGCCTCGGCGCCTCCGGCGGCTTCTCGCTCTGGCTCCAGGACCGGAGCGGCTCGACGCCCGCCTTCCTGAACGAGAACCTGCAGAAGTTCCTGGAGGCGGCCCGCAAGCGTCCGGAGCTGCAGACGGTCAACAGCAGCTTCCGCGCCGCCGTGCCGCAGGTGTTCGTGGACGTGGACCGCGACAAGGCGCTCAAGCAGGGGGTCGCCGTGGCAGACGTCTACCAGAGCCTGCAGACGTTCCTGGGCGGCACGTTCGTCAACCAGTTCAACCGTTTCGGGCGCCAGTGGCGCGTCTTCATGCAGGCCGACGCCTCGGACCGGGTGAACCCCGAGGACATCGGGGGCTTCTTCGTGCGGAACAACGACGGGAAGATGGTGCCGCTCTCGGCCGTCACGACGATCCGGCACAGCTCGGGGCCGGAGTACACGCAGCGCTTCAACCTCTACCGCGCGGCGCAGGTGACGGGGAGCGCCGCGCCGGGGTACAGCTCGGGTCAGGCGATGGAGGCGCTCGAGGAGGTGGGACGAGAGGTCCTTCCCCGCGAGATCGGCTTCGACTGGGCCGACCTGTCGTACCAGGAGCGGAAGGCGGCGGGCACGACGGGGCCGATCTTCGCGCTCTCGCTCGTCTTCGTCTTCCTCATCCTGGCCGCGCTCTACGAGAGCTGGTCGCTGCCGATGAGCGTCCTCCTCTCGGTGCCGGTCGCCGTCCTGGGCGGGTTCCTCGGCCTCTTCCTCCGGAGGTTCGACTTCGACGTCTACGGGCAGATCGGCCTCATCGTGCTGATCGGGCTCGCCGCCAAGAACGCGATCCTGATCGTGGAGTTCGCCAGGACCGAGTACGAGAAGAGCCATGACCTCGCCGGGGCCGCGCTCCGGGGCGCGCGGCTCCGCCTCCGCCCGATCCTCATGACGTCCTTCGCGTTCATCCTGGGCTGCGTGCCGCTCTGGATGGCGAGCGGCGCCGGCGCGGCGTCGCGCCGGATCCTCGGTACCGTGGTCGTGGCCGGGATGCTCTCGGCCACCTGCCTCGCCATCTTCCTGATCCCCGTGCTCTTCGTCGTCGTGGAAGGGCGCCTCGGCTCCGGGCGGCGCGCGGGCGGCCCGGCCCCGGTGGCCACGGCCCTGGAGCCGCATCGATGAGACGACCGCTCCTCCTCCTCCTCGCGGCGACGCTCTTCGGCTGCGTGTCGGGACCCGACTACCGCCGGCCGGCCGTGCCGGAGCCGGCCGCCTTCTACGGCTCGGGCTCGCCGGCCGGCCCCGATTCCCTCGCCGACCGCGCCTGGTGGGACCTCTTCTCCGACCCGGCGCTGCGCGCGCTCGTCGACGAGGCGCTCCGGGACGGGTACGACCTGCGGATCGCCGCCGCGCGCGTCGAGGAAGCGCGGGCGCGATACGGAATCGCGGGCGCCGCGTGGCTCCCGTCCGTGAACGCCTCCGCCGCCGCGCTCCGCGCCCATACCTCGACCTACGCCTCGCCGAGCGACGCCACCGGATCGCTCGTCACCGCGAACGCGTCCGTCTCGTGGGAGATCGACGTCTGGGGGCGGATCCGCCGGCTGAACGAGGCGGCGCGCGCGCAGCTCCTCTCGTCGGAGGAGGGAAGGCGCGCCGTCGGCCTCACCCTGGTGACCGACGTCGCCTCCGCCTACTTCGATCTCCGCGAGCTCGACGAGGAGCTCGCCATCGCGCGCCGCAACCGGGGCGCGTTCCAGGACACCTTCGACCTCTTCAGCCGCCGCCTGGAGGGAGGTGCCGCGTCGGGGCTCGAGACGGCGCGGGCCGAGGCCCTGCTCGCCAACGCGTCGGCGCAGATCCCGCTCCTCGAGCAGCGGATCGTG
Source organism: uncultured Holophagales bacterium (assembly GCA_964384675.1). Taxonomy (GTDB): domain Bacteria; phylum Acidobacteriota; class Thermoanaerobaculia; order UBA5066; family UBA5066; genus CAYLNK01. Next base: position 8,123 of record CAYLNK010000175.1, on the reverse strand, counting down.
GCGAAGGAGAGCCAGATCTCGCTCCTCCTCGGGCGCGCCCCGGGACCGATCGCGCGCGGCGCCGGGCTGACCGGCCAGCCGCTACCGCCGTCCATCCCCGCGGGGCTTCCGGCCGCTCTCCTCGCCCGCCGGCCCGACCTGCGCCGGGCCGAGCAGGACCTCGTCGCCGCCAACGCGAACGTCGGTGCGGCGCACGCCGCGCTCTTCCCGGCCTTCAGCCTCACCGGCCTCCTCGGCGGCCAGAGCCCCGAGCTCGGCGATCTCTTCGCCGCCGGGCGCACCTGGTCGATCGGCGCGGGGCTCTTCGCACCCCTCTTCCAGGGAGGGAAGCTTCGGGCCCAGGAGCGCGTTGCGCGCGCCCAGCTCGACGCGGCCCGGCTCTCCTTCGAGCAGGCCGTGAACCGGGCGCTCGGGGAAGTCTCGACGAGCCTCGTCTCGATGCAGAAGCTCGCCGACGAGGAGGCGCAGCGGGAGAGGGCCGTGGCCGCGACCCGGGAGGCCGTACGGCTCGCCTCGCTCCGGTACGAGTCGGGCCTCTCGGCGTACTTCGAGGTCCTCGACGCGCTCCAGCAGCTCTTCGGCACCGAAACGGCGCTCGCCCAGACGCGCCGGAACCGGCTCACCGCGCTCGCCGGACTCTACAAGGCCCTGGGCGGCTCCTGGGAGGCCCCGCGGCGCTGACCGGGGGCCACTCCGGAGCCTCTGAAGGGACTCTCTTGATGCGGGCCGGACCGCGGCCCGTGGGGAGGCCCCGTGGCGCGACCGATCACCGACGACATGCGCGACCCGGCGACGCCGGCGAGCGTCGACATCCGTTCCGACGCGAAAGAGCCCGCGTGGGATCCCACCCTGGGGGTCCCGGTCAGCGTCCCTCCAGGCGGGAGCCCGCGGCACCGGCTGGTCACCATCGGCGACTCGCTCACCCACGGCTTCCAGAGCGGGGCGATCCACAACACCGACCTTTCGTACCCGGTCCTCGTGGCCAAGGCGCTCGGCTGGGAGAGCCAGTTCCGCCGGCCCCAGTACCCCGGCTACGGGGGCCTGCCGCTCAACCTCGAGCTCCTCGTCCGGCGTCTCGAGAAGACGGTCGGGGCCGACCTCTCGGCCTGGGAGGTCCCGCTCGCCGCGTTCGAGCTGCGCCAGTTCATGGCCGAGGTCGAGGACTGGTGGGAGCGGGGGCCCGGCTCGGAGCCGCCCTCCGGGCAGGGGATCCTCCACAACCTCGCGGTCTACGGCTGGGACCTGAGGGACGCCCTCGACTGGAACGCCGACCGCCTCCAGCGTTCGCTCCACACCCCCACCGACCAGCTGCTCTCGCAGGTCGTGGAGAACGCCAACGAGCGCGCGGCGCTGCGGGTGCTCCACTCGGCGCGCGACACCGGGGGCAACGCTCTCACGCTCCTGGAAGCCGCCGCCGCCCACGGAGCCGACGGGACGCTCGAGACGCCGGGAGAAGGGGACGGCATCGAGACGCTCGTCGTCTTCCTGGGGGCCAACAACGCGCTGAAGACGATCCTGCAGCTCGAGGTCGTCTGGAGCCAGGCCCCCGACTACGGGGACCTCTCGGCCAAGGAGCGGTTCACGGTCTGGGACCCCGAGCACTTCGCCGCGGAGCTCGCGCTCGTGGTCGCCGAGATCCGGAAGGTGCGGGCGAGGCACGTGGTCTGGATCACGGTCCCCCACGTCACCGTCGCGCCCCTGGCGCGGGGCGTCGCGACGAAGGTCGCCCCCGGCTCGCGCTACTTCCCGTACTACACGCGCCCCTGGATCTCCGACGAGGAGTTCGACCCGGCCGAGGACCCGCACCTGACGGGCGCCCAGTGCCGCGCCATCGACTCGGCGATCGACCAGTACAACGACGCCATCGCCGACTCCGTGCGCGCGGCCCGGCGAGACGGCCGGGACTGGAGGCTCCTCGACGCCGCCGGGCTCCTCGACCGCCTCGCCCTGCGGCGCTACATCACCGACCCTGCGGCGCGCCCGCCGTGGTGGCGGCCGTATCCGCTGCCGGACGCGCTGCAGGACCTGGACCCCGTTCCCGACTCGCGCTTCTTCACGTCGACCCCGCAGGGTCGCGTCGCCGGTGGCCTCTTTTCGCTCGACGGCCTCCACCCCACGACCATCGCCTACGGGATCCTGGCCCAGGAGCTGATCCGGGTGATGGAGGGGGCGGGCGTCGCGTTCTTCTCGGGCGACGGCAAGACGCCCCGGCATTCGCCCGTGACCGTCGACTTCGGCCGCCTGATCCGCCGCGACACCCTGATCTCGAGCCCGCCGCCGTCCCTGCAGTCCGACCTCGCGGTGATCGGCTGGATCGATGAGACCATCGACCTCGTCAAACGCCTCTTCACCCGGGCCTGAAGGAGGGACCTCATGGCGAGCGTGAACGCCGTCGTCGACCTGTCCCACCACAACGGAGAGGTCGACCTCGCCGCGGCGAAGGCCGACGGCATCGTCGGCGTGATCCACAAGGCGACGCAGGGCACCTCGTACCAGGACCCGCTCTACGAGGACAACAGGGCGAAGGCGAAGGCCGCGGGGCTCCTGTGGGGCGCCTACCATTTCGGCACCGGCGGAGACGGCGTCACCCAGGCCGAGCACTTCCTGGACGTGGTCCAGCCCGCCGGGGACACGCTCCTCGCGCTGGACCTCGAGGACAACCCGCAGGGGCCGAGCATGTCGCTGGAGGAGGCCCGCGCCTTCGTGACGCACGTCTTCGAGACCACGGGCCGCTTCCCCGGCCTCTACAGCGGCCACTACGTCAAGCGCCTCCTCGGGACCAGCCAGGACCCGGTGCTCGCGAGCTGCTGGTTCTGGCTGGCGCAGTACGGGCCGACGGCCGTCGTGCCTCCCTGCTGGCGCCTCTGGACGATGTGGCAGTACACGGACGGTGGGCTCGGGCCGCAGCCCCACTCGGTGAAGGGAATCGGACGGTGCGATCGGGACCGCTTCAACGGGAGCCTGAAGAACCTCCGGAAGCTCTGGGGCGCGGCGCCGGGATAGAACCGGAACGCCGTGGGACACTCGTCACGTGTCCGAGGACGTGGGGCCCATCGTCGATCTGCTCGTGGTGGGGGGAGGCCCCGTCGGCCTCGCCTGCGCGCTCGAGGCGAGCCGGCACGGCCTGACCCACCTCGTGATCGAGAAGGGGTGCCTCCTCGCCACGCTCGAGGCGTGGCCCACGTTCACCGTCTTCTTCTCCACTCCGGAGCTGCTCGAGATCGGCGGCGTGCCGTTCGTGACGTCGGGACCGAAGCCGACGCGGCGCGAAGGGCTCGTCTACTACCGGAAGGTGGCCGAGCGGGCCGGCCTCCACGTCCGCCTCTTCACGCGCGTCGACTCGATCGAGAGGGACGGCGAGTCGTTCCGCGTGCGGACGTCGCGCGGGATCGAGCGCGCGCGGCGGGTGGTGGTGGCGACCGGCTTCTTCGACAACCCCAATCTCCTCGACGTCCCGGGCGAACGGCTGCCGAAGGTGTCTCACTACTACACCGAGCCGTTCCGGTACGCCTTCACCGACGTCCTCGTCGTGGGCGGCAAGAACTCGGCGGTGGAGGCGGCGCTCGAGCTGTACCGGCACGGCGCACGGGTCACGATGGCGGTGCGCAAGCCGTCGTTCGGGTCGAGCGTGAAGTACTGGCTCCGGCCGGACATCGAGAACCGGGTGGCGGAAGGGAGCATCGCCGCGCGCTTCGAGACCACCGTCACGTCGATCGAGGAAGGCTCCGTCACCCTGCGCACGCCCGGCGGCCCGCTGACGCTCCCGAACGACTTCGTCCTCCTCCTCACCGGCTACCACCCCGACTACGACTTCCTCCGCCGCGCCGGAATCCGGATCACCGACGACCTCCACGTCGCTCACGACCCGGTCACGATGGAGACGGACGTCCCGGGCCTCTTCGTGGCGGGCGTCGTGGCGGCGGGCGTCGACATCGGCCGGCTCTTCATCGAGAACGGCCGGCTCCACGCGGCGCAGATCGTGCGGCACATCCTCGAGTCGACGGGGCGGAAGCCGGAAGCGCCCGCGCCGCCGGGACTCCGGCGCTTCCAGGACGGCGATTGACTTCCTGCTAGATTGAACCTCGCGCCGCGCGGCGGGAGGGAACCATGGCGACCACGGAACCGGAGCCGGGCTCGGCTCGCGACTCGCTCCTGATCTCGGTCGTGGACCAGCTCTGCGCGGAGGCCGTCGAGACCGCGGGGCCGCGCCGCGACGGCCGGCTCGTCCTCCCTTCCCGGGACGTCGTCCTCGACTGCGTGGAGGGGATCCGCCACGTCTTCTTCCCCGGCTACTTCGGCGCGACCGACCTCCACGACAAGAGCCTCCATTACTACGTCGGGGCGACGCTGGACCGCCTCCTCCGCGACCTCGAGGAGCAGATCGCCCGGGCCGTCGCGTTCGCGGAGCGGCACGACGTCGCCACCTGCGGGCATTGCGCGGAGGCGGCCGGGCACGCCACCCGCGCGCTCCTCGGCCGCCTCCCCGCGGTGCGCGCGCTCGTCGCGTCGGACATCGAGGCCGCGTTCGAGGGAGACCCGGCTCTCCAGATCAAGGACGAGGCGATCTTCAGCTACCCCGGCATCTACGCCGTCACCGAGCAGCGGATCGCCCACGAGCTGTACCGGCAGCGGATCCCGCTGATCCCGCGGATCATCTCGGAGCACGCCCACGGGGCCACCGGGATCGACATCCACCCGGGCGCCACGATCGGCGAGCGCTTCTTCATCGATCACGGCACCGGGGTCGTGATCGGCGAGACGTGCCGCATCGGCTCCGGCGTGCGCGTCTACCAGGGCGTGACCCTCGGCGCCAAGAGCTTCCCGCGCGACGCGCACGGCCGCCCGATCAAGGGAATCGACCGCCACCCGATCGTGGAGGACGACGTCGTGATCTACGCCGGCGCCACCATCCTGGGCCGCGTCACGATCGGGCGCGGCTCCTCGATCGGCGGCAACGTCTGGCTCACCCACGACGTCGCGCCCGGGAGCCGGGTCACCCAGGCCGAGCCGCGCGAGGCGGGCTTCGAGCACGGGGACGGCATCTGACCCGTCAGTCGGCCAGGTGGGCGTAGAGCGCCGTCGACAGGTAGCGCTCCCCGAACGACGGGATGATGACGACGACGAGCTTGCCGCGCCCGTCCGGGCGGCGGGCCACCTCCGTCGCCGCCCAGACGGCCGCCCCAGCCGAGATCCCCACCAGCAGGCCTTCCTCGCGGGCGAGCGCGCGCGCCGTCTCGAACGCGCTCTCGTTCCCGACCCGCACCACCTCGTCGTAGACGTCGGTGTTCAGCACCGCCGGCACGAAGCCGGCGCCGATCCCCTGGATCGGGTGCGGCCCGCGCTCGCCCCCGGAGAGGACCGGCGAGCCGTCCGGCTCGACCGCGATCACCCGCACCTCGGGTCTTCGCGCCTTCAGCACCTCGCCGACGCCGGTGATCGTGCCCCCCGTTCCGACTCCCGCGACGAAGACGTCGACCTTGCCGTCGGTGTCGTGCCAGATCTCCTCGGCCGTGGTGCGGCGATGCACCTCCGGGTTGGCGGGGTTCTCGAACTGCTGCGGGATCAGGTAGCGCGGATCGGCCGCCGCCATCTCGCGCGCCTTCTTGATGGCCCCGGGCATCCCCTCCTTGCCCGGCGTCAGGACCAGCCGGGCCCCGTAGGCGCGCAGCAGCATGCGCCGCTCGCGGCTCATCGTCTCCGGCATCACCAGCGTGCACCGGTAGCCGCGCGACGCGCAGACGAACGCCAGGGCGATCCCGGTGTTGCCGCTGGTCGGCTCGAGGACGATCGTGTCCGGCCCGATCGCGCCGGCACGCTCCGCCGCCTCGATCATGGCGAGCCCGATCCGGTCCTTCACGCTGTGGGCCGGGTTCTGGTACTCGAGCTTGGCCACCACCTCGGCCCCGCTCTCGCGCGAGGCCCTCCGGAGCCGCACCAGCGGCGTTCCCCCGACCAGCTTCGTGACGTCGTCCGCGATCCGCATCGGCCCTCCGGCTCCGGGCCGCGCCGGCCCTTCGACATGACACCACGTTCGCACCGGAGGAGAACAGGCCCCGGGTGCGGAATCCGGTACTCTCCCGAGGGGAGATCCTCCATGAGACGACGCACACCGCTCCTCTTCGCCCTCGTTCTGCCGGGTCTTCTCGCGTCGACCGACGCTGCGGCCCGCGAGAAGTGGAAACCGGTCACGCCCGAGGAGCTGTCCCAGACCACGCCGAAGGTGGAGCCGGGCGCCGGCGCCGAGGCGATCTTCTGGGACCGCACCGTGGAGGACGACGTCGGCCAGGTGGACCGCGAGCCCCGGATCTGGACGACGACCTACCTCCGGATCAAGGTGCTCGACGAGCGCGGGAAGAAGTCCCTCGCCCAGATCGACCTCGAGTACGACGAGGACTCCTCGATCGACCAGGTGATGGCCCGCACGATCCGGCCGGACGGCTCGATCGTGGAGCTGGCCAAGGACGCCGTCTTCGAACGTTCGATCGTGAAGGCCGGCAGGAAGACGGAGGTGAAGGCGCGCAGCTTCGCTCCGCCCGCCCTCGAGGTCGGCTGCCTCGTCGAGTACCAGTGGCGGACGCTCGAGCGCGGCTCGCTCTCCTCCTACGTCGTCGTCCCGTTCCAGAGGGACGTGCCGGTACAGAAGGCCTCGTACACGTTCACGCCCCTCCAGCTGCCGGGCTTCGGCGTGAGGACGCAGACGTTCCGCTGCACCCCGACGCCCTTCGTGAAGTCCGGCGACGCGTACACGACGACGGTCAGCGGGATGTCCGCGTACCACGAGGAGCCGTGGATGATCCCCGACCTCGCCGCGCGGTCGTGGCTCCTCGTCTACTACACGGACCAGGACAAGGGGTCGACGCCGGACACGTACTGGAAGGAGCTCTCGAAGAAGCTGTACTCGAGCTACAAGGGCCTCACCAAGCCGAACGGCGACGTGAGGAAGCTGGCGGAGACCACCGTCGGCACGCTCACCGATCCCGAGGTGCGCCTCCGCGCGCTCTGGGACGTGGCGCGGGCGAAGGTGAAGCCGATCCGCGCCCTGACGTCCCGCGAGAAGGAGAAGCGGAAGGCGAACGAGGATCCCGCCGACACGCTCCAGCGCGGGGTCGGCACCGCCGGCGACGTCGACGACCTCTTCGCGGCCCTCGCCCGCGCCGGCGGATTCGAGGTGCGGCTGGGCCGCGCGCCGAATCGCGGTGTGATGTTCTTCAACCCGGCCCTCGCCAACGCGTACTTCCTGCCGAAGCGGCTCGTCGCCGTACGGCTGGGCGAGGCGTGGCGGTACTTCTCGCCCGGCGACCGGAGCCTCCCGTTCGGCTCCCTGAGGTGGCAGCAGCAGTCGGTCTCGGTCCTCCGCTGCGAGGAGGACGCCGCCGCCTGGGACAAGACTCCCGTCGAGGAGGGGTCCTCACCCACGTCCCGGCGCTCGGCGACGCTGCGCCTCCAGCCCGACGGCACCGTCGAGGGGAAGATCCGGTCCGAGCTGTCGGGCCAGTCGGCGATCGTCGTGCGCGACGAGGAGGTCGACCGCACCTCCGACCAGCGCGTCGAGGCCCTCAAGAAGGACGTCGCCGAGCGGCTCCCGGGTGTCGAAGTGACGAACGTCGCGATCGAGGGCCTCGACGACCCGGCGCGGCCGCTCGTCTACACGTACGAGGTGAAGGTCCCCGGCTACGCGCTCCGCACCGGGAGCCGGCTCCTGGCGAGCCCTTCTTTCTTCCGCAAGGGGCTCCCGCCCCGCTTCCTGGAGACGTCGCGCCGACACCCGATCTACGTGCCGTGGAGCGAGCGGGCGGAGGACGCCGTCACTCTGGAGCTCCCGGCCGGCTTCGCGATCGAGGACCGGAGCTGGCCCGAGGGCTTCCCGATCGGGGACGCCGGGAGCTACGCGTCGACGCTCCAGGTGGCCGCGGACGGCAGGTCCCTCACCTACACGAGGCGGCTCACCCTGGCCGCGATCCTGTTCCCGGAGACGAGCTACGCCGCGCTCAAGAGGGTCTTCGACGCCGTCCACGAACGGGACGGACAGACGCTCTCCCTGAAGGAGACGCCGTGACGCGGCGCGGCCGGGCGCGCGCTCTCGCGGCCCTCGGTCTCACCCCCGAAACGGTGAGCACGCAAGT
>CAYLNK010000174.1:0-13460 GCA_964384675.1 uncultured Holophagales bacterium | reverse complement strand
CGCGGCGCGCGGCCGCCGCGGTGGCGTTCGTCCTCCTGGGCGGCGCCGCCGTCGGCACGGCGTACACGCTGCTGCGGCTCCACCCGCGCTTCACCGTGACGCGAGTCGTGCTCGAGGGCGTGCCGGACATCCGCCGCGGGGAGGCAGAGGGGCTGACCGACCCGTGGATCGGCCGCCCCCTCCTCTTCGTCGACCTCGACGCGACGGTGCGCCAGCTGTCGTCCCTACCCTGGGTGGCGCAGGCGGCGGCCCGCCGCATCGTCCCCGACACCATCGTCGTGACCGTCATGGCTCGTCCGCCGATCGCCCTCGCGCGGAAGGGAGACGAGCTCTGGACCGTCGACAGGTCCGGCGCGTTCCTGGGTGTCTATCGCGAGCGGGCGTCGGGCACGGCCGAGCTGTTCGCGGTGATCGATCCGGGATCGGGCCCGGAGGGGCCGTCGCTGGCGCGCGGGGCGGCGTTCGTGGACCGGATCAAGAGCGAGGACGCGTCGCTCTACCGGCGGCTCTCGGAGGTCGAGGTCTGCCCGGAGGGCTTCGCCGCGATCGACCGGGTCGCCCGGGTTCGGCTCCTCTTCGGGCCCGAGGGCACGGAGCCGGGCCGGGCCGTCCTGTCTTGGCGCGCCTTCCTCGCCGTGCGCCCCGAGCTCGAGCGGCACGCCCTCTCGAGCCTGGAGGTCGACCTTCGCTTCGCCGACCGGATCGTCCTGAAGGCGTCCGCCCCCGAGGGCGGACACGGAAAGACCTAGTCCAGAGGACCAGAATGCCGAAGAACACCCCCTACCTCGTGAGCCTCGACATCGGATCGACGAAGGTCTGCGCGCTGATCGCCGAGACGAACGCCCAGGGACGCGTCGACCTGATCGGCAAGGGGACCGCGGCCCACAAGGGCGCACGCAAGGGCGCGATCATCGACGTGCCGGCCACCGTCGACGCGATCAAGCGCGCCAGCGAGGAGGCCGAGATCATGGCTGGCGTCCAGATCGAGCGCGCGGTCGTGGGAGTCGCCGGACCGGCGGTCAAGTCGTTCAACAGCCGCCAGGTCGTGGCCGTGGCCGCGAAGAACCGCGAGATCTCCCGCGAGGACATCGCCCGCTCGCTGGACGCCGCCCGCTCCTGCCCGATCCCCGCGGAGTTCGAGATCCTCCACGTCCTGCCGCGCGAGTTCGTCGTCGACGGGCAGGACGGCGTCGCCGATCCGCTCGGCATGGTGGGGAGCCGGCTCGAGGCCGACGTCCACGTCGTGACGGTGCCGGTGGCCACGACCCAGAACCTCCTCAACTGCGTCAACCGGGCCGGGATCGAGGTGATCGAGATGGTGCTCGAGCCGCTCGCGGCGGGCGCGGCGGTGCTCACGCCCGACGAGCGGGAGCTGGGGGTCGTCCTCGCCGACATCGGCGGCGGCACCACCGAGATCGCGGTCTGGCGGCACGGGGCGCTCGCCCACACGTCCGTCCTCCCGGTGGGCGGCGACCACTTCACGAACGACCTCGCGGTCGTCCTGAAGACGCCGGTGCCCGACGCCGAGAGGCTGAAGAAGAAGCACGGCGGCGCGATGGTGGCCCTCGTCGCCGACGACGAGACGATCGACGTCCCGCTCACCGGCGGGCGCGGCGTCCACCCGGTGAAGCGGCGCGAGATCGCCGAGATCCTCCAGCCGCGCGCCGAGGAGCTGCTCACCCTCCTGTGGGAGGAGGCGACGCGCGAGGTCTCGGCCGGCGAGCTGCGGGCCGGGCTCGTCCTGACCGGCGGCGGCGCCGAGCTGGACGGCATGCTGGAGATCGCCGAGCAGGTCATCGGCGCCGCGGTGCGCAAAGGCGTCCCGCGCGGTCTCGGCGGCCTCACCGACGTCGTCTCGGGGCCCGAGTGGTCGTGCGCGGCGGGCCTCCTCCTCTACGGCAAGCAGCACTCGACGACGTCCTCGAAGTCGGCCGCCAAGGCCGGCGGCAAGGATCTCCTCTCCAAGCTCAGAACTTCCTTCAAGAGCCTGTTCCCGTCCGCCCACTCTTTGTGATCTCATGGAGGCACACGAGATGATCCTCTTCGACGACGAGCTCAAGCCGTCGCTCCCGATCAACCTCAACGAAGAAGCCTCCGCGCCGGCCCGGATCAAGGTCGTCGGTGTGGGCGGCGGCGGTGGAAACGCCGTGAACCGGATGATCCAGGCGGGGATCCGGGGCGTGGAGTTCGTCGTGGCGAATACGGACCTCCAGGTCCTGCGCGTCAACAAGGCGCCCACGAAGATCCAGCTCGGCCTCCAGACCTCGCGCGGCATGGGCGCTGGCGCCAACCCCGAGATCGGCAAGAACGCCGCGCTCGAGGACGCCGAGAGGATCGCCGAGATCTGCTCAGGCTCCGACATGATCTTCGTGACCGCCGGCATGGGCGGCGGCACAGGCACCGGCGCTGCGCCGGTGGTGGCGAAGATCGCGTCGGAGGCGGGGGCGCTCGTGGTGGCGATCGTCTCCAAGCCGTTCTCGTTCGAGGGGCGCCGCAAGCTGCGGCTGGCCGAGGACGGAATCGCCGAGCTGCGCGAGTACGTCGACACGCTGATCACCATCCCGAACGAGCGGCTCTACGCGTTCGTCGACCGGAACGTGACGACGTGGGAGGCGTTCCGCATCGCGGACGACGTTCTGCGCCAGGCGGTGCAGGGGATCAGCGACCTCATCACGGTGCCGGGCGTCGTGAACCTCGACTTCGCCGACGTGAAGTCGGTGATGGAGAACATGGGGATGGCCCTGATGGGCACGGGCGTCGCTTCGGGCGAGCACCGCGCGGTGGAGGCGGCGCAGCGCGCCATCTCGAACCCGCTCCTGGAGGAGCAGTCGATCCAGGGAGCCCGCGCCATCCTGATCAACCTGACCGGCGGCGACGACCTGACGCTCGCCGAGGTGAACGAGGCGTGCGCCATCATCCAGCAGGCGGCGGACGAGGAAGCGAACATCATCTGGGGTCTGGTGCAGGACAAGGAGATGCGCGACCAGGTGAAGATCAGCGTCATCGCGACCGGCTTCGAGGCGCCCGCGGCGCTCGCCTCGCGCCGGGAGGTGTCGGTGCCGGTCTCGCCGGCGAGCACGGGCCGCGAGCGGACGCGGGTGATGCCGCCGGAGCCGGTCTCGCCGGACGAGTCGGGCTACGGGATCAACCTGATGAACGTGCGCGACCCGCGCGAGGACATCTTCGACATCCCGACGTTCCTGCGGCGGCAGATGGACTGAAGTGTTCGGGAAACCCGTCACGCGGGTTTCCCTACCTTCCCCTCGGCCGCTGCGCGGCCTGCGGAGGGTGTTCGGGGCAACCTGAGGCCGAGCGCGTGGGCGCGAGGCCGTGGTCTGCGGAGGTCCGCCGCCGAATGACGGCGGACCTGCCGCTCACCCGTCACGCGGGTGAGTGACGAGCGCCGACGAGCGGCGCTCGTCCACAGACCTCGCCTGCGGCTTCGGTTGCCCCTACCTTCCCCTCGGCCGCTGCGCGGCCTGCGGAGGGTGTTCGGGGCAACCTGAGGCCGAGCGCGTGGGCGCGAGGCCGTGGTCTGCGGAGGTCCGCCGCCGAATGACGGCGGACCTGCCGCTCACCCGTCACGCGGGTGAGTGACGAGCGCCGACGAGCGGCGCTCGTCCACAGACCTCGCCTGCGGCTTCGGTTGCCCCTACCTTCCCCTCGGCCGCTGTGCGGCTGCCGGTCCTTACGAACGAATGAGCCTCCGGCGCCGAGCGAAGCGATGTTCGCCGCGGCGCCGCGTCAGGTGGCGCTTCCCGTGCCTGGGGCGATTCCGACCGTGAAGAGGACGGCGGCCTCTACCTGGAGAAGGTGCGCGGACTCCAAGGACCCGATCTTGGACACGAGCCGCTGCCGGCGGCCCCTCTGGGGAGTAGCACAGACGAAGGCAACTGAGCACGGCGCAGATTCGTGGTGAGCGGAACAGCGACAGCCGTGCTCGTGAACCGATTGATGGCGTCATTCTGAATGATGAGAACCGGGCGGCGTCCCGCCTGCTCCGAGCCGAGGGTAGGATCGAGATTCGCCCACCAGATCTCGCCGCGCGAGACACTCACGAGTGATCTTCGAACTCCAGGCCCCGGGAAAAGCCCTCCATCCCGTGCTCCGCGAGTGCTCTGTCCTCGGCAGCGAACTCGAGATAGAGCTGCCCGTAGCTCGCGGGGTCGAAGAACGTCGGCGAAACACGGCGCGCCTGGAGGGCGGCCACGACATGAGCGACGGCCTGAAGATCAGGTTCGCCAAGGGCGTCGAGCGCCAGGTGCACCTGTTCTCGAGTCGTCATGAGAGGGAGACGATATCAGAGGGCCGGCGCCACCCAGCACCCCTCGGCTCATGCCTCGAACGCCCGATCGAGGGCTGGATCCGCCGGTCGCGGCGCCTTGAAATCTCGACATCGCGTGTCGAGATTTCAAGGGGACAGGCCGGGGCTCCCTCCGCTCGCTTTCGCGCCGTTGGCCCGCCGCCGGTCCTTCTGCCAGGCCCTCATCTTCAGCCACGTCCGGTCGACCTTCGGGTGCCTCTGCCGCCAGCGCCGCACCTTCCGCTGGAACCAGCGGCTCTCCACGTAGAGCAGGAACGCGCCGGCGACTCCGAAGGGCCAGCCCTGGAGGACGGGCAGGAGCCCGCCCAGGAGCCCGATCGCGAGGAGCGTCCAGGCGAGGGTGAGCAGGGCGAGCCTCACCAGGTGGTGCCGGCGCCTCACCAGGCCGCGGGGCAGGGCGCTCGAGATGGTCAGCTCCGGGCGGGGAAGACGCCGCGCTGGGCGTCCCTCACGATCCGCTTCGTCTCCTCGGGGAAGTCCTTGGCCAGGATCCACTCGAGGTAGGTCGGCGCCGAGCCGACCACCTCGGAGAGCGGGCTGCCCCGGTACTCGCCGAAGTTGAAGACGGCCTCGCCGTCGCGCCAGAAGAAGCGCTTGTCGGGGTCGACGAAGCGGCCCTCGGCCGGCGTCGAGAAGCGGTGGAGGCCGTTCATGTCGCCCGGCAGGTCCGCGTACTTCCCGAGCTCCCCCGCGAGCACCTCCGCCGACGCGATCGTGTCGGCGAGGGCGCCGTGGGCGCCCACGTGCTCGCGCCCCGCGAAGAAGCGGAGAGCGGCCGAGAGGTCGCGCGGCTCCTTCTTGAAGTAGATCGTCTGCGCGTCGACGATCCGCCGCCCCTCGAGCGTGAACGGCACCTTCGCCTTCTCCATCTCGCGCTGCAGGACCGGGATGTCGAACTGCCGGATCGCGTATCCGGCGAGGTCGGCCCCTTCGAAGAACGCGGCCACCTCGACGGCGATGTCGGCGAAGCGGGGCGCGTCGCGCACGTCGTCGTCCGAGATGCCGTGGACGGCCGTCGCCTCGCGAGGGATCCGCATCCCGGGGTTGACGCGCTTCTCGTAGGTCTCGACCGTGTCCGGGGGACTCAGGCGGAGCGCGGCGATCTCCACGATCCGGTCGGCGATCCGGTCGGGACCGGTCGTCTCCAGGTCGAAGACGACCAGGGGGCGCCCGTCGGAGAGGGCGAGGAGGCGAGCCGCGGCGGCGGGGGGGAGGGAGCCCACGTCCGCATCATGCCCGAGTCGAGGCGCGACCCCTTTTCGTGGGTTCGCCGCCTAGCCCTTCTTCGCGGCCGGCTTCTTTTTCGCCGGCTCCGGCGCGGGCGGAGTGACGGCCTGCTGGAGCGCCTCGAGCGCCCCCATCGCGGACGCCCGCTGGGCGTCGCCCGATCGGCCCGCGGCCCGCTCCTTCGCCTCGGCCTCGAACGCCTCCGCGACGGCACGCGCGAGCCCGGCCAGGCGCTTCGCCTCCGCGGTCGAAGGGTCTTCCGGCTTCGACGCCGCGGGCGGAGGTGTCGGGGCCGCCTCGACCTTCGGGGCCGGCGGCTTGTCGACGCGGCGGATCTCGGCGATCCCCCAGTGCGTCAGGTAGACGTGCTGGGGACGCGGCGCGTCGGCGGTCCACCCTTCGCGCGAGAGGACGTCGTAGATGTCGTTGTACGCGCCGGCGAAGCCTTCCTTGCGGGCCAGCTCCTGCAGGTTAACGGCCGTCTTCTCGTTCCCGCCCGTCTGCTCGAGGAGCCTCTTCAGCATCAGGTGGTAATGGTCGAGCGCCATCCCGAAAGTCTACCCGCCGGCTCGCGGGACCGGCGATTCCCAGGTCCAGACGGTCCCGGCCGGCATCCCCGGTGGGTCCCGCCACTCCAGGCGGACGGCGCGCAGGAGCGGCGGCGGGCCGTCGGGCTCGCGGGCGTCGTCGTAGAGCCGATCTCCCAGGAGCGGCGTTCCGAGGTGGCGCAGGTGAACGCGCAGCTGGTGCATCCGTCCCTGCTCGGGCACGAGCTCGACGAGCGCCGTCACGCCGTCGGAAGAGAGCACGCGATACGCGGTCCGAGCGGGGCGTCCCGCCGGGTGGACGAGCGTCCGCCCCGGCGCGGGGATCTCCGGGATGGCGCCGACACGACGTCCGGTGAGGAGGTGCCCCGCGCGGGCCGGCCCGTAGGCGGCCTTGAGCGCGCGGCGCAGGAGCTCCGGCTTGCCCGTCCGGTTCTCCAGGAGCGGCGCGTCGACGGTCCCTTCCGGAGGCGCCGGGATGCCGCGGGTGCGCGCGACGTAGACCTTGCTGACGTGGGTGGGCCACGCCGCGAGCGCGGCGGCGAGCGCGTCCTTGCCCCGTGCCAGGAGGAGGACGCCGGAGGTCTCGCGGTCGAGCCGGTGGACGAGGGTGAGGTCCGCTCCCCAGGCCGCCTGGGCCTCCTCGAGGAGCCCGTCCTTGCCGTGCACGATCCGGCCGGCCGGCTTGTCGATCGCGACGTAGGCGCCGGCTCCGGCCGGGTTGTGGAGGACGTGGAGGGTGCTCAACCCGTCAGCCGATCCGCCTCAGGCGTTCCGCCCGCGGAAGCGCATCGCCGAGAGGATGACCGCCAGGTTCCCGACGAGGTTGGCCGCCATCCCGATCACGATCGGCACCTGACGGAAGCGGATGCCGTACGCCAGGTAGACGAGCTGGCCGCCGCCGAAGAGGAGGTACGTCAGGATCGAGACGTCGTCGGAGCTCTTCCGTTTCCAGATCCGCGCGGCCTGCGGCAGGTACGCCGCGCCCGTCGCGATCCCGACCACGCTCACGGCCCACTGCAGGAGCTGATCGAGAGTCAACGGGGGCTCCGTTCGGGAAGCTGGCTCAATCCGCTAAAGTGTAGGGCATGAGAAGGACCCTCGCGCTCCCGTTCGCGGCCGCGTTCGCGCTGGCCGCTCCCGTCCTGGCCGCCTCCGGAAAGGAGACGTTCGGAAAGCCGCTCGCCGGGATGGCGGCGACCCCGCTCGCCGAGATCCTCGAGAGCCCCGACACCTTCAGCGGCAAGTCCCTCCGCACTGAGGGGACCGTCTCGGCGGTCTGCGCGCAGAAGGGGTGCTGGATGACCCTCGGCGACGGCGCCGTTCGCGTGACGTTCAAGGACTACGCGTTCTTCGTGCCGAAGGACATCGCCGGCTCGACCGTCGTGGTCGAGGGGACGTTCAAGGTGGAGACCATTCCGGAAGCGACCGCCAAGCACTACGCGGGCGAGACGAAGGGCGGCAAGCCGGACGCCATCAAGGGAGACCAGAAGCAGCTCACCTTCGAGGCGACGGGCGTCGAGCTGACGCGGAAGAAGAAATAGGAGCGGCCGCGGGGAGCGGCTCGACGTTGCGCCTCGGCATCGACTTCGGCACGACCCACACCGTGACGGCCCTCGTGGACCGGGGGAACTACCCGGTCGTCTCGTTCGAGGGGGCCGACGCGGTACCGTCGCTGGTGGCGGTTTCCGAGGCGTCGGGCGAGGTGCGGTACGGGCTCGACGCGGACGCCTTGCGGCACGAGCCGGGCTGGGCGCTCCTGCGCTCCTTCAAGCGGCTCCTGAACGACGCGGGCCCGGCCACCGAGGTACAGGTCGCCGGCCAGCGCCTCCGCCTGGCAGACCTCCTCGCCGGGTTCCTCGCACAGCTCAGGACCGACCTCCTGGAGCGCTCGAACGTCCACGACGACGGCGAGCCGATCGAGGTGGCGGTGAGCGTCCCGGCCAACGCGTCGAGCGCGCAGCGCTTCCTCACCCTCGACGCCTACCGGCGCGCCGGCTTCGAGGTCGTGGCGCTCCTGAACGAGCCGTCGGCCGCCGGCTTCGAGTACGCGCACCGGTTCCGGAGCACCATCACGAGCAAGCGGGAGTACGTCGTCGTCTACGACCTCGGCGGCGGTACGTTCGATGCGTCGCTCCTGAAGATGACCGGCCGCTCCAACGAGGTCGTCACCAGCGAGGGCGTCCGGCGGCTCGGCGGCGACGACTTCGACGAGGCGATCCTGGAGCTGGTGCTCACCAAGCTCGGAGGGGAGCGGCCCGACGCCCCGACGCTCGAGCTCCTCCTCGAGGAGTGCGTGCGGCAGAAGGAGTCGGTCGGCCCCAACACACGGCGGCTCCTCGTCGACCTCTCGCCGTTCGAGCAGAAGCCGCTCGCCATCCCGATCGACGAGGTGTACGAGGCGTGCGCCCCGCTGGTGGCGCGCTCCATCGAGGCGATGGCGCCCGTCCTCCTCGACCCTCGCCGCGAGGGGAACGAGGAGGTCGACTGGAACGAGGTGGCCGGGGTCTACATCGTCGGCGGGGCCGGTAGCTTCCCGCTGGTGCCTCGCCTCCTGCGCGAACGGTTCGGCGACAAGCGGGTCAAGCGCTCGCCGCACCCGTTCGCCGCGACGGCGATCGGCCTGGCGGTGACGCTCGACCGCGACGCCGGCTACACGCTCTCGGAGCGCTTCACCCGCACCTTCGGCGTCTTTCGCGAGTCGGAGGCGGGCGACGGCGTCGTCTTCGACCCGATCTTCGAGAAGGACACGCCGCTGCCGGCCGCCGGGGAGCCGCCGCTCGCCCGGGTGCGCCGCTATCGCGCGGCCCACAACGTCGGCCACTTTCGCTTCCTGGAGTGCGGGCGTGTCTCGGGCGGACGTCCCGACGGCGACCTGACGCCGTGGGACGAGATCCGCTTCCCGTTCGACCCGTCGCTTCGCGCCGCAGGCGATCTGGCACCGGTGCCGGTGACCCGCGCCGACGGCGGTCCCGAGGTGGAGGAGCGCTACGTCTGCACCGAAGGCGGGGCCGTCGAGGTGAGCGTCACCGTCCTTTCGGACGGCTTCTCCGAGACGTTCCGGCTCGGCCGCGCGCGGTAGGCCGTTCCGCCGTCAGACGATCTTCAGGACGAGGAGCGTCCGGTCGTCCTCCGGCTCGTCGTGCCCGGTGAAGGCGCGCCACGCCTCGAGGATCCGGTCCTTCAGCGCCGCGGCGCTCCCGCCCGCGCCCTGGCGGAGCACCGCCTCGAGCCGCTCGAAGCCGAACTGCTCTCCGGTCGGTGACGTCGCCTCCAGGATGCCGTCGGAGAGGAGCACCCAGAGGTCGCCCGGCGCGAGCGGGGCGGTGACGGTGTGGAACGGTGTGGCGCGCGGGATCGACAGCCCGAGCGGGCTGGACGGGTTCTCCACCCAGCGGACGGCCCCCGACGCCTCGACGCGGTACGGGTAGAGGTGGCCGGCGTTCGTCACCTCGACCACCCTCTCCGCGAGCCGGAATCGGGCGTGAGCCAACGTGACGAACGTGCGGGGCTCGGTGGCGATCCGGATCTCGCGGTCCAGCGTGGCGAACATCTCGTCGGTCGGCGTGCCGGTGGTCGAGAGGGCCGAGAGCGACGCCTTCGCGGCCGCCATCACGATTCCGGTCGGCAGGCCGTGTCCCGAGACGTCGGCGATCACGACGACGAGATTCCGGTCCCCCTCCGCGGCGAAGTGGTAGAAGTCGCCGCCGATCTCGGCCGCGGGGCGGAAGTCGACGGCGATCTCGGTGCCGGGGAACGCGAAGTCGGCGGACGGCAGGAGGCGCCGCTGGAGGTCGCGCGCCACGCGCAGCTCGTGCTTGAGCGCCTCGCGCTCGGCCTGCGCGGCCACGCTCTCGCCCAGGTGCGCGGCCATCCGGTTGAACGCGTCGAGCAAGGTCGCGAGCTGGTCGCGGCCCCGCAGGCGCGGGGCCTGGTGCGCGAAGTTCCCCGTCTCGATCTCGGCGAAGCCGGTCGACAGGCGCTTGGTGGCGCGCGCGATCCGCATGACCAGGATCGCCGCGATGATCCCGGCCACGAGGTAGACGCCGGCGACCACCGCGAGGAGGACCTTCAGGACCGTCACCACGATCGTCGAGGCCATGCCCGACCCGAGCTTCGCGCCGCCGAAGAGCGCCCGGAACTCCTCCACCGGTGAGCTGTGGACGACGAGGAGGAGCGCTTCGCCTTCGCGGACCTTTCCGTTCTCCCAGTCGACCACCGGGCGGTCGACGGTGAGCGGCCACACCGAGATCCTCCCCCGGAACGGCCCGGAGCCGGTGCCGCGCGAGGCGGTCGGTCCCTTGAGGTCGAACTCGGGGTCGGGCTTCGCCTCCGGCTCCGGCTCCGCCGCGGGCTCCGGCGGGGGAGGCGAAGCCGGCGACGATCCCGGCGCCGGCGGAGCGGCGGTCGGCTCGTCCTCGTCCTCGTCGACGTCGACGTGCGTGCCCGAGCGCTGCCCGCCGGTCGAGAGCGAGACCCCTTTCTTCCTCGGGCTCCCGGGCTCCTCGCCGGACATCCGGGCCCGGTAGATCTGCACCTCGATGCCGGTCTCCTCCTCGACGCGGCGGCGCAGGTCTCGCCCCACCGGGACGTAGAGGAGGAGCGTCGCCCCGCCGACGCTCTCGAGCGCGCCCAGGATGCGGCGCTCGCCGAGCCGTCCGACCACGCCCGGACCCGCGGTCGGGAGCCACGGTCGGGGGAGGAGCTCCGCCGGCGGGATCGGTCCGGATCCCTCGGGGGCGGCGCCGGCCGCATAGGCGTAGCCGAGCGCGGGGAGGGCTTTCCCGCGCGCCTCCCTCACCGCATCGAAGCACTTCCTCCGGTCCGCGGCCGAGCCCGCGGCGCGGAAGCGCGTTGCCAGCTCGCGGGCGGCGTCCGCGAGTGCGGCCTCGCGGGCGAGGAGCGCGGTCTCGGCGCGGCGTGCCCCGAGCTGGCCCGTGAAGATGAGGAGCGTGCCGTACGCGAGCCCGGCAAGCACCGGCAGCGGCAGGATGCCGATCAGGACGTACGAGACGAAGAGCCGGCTGCCGACGCGCCACAGCAGGCCGCGCAGCAGGTGGCGCGTGGCGCTCACCGTGAAGACGGGGCCCGCGAAGACGACGAGGATGATGCCGAGCGCCAGCCACGGGTCGCCCATCCGCTGGCCGAGCCCGATGAAGGAGACCCCGAGCAGCGTCAGGGCACCCGAGATCTTGAACGTGCGGGACAGCATCGGCGAGCCGCAACAGTAAACGAATCGGACGGCGCTTTGTTGCGACCCCCATCCGCGCCCGCCCGCGTGGCGGGGTCGGAGCCTTCGCCGGCGTACAGTGACGGGCGTGCGCCGGCTCCCCCCGGTCCTCGTCCTCGCGTGGCTCGCCGCGCCGCCGCTCGCGGCGGAAGGGCCGTCCCACGAACGCCCCTACTTCATGCCCGAATCCGAGCGGCAGCGGATCCACCGGCTGGTGGCCGCCGAGCCGTGGGCCCGCGAGGCCCGGTCGAGGATCGAGGAGGCCGCCCGCAAGGGGGACGGCTTCCGCGCCGCGTGGCTCTACGCGCTCGAGCGCGACGCGGCGTGGCTCCCCGCCGCCCGCCGCTTCCTGGCCGAGAAGTACGGGGAGAGGTCGTGGTGGGTGACGCGGGCGCGCGCCGCGTTCGCCGACCCGAGCTTCTTCACCGGCGGGACGAAGGACGGGTCGACGATCTACTACGACACCGACATCACCGCCCTCCTCGCGTTCGACTGGGCGTATCCGGGCCTCGACCCCGGCGACCGGAAGACGTTCGCGGCCGGGATCCGGGCCTGGTCCGACTACAAGCGGCGCGCGATGGACGCCTGGGTGCAGACGCCGAACCTGGTCTTCAAGCCGACCTACACCGTCGCCATGGCGGGCCTGGCCTCGAACGACCCGGAGCTGATCGAATGGGGCTTCCACCGCACGAAGCCGTGGGGGGCGCGGCTCGGGGGGGTCTTCGAGGTCCTGAAGGAGATGCTGCGCGACGGCGGGCCGTGGCTGGAGGCGCCGATCTACCCGATCGCGCACCAGGATCTGGAGGCGCTCGCCACCCTGGCCTGGGCCCGTTCCCTCTGGGACGGTCAGGACTGGTTCGCGCGGGAGGTGGCGCCGGGGGCCAGCGTGAAGGGCCTCATGGACTACTACCTCGATTCCGCCTACCCGCTCGAGCGAACGGGGAACGGGGCGGGGCGCATCCGCATCGCGACGTACGGGGACGGCGCCACGAACGCGAAGGGGGACCTGTTCCTGGTCGACGCGGAAGCGCAGCCGGGCGGTCTCAATGCCCACGCCGCGCTCGCCGCCGCGCACCGCGCCTCCGGCGACCCGCGCTACGCGGCGTTCCTGGCCCTCGTCCCCGGATTCACGCCCGACCTGATGCTCGGTGGGCGCGCGATTCCGCCGTCCACGCCCTTCCCGGCGGCGCCCTCGAAGGTGTGGCCCACGTACGGCCTCGCGATGCTCCGCTCCGACGAGACGCCGGGCTACTTCCGGAACCCCCGCGCCCTGGCGGCGTTCCTCCTCGGCAGCCGCGGATACGGGCATGACCACCGCGACAAGCTCGCGCTGATCTTCCACGGCGCGAACCGGCTCCTCTATCCGGACTACAACGCCATCCAGTACGAGAACGCCGAGCTGGGATGGACCCGCAGCACCCCGTCGCACAGCACGGTGATGGTCGACGAACGGGAGGCGGGCGACGCGGCGATCACCAGGCTCGCGAGCGACTTCTCGCCCGAGGTGAAGTTCGTCTCGATCTCGACGGAGGCGGTCTACGAGGGAGTCTCCGAGAGCCGCTCGCTGTTCCTGACGTCCGGGTACCTCCTCGACGTCTTCCGCCTTTCGAGCGCCGTCCCCCACACCTACGACTACCTGCTGCACGCGTTCGGCGAGGCGCGTCCCGCCGCCCCGGAGGCTCTCGCGCCGTCGGACGAGCTGACCCGACGCTACTGGCTGGTGGAAGGTCAGCGCACCGTGACGGCGGCCGGCCCGTTCACTCTCGACTTCGTGCAGCAGGGCTCGCCGGAGACCGCCGTGCGGGTTCGCCTGGCGGCCGCGCCGCGGACCACGATCGGCATCGGGAGGTGGGGGGACGAGCTGGCCCGGCGCGTGCGCGAGTCGGGCCATGGGCGTCTGGACGCGATCGGCACGCTCATCGCGCGGCGCACGGCCCGGGACACCGTCTTCGCCCTGACGCACGAGCCGTACGCGGCCGGCGAGACGCCGCGCGTCGCCGCCGTGACGCGTCTCGCCGAGGCCGACGGGGCGGTCCTGGTGCGCGTCGACGCCGCGGGCTTCACCGACTACGCGGCGGTCGCCCCCGAGGACGCGAGGACCCGGACGCTCGAGGCCGGCGACGTGGCGATCGCG
>CAYLNK010000173.1:0-13488 GCA_964384675.1 uncultured Holophagales bacterium | reverse complement strand
GCCTGGCGGACGTCCCGGCGGCGGGTGGCGAGCCGCCCGTCGACGAGGCAGGCGCGCCCGTCGGGGGCGCCGCGTACGGGATTCCCCGGAACGCGACCGTCTCGCCGGCGGGGACTCCCCGGAGCGGCCCCTGGGCCGTGAGCGCGACCGTCGCCGGCGCGGTCACGTCCACGGTGACCGGCTCCGACGCGACGGCCGCGCAGCCACCGGTCAGCACGGCGCGATACGTGGTGGGGCGCGCCGGCGACACCGCGACCGAGCCGACGATCGCGAGGTCGCCGGGGACGACGCGGGCCGTGATCCCGAGACCGCCCGTCGCATCGAGCGTCAGGTTCGTCGTCTCGCCGGCGGAGACGCTGGGCGGCGAGGCGTGGAGCGAGCGCACGACGGGCGTCGTGCAGCCGGGCTCGGGCAGGGGCGCGCCGGCCAGCACCACGGCGTCGCCCGTTCCGTTGTCGATCACGCTCAGGTAGGCGTCGAGCGTGCCCGACTCGACGGTCAGGTCGAGCCGCGCCTCGGCCGGAACCGAAAGGCCGGAGAGCCACGCCGAGAGTCCCTGCTGCCGCCACTGGTCCGGGTCGAGGATCGCGAACGTCGTGCCGATCCGGCTGCCGCTCGCATCGCGGAGCGTCAGCGTCACGTTCGCGCCGGTGGGTCCACCGAGGAGCGCCAGGTTGCCGCGGGACCCGGTCGAGCCCGGGTCGTCGGAGAGGCCCGTGAGCGTGACGCTCCTCCCGGCGCCGAGGAGAGCCCCGGCCGGCAACGCTCGCTGCGTCGCGCTGTACGTCCCGGTACGCGAGGGCGCGCGGTTCGTGGCGCGGGCCGCGACGAGGAAGGGGCGCGGGGCGATCAGCCGGATCGCGCCCGCCGAGCCCTCCGGCCGCTTCAGGCCGTCGGGTCCGAGGACGTCGACCAGCTCGAGCAGCCCTCGCGGCGGGACGGTGCGCGCGAGGGGCTGCCCGCCCAGCTGCGGGGAGACCGGCGCGACGGTCACCGCGAGCGGCTCGAGCCCGGGGTTGAATAGCCGGACGTCCGTCGACCAGAACGTCCCGTTCCGCCCGGCGGCGCGCGCCGCGCCGTCGAGGAGCCACGCGGTCGCGGCTGGCGCACGCTCCGCCGGCGAGACGATGCCGTCGCCGGTGACCTCGTCGACGACCGCGGCGTACGCCGTGGCTTCGCCCCGGAGGACGCGCACCTCCAGGCGAGCGAGCGGAAGGTCGGGGTCGCCCGCGATCTCGGCGACCGGCGCCTGCCAGGTGAGCGGCCGGTCGGCGGTGATGGTTCGCGCTCCGCGGAAGAAGCCGGACTCGTCGTAGAGCGTCAGCTCGACCGCGCCGGCCGAGAGGAGGGTCACGGAGACGTTCGTGCGGAAGCCGTGCGCCGGGCCGTTCGTCACCCAGATCGCCTGGGCCGACTCGCCGGCGAGCAGCGCTTCGCCCGGGCCGAGGCTCGGCAGAGCGAGGCCGTAGCGACCGGCCGGGTCGCGCACGTTGTCGGTCCGGCCGCGCGCCTCGAACGGCGCGTCGCTCGAGACCGTGAGCGCTCCGAACGTGCCGTCGAGCCCGAAGAGGGAGCGCACCGGATCGTCGATCCGGAGCGTCTGACCGGCGCCCACGGTCCGCGTGACCGTGGCCGGGGCGTCGCCCGAGGCGGGCACGAGACCCAGCGTGACGCTCTGCGCCGACGGCCCGAGCCCGGTGATCCAGACCGTCGACTCGAAGCGCGTGCCGTTCTTCCCGTCCGCGCTGGCGACGCCCGGCAGCACGCGGACGGCGGAGACGGCGGGAAACGAGCTGGCGAGGACGAGCGCCAGCGCAGCGCCACGGGCGGATCGACGCGAGGTCGGGGGCAAGGCGGCCCTCCTGCTCCTGGATGGATCGGTCCCCGGTGATTCTCGCCCGAGAGCGGTCGGAGGCGGGATTCCTATACTGTCGGGCGTGACGTTTCGAGACCGCCTAGACGCCACGATCCGGGCGGCGGCGGGGATTCCCGATCCGTGGGCCCCGGCGGAACGAGGTCGCCGCGCTCCCCGCCAGGCTGGAGGGCGCATGCCGGCCTCCCAGGAGCGGCGCCTTCGCGAGAGGCGATCCCTCCTCCTGGTGAGGGTTGGGACCATCGCCAGCGGGACCTCGCGCGCGGCGTCTGGTTCCGGCTCCGGCGGGTCCTGGCGGATGCGGGCGAGGCGTACGTGATCTCGCGCGGGGAGGCCCAGCGCCTGTCTGCCGAGGGTTGCCTCGTCGAACCTTTCGGCCTCGAGGCGGACGGCCTGGCGCTGGTCCTCTTCGAATCGACGCGCCCCGACGAGTCGCACGACGAGCGCCACGGTGTCGCGTCCCCGGTGATCGGACGGGAGCCAGACGTGAGGGAAGGAGCGGCATGAGACGAGCACGACGGGAGAAGGAGCTTGCGGTGGCGCTCGACGCGGTGCGGAGGGCGTCGCGACTTTGCCGGAGCGTGTCGGCGTCGATCCCGGGCCAGTCGGTGGCCAAGTCCGACCGGACTCCGGTGACGGTCGCGGACTTCGGGTGCCAGGCGGTGATCTGCGACGCGCTCCGGCGCGCCTTCCCGGCGGACCCGGTCCTCGCCGAGGAGGATGCGGCGCTCCTCGCGGACCCGGCGAACGCCGGCCTCGCGGCACGCGTCGCCACGGAGGTGGCCGCGGTCGGCGGGCCAGGCACCCTCGACGACGTGCGCGAGATCCTGTCGCGCGGGAACCCGGCCGCGGCCGCGGCACGGTTCTGGGTGCTCGACCCGATCGACGGGACGAAGGGCTTCCTGCGCGGCGGCCAGTACGCGATCGCGCTCGCTCTGGTGGAGGCGGGCGAGCTCGTGGCGGCCGTGCTGGGCTGTCCCGCGCTGCCGGGTGGCGTCGAGGGGGCGCCGATCGGGGTCGCCTTCGTGGCGGAGGCGGGGCAGGGAACGAGGGAGGTGTCGCTCGACGACCCGTCGTTCGACCGCGCGGTGCGCGCCAGCGATCGGCGCGAGCCGGCACGCCTGAGGCTCTGCGAGTCGCTCGAGGCCGAGCACGCCGCCCACGGCGACGCCGAGGCGGTCGCGTCGAGGCTGGGGCTCCTCGAGCCGTCGCGCCGGCTCGACAGCCAGTCGAAGTACGGTCTCCTGGCCCGCGGAGAGGCCGAGCTCTACCTGCGCATGCCGCGCTCCGCCGATCACGTCGAGAAGAGCTGGGACCACGCCGCCGGTGCCCTGGTCGTGACCGAGGCGGGCGGCCGCGTGACGGACCTGGCCGGCCGCGCGCTCGACTTCACCCGCGGACGCGAGCTGAACGCGAACCGGGGGATCGTCGCCACGAACGGCGTCGTCCACGAAGCCGTGCTGGCGGCGGTGGCGAGCCTCGGACTCGACCGGTAGCTGGCCGTCAGCGCACCTCGAAGACGGCCTCGACCTCGACGGCCACGTCGTATGGCAGGGCCGCCACCCCGACCGCCATCCGCGTGTGCCGCCCGGCCTCGCCGAACACCTCGACGAAGAGGTCGGAGGCTCCGTTCAGCACCTGGGACTGGGCGACGAAGTCGGGAGTCGAGTTGACGTACCCGGCCACGCGCAGGACGCGGACGACGCGGTCCAGGTCCCCGTCGAGCGCCGCCCGCACGTGGGCGATAAGGTTCAGGGCGCAGAGGCGGGCGGCCTGCTGGCCCTCGGCCAGGGCGAAGTCGCGGCCCAGCTTTCCGACGAAGCGCCGCTCCCCGTTCCACTGGCTGAGCTGGCCGGTGAGGAAGAGGAGGGAGCCCGTGCGGGCGAAGGGGACGTAGCTGGCGCCCGGCGCGCTCGGGACAGGGAGCTCGATACCCAGGTCCTGGAGTCGGCTCTCGACGGATGCGGACATGACGGTTCTCCTCGGGATCAGTATAGAAACGCCGCCGCGGGAGACGGGGCGTCGTCTTCAGTCGCCGATCGCCTTCCGCTTCACGACCGTCACCCGTTCGCCGATCTCGATCGACATCAGGTCGTACCCCACCGCCAGCGCTCCGCGGTACGTGCGCCGCGTCGGCGCGATCAGGTCCGCCGGCTTCGCCGGCGAGGGCACGACGTGGGAATAGACGGCGAGGCGCGGCTTCACCCGCGCGAAGACCTTGCCGGCTTCCTCGGGCGTCGTGTGGCGCTCCAGGATCCGCTTCACCTTCTCCGGGTCGGCGACGCCGGTGCGCCGCGCCTCGACCTCGGGGCTGATCACCTCGTGGATCAGGACGTCGGTCCCGCGCGCCGCCTCCACCAGGGACTCCACGGGGCGCGTGTCGCCGGAGAGGACGACCGAGCGGCCCCGGTAGTCGAGCCGGTAGCCGAAGCTCGGCTTCACCGGCCCGTGGTCGACGGGGAACGCGGTGACCGTCAGCCCGTCCGTGTCCCACACGACGCCAGGCTCGACGTCGCGCGCGTCGAGGACGACGCCGTCGGCGGGGAAGCGCTCGTCCACGTCCCGGCGGGTCTCCACGTCGAACGCGAACGCCTTGCGCAGGCCGTCGGCCATCGCGGCGGTTCCCGCAGGACCCCGCAGCGGGAGCGCGCGGCTCCGGCCGAAGATCCAGGGCGTGAGCCACAGGTCCGGCAGTCCCACGATGTGGTCGGAGTGGAGGTGCGTCAGCAGCACGAGGTCGATCGACGGCAGGGCCTTCGGCCCGCCCAGCTGGAGGAGCCGGATCGTGGCGCCGCGTCCCGCGTCGACGAGGATCCGCTTCCCTCCCGCCTCGATCAGCGTGCTGGGGCCGAAGCGGTCGGGCGACGGTCGCGGGTTGCCGGTCCCCAGGAGCGTGACGACGATGTCGGGGAGCGATCCCGCCGTGCGAGCGGTGGACCGACCGAGCGGGGTCGCGGCGAGGAGCAGCGGCACGGCGACGGCCCGGGCGACGATGTTCATGGGCCGATCGTAGCGGGCCGCTCTCCGGGGCGGGCAGACCCGTACCGGATTGGTGTATCACTGCATCAGGTATCATCGCATCATGCGGACGACGGTCACCCTCGACGACGACGTCTACGAGGCAGCGCTCGCGATGGCGCGCGCAACCGGGCAGCGTCTCGGACGGGTCCTCTCGGACATGGCTCGGAACGCGCTCCGGCCGCCGGCCCCTCCGAAGAAGGGACGCGCGCGGTTCGCGACGTTCGACGTGCCGGCCGGCCCGGTCATCCCGGCGTCGCGCGTCCAGAAGGCCCTGGATGACGACGGCATCGTCTGATCGGAGGGCCCTCCTCCTGGACGTCGGGACGCTGCTCGCGCTCGCGTGGCCGAATCATCAGTTCCATGGCGCGGTCGTACGCAGACTGGAGCGGCGGCCTTTGCCGGCATGGGCGACCTGCGCGCTCTCCCAGCTCGGCTTCGTCCGCCTGTCGTCGAACCCCGCGGTCGTGAACGTACGGAAGACGCCGGCCGAGGCCGTCGCGATCCTCGCGGGGTTGACCCGCGACCGCCGACACCGGTACCTCGATCGGCTCCCCCCGCTCCCCGCCGTCGGTGGACGGTTCGACCATCTCCTCGGGCATCAGCAGGTCACGGACGCCTATCTCGTGGCCGTGGCGGCAGCGAACGAAGCCGTGCTGGTGACGCTCGATCACCGGCTCTCGTCGGGCGCGTCGGCGGGCCACGTCGAGGTGATCGCGCCGTGAACGCAGGAGCGCCGCGCGGGCCGGCGCCCCACCCGCGCTACGATCGAGGCGTGGACAAGCCGCCTCTCATCGGGATCGCCGCCGGCAACGACCCGAAGAACCCCGAGCTCTTCGTGCTCCGCTGGGACTACGTGCGGAGCGTCGAGTTCGCAGGCGGCGTACCGGTGATCCTGGCTCCGAGCGGTCCCGCTCTCCACCCGTCTTTGCTGGGGCGCCTCGACGGCCTGATCCTGACGGGCGGCGTGGACATCAGCCCCGAGCTGTACGGGGCACCGGCGCACCCGACCGTCACGCGGACGTCTCCGGCCCGGGACGAGTTCGAGCTCGCGCTCCTCGCCGACGCCCTCGAGCGGGACCTGCCCGTGCTCGGGATCTGCCGGGGGAGCCAGATGCTGAACGTGGCCCTCGGCGGGACCCTGATCCAGGACATCCCGAGCGCCGTGCCGGAGCACGCCTCGCACGACGACCCGGAGCGGCCCCGGGCCGCGATCGCCCACCGGGTGCGCGTCGACGCCGGCTCGAGACTCGCCTCGATCCTCGGCCGGACGGACCTCGAGGTGAACAGCTTCCACCACCAGGCCGTCGACCGGCTCGGGAGAGGCCTCGTCGTCACCGCGCGGGCCGAGGACGGCGTGATCGAGGGGATCGAGCTCCCCTCCGCGCGCTTCGTGGTCGGCGTCCAGTGGCATCCCGAGGCCTTCGTGAAGAGCCCGGAGGTCTTCGGCGCGCTCTTCTCCGCCCTGGTCGCCGCGCGGCACGTGCCGTCGGAGCTGGTGGCCTGACGACCCCCTCCACCCGGCGACTCCCCGTCGGCCTCCTCGGCCGGCTCGTCGCCGCGCTCGCGCTCGTCTCGGTCGTTCCGCTCGCCCTCGCCTCGATCCAGCTGGTCGGGCTCAACCAGGAGGCGATGAAGAGCCAGGTGCTGCGCACCCACTCCGTCGCGGCGGGCAGCGTCGCCGCGCGGCTGGAGGCGCTGATGGGCTCCTGGCAGCGCCTCCTCGAGACCGCCGCGTCGAGCCCGGACCTGGCGGACGGCGCTCGCTCGCGCGAGGCTCGAGGGCTGCTCGCCGGCCTCCTCGAGGCCGAGCCCTCCGCCGCGGCCTTCGCCGTCGTCGCGGCCGACGGGGGCGAGGTCGTCCGCGTGCAGCGGAAGGCCGCCGCCGCCGCCGTGGAGCGGGTGCTCGCGGATCGACACGGCCTTCCCCTGGCCGCGCTGCCGACCGAGAGCGGGCTCTGGATCCGGCTGGAGCGGGAGATCCCGGGCAGCCGCGCGACCCTGCGTCTCGTGGCGGACGGTCAGGCGCTCGCGCCGGCCCTCCGCTCGAGCGAGAACCAGGTGGGTGAAGAGGCGGTCCTCGGGCTCCTGACGCGGGACGGCCAGCTGCTCCTCGCTTCGAGCCCGTCGGCTCGCGCGACCTCCTTCCCCGAGAAGCTGCGCGAGGCCGCGGCGACCGGACGCGTCCTCGGCGCGGGGGAGTACCGCCAGGAAGGCGTCGCGACGCTCGGCGCGTTCGCGCCCGTGGCGGGGACGCCGTGGACGGTGATCTCGCGCCAGCCGTCCGACGTGGCCAACGCCGTCGCGCTCCGGATGAGACGGAGCGCCGCGCTGGCGGTCGGCGGCGCCCTCGGGCTGACGGCGGTGCTCGTCCTCGTGGCGTATCGCACCACGGTCCGGCCGATCCGCGAGCTCGCCGCCGCGCAGAGCCGGCTCTCGGGCGGCACGACGCGCTCGCGCAACGAGGTGGAGCAGCTGCAGGAGGCGTTCAAGGCGCTGGAGCGGAACGTGGAGGACCAGAAGGCGCTGGGCGAGGTCTTCCTGGGCCGCTACCAGGTGCTCGAGCTCCTGGGGCGCGGCGGGATGGGCTCCGTCTTCCGGGGCTGGGACCCGCGCCTCCAGAGGGCCATCGCGCTCAAGACGCTGCGCCTCGGCGAAGGGACGAAGGGGACCGCGACCCGCGAGAAAGTGAGCGGCCTCCTCCACGAGGCCGTGCTGACCGCGCGCTGCAGCCACCCGAACATCGTGGCGGTCTACGACGTCGAGGAGATGGACGAGGCGGCGTTCATCTCGATGGAGTTCGTGGACGGGCCGAGCCTGGACCGGCACCTGAAGGCGTGTCGCGTCCTCCCCGCGGCCCGCGCGATCCCGCTCGCCGCGGCGGTGGCCCACGCGTTGGCGGCCGCGCACGAGCAGAAGGTCGTCCACCACGACGTCAAGCCGGGCAACGTGCTCCTCGGTCGCGACGGCTCGATCAAGGTGACGGACTTCGGTGTGGCGCGAATCGTCACCGCGCTCGCGGCGCGGCCGGACGTCATCTTCGGGACGGTCGGCTATCTCCCGCCCGAGGCGCTCTCGGGTGGCGAGTACCGGGAGAGCGGGGACCTGTTCGCGCTCGGCGTCCTCCTCTACGAGTGCCTGCTCGGCGTGCGGCCGTTCCGGGGCCGCGTCTCGAAGGACGTCATCGCGGCGACGCTCTCCGGCTCCTTCGTCCCGCCCGACCGTCTCCGCCCGGAGCTGACGGGGGCGGTGACCGCGGCGGTGAGCCGCCTCCTGGAGCGGGAGCCGGGTCGCCGTCCGAAGTCCGCCGCGGAAGTCGCCGAGGAGCTCGATCGGCTAGCATTGTCGCGGGGGTGGAAGTGGACGGGCCTCTCCCCGGCGGCAGTCGATGACGCGGGCGCGCGCGATGACGCTCCTCCTTCTGGTCTCGTCGCCACTCTGGGGCCTCCCGGAGGGCGCCGCGGGCCAGCGTCCCGGTCCGGCCCCTGAGGTCCTGGTCGTGGCGCCGCGGGCTGCCGTGGTCCTCACGGCACCCGAGGGGGCGAGCGTGGAGGTCGCGCTCGACGGCGGTCTGCTCGTCCCGGCCCCGCCCGCGCTCCGCGCGCCGGCACGGGGCGACCACTGGCTCACGACGGTCTCCCGCGACTCCCTGGGGCAGCGGTCGGAGGTCCGCTGGACCCGGCTCCGGGTCGACCGCGAGCCGCCGGTCCTGACCCTCACGACGGTGCCGCCGCCGGTCGCGCGGGGTGATGGGCGTCTGGTGGCGAGGCCGGGATCGGTCGTCACGCTCACCGCCACCGACGCGCTCGCGGGCGTCGCCCAGACCGGGCTGGACGACGGTCTGCACGCCGTGGTGCGCGCGGAGGGCTCCGCGCGGCTGACGCTGCGGGCGACCGGCTCCTGCCGGGTGGTCGCGACCGCCCGTGACCGGGTGGGGAACGTGGCCGAGGAGCGGATGGAGCTGATCGTGGAGGAGCCCGAGCCGGTGCCCGCCGATCCGCCCGCGGCGAGTCCCGCGCGCGGTCCTCGCGACCCTTTCGGGGGGGATCCCGGCCAGCCCGAGCCGGAGACGCCGCCCGCGGCCCCCACGGTGAGCGACCGGGTCGGCTGGTACGTGGTGAAGGACGGCGACACGCTGGAGGACATCACCGAGCGCTTCCTCGGCGCCAAGGCGCTCTGGCCGGAGAACTGGCGGCTCAACCCGCAGCTCGTCGACCCCCATCGCCTGCGGATCGGCCAGCGTCTGCGGATCATCCTCGAGCGCCAGCTCCCCGCGCGCTCGGCGGAGGTCCGGCAGGTCGAGCGTCGGGTCGAGAAGAAGCCGTACCCTCAGGAATGGACGCCGGCCTCCGCGGGGGACCTCCTCCGCGAGAAGGATGGGCTGCGTACCTTTCCGCGTTCGTCGGCCGAGCTCGCGTTCGACGACGGATCGCACCTCGTCCTCTCGGAGGAGTCGCTCGTCTTCCTGCAGAGGAGCGAACGGACCGTGATGGGGAAGAAGCGCGACGCGATCGAGGTGCTCGAAGGGCAGGCAGACCTCGAGGCGCGAGCGCCGCGGGCGCGGTCGAGCGACATCGAGATCGTCTTCGGGGGCGCCACCTCCCGGCCCGAGGCCGGTCCGGACGGCCGGTTCCAGACACGGACCCGCCAGCCGAAGGGCGGTGACGGCCAGCTGATGGTGTACGGCGGGAAGAGCGTGGTGGAGAAGGCGGGTGCGGCCGTCACGGTGGCGAAGGGGATGGGGACGAGCGTGCCGAAGGAGGGGCCTCCTCGGCCGCCGGAGCGGCTGCTCGACGCGCCGGCCCTGCTGGAGCCGGGCGCGGACGCCGCCTGGGCCCTCGCGAGCCCGCGATTCGCCTGGAAGCCGGTGGCCGGCGCGGCCTCGTACACGCTCGAGGTGTGCCGCGACGCGGCCTGCACGCAGCTCTTCGAGCGGCGCGTCGGTGTCGCCGGGGCGGGACTTGCCCTCCGTCTTTCGAAGGGGGCGTATCGGTGGCGGGTCACGGCCGTCGCCGCCTCGGGGCTCGACGGTTACCCGAGCGAGGCCCGCGGCCTCGTGATCGAGTCCGACTCGGACGACGAGGAGCCGCCGGCGGTGGCGCTCGTCCTCGACGGCGCGGGACTGGTCCTCTCGCCCCGGCACGTGGCGCTCGGCCCGGGCGCCTCGCTGCACCTCGAGGCGCGCGACGACGCCAGCGGCGTTTCCGAGATCACCGTGCGCTGGGACGAGGGCCCGCCGTCGTCGTTCCAGGGCGGAGCGCTCCGGCCGCCGCCGGGCGCCGGGATCCACCGGCTCGAGGTCGTGGCCCGCGACGGAGCCGGCCACGCGAGCCCGCCGCTACGGATGGCGGTGGAGACGGCGGCGGATCCCGTGACCCCCACCGTGGAAGCGCGGTAAGGTGGGCTCGCCATGACGACCACAGCGGGACGGGCCTCGCCCCGTCCCTTCGAGGAGGTGCCATGAAGCGACTCGCCGGTGCCCTGGTCCTCGTCTCCGGAACCGCCCTGGCGGGCGATCCGGCCCCGCCCCCGCCCCCGTTCTCCGGAAAGGCGGAGCTGTCGTTCCTCTCGACGTCCGGCAACACCCGGACCCAGACCTTCGGGCTCGGTCTCGACCTCGGCTACAAGACCGATCCGTGGGACTTCAAGCTGAAGGCCGCGTTCGTGCGCGCCGAGGCCGACGTCTCGGCCCCGACCGCCGCCGACCCGAACCGGAAGGAGTCCCAGCTCACCGCGAAGGCGTTCGACGTCTCGCTGCGGGCGGGCCGGAAGATCTCCGCCCCGCTGGAGGCGTTCGTGCAAGCGGCCTACGGACAGAACCGGTTCGCGGGGATCGACGGGCGGATCGCCGTCGACGCCGGGCTCTCCTTCAAGGCGCTCGCCGGGCCCGCGCACTTCCTCGGGCTCGAGGGGGCCTTCGGATTCATCAAGGAGGACCTCTGCGGGGTGAGCGCGCTCTTCCCGGGGGATTGCCTCGCGATCGATCCGGACAGCCGCTCCTTCGCGACCGCGCGGGCCGGGGCCGTCTACAAGTACGTGATCTCGAAGAACGCCGAGTTCACCAACGACGCCAACTTCACGCTCGACCTCAAGGCCACCGACGACTGGCGATTCACCGACAAGGCTGCGGTCAGCGCGAGCCTCACGTCGGTCTTCTCGCTGAAGATCGGATGGGCGCTCGCGTACCGCAACTGCACGCTCTTCGCCGCCAACGGCGACTGCGACAAGGACCCCGCGAAGAAGACGATCTCGAACACCGACACCGTGACGACCGCCGCGATCGTGGCCAAGTTCTGAGGAAGAAGGAGGAACCGATGGGTTTCACGCAGGAGTTCAGGGACTTCATCAGCCGTGGCAACGTGCTCGACCTCGCGGTCGGCGTCATCATCGGCGGCGCCTTCGGAAAGATCACCGGGTCCGCGGTGGGCGACATCCTGACGCCTCCGCTCGGTCTCCTGATCGGCGGCGTCGACTTCACGGGTCTGAAGCTCGCGATCGGCGGTTCCGCCGACAAGCCGGTCACGATCAACTACGGCAGCTTCCTCCAGACCTGCTTCGACTTCATCATCGTGGCGTTCTGCATCTTCCTCGTCGTGAAGGCGTTCAACGCGATGAAGAAGAAGGAGGCCGCGGCGCCGGCGCCGCCGGCCCCACCCTCCACCCAGGAGGTCCTGCTGACCGAGATCCGGGACCTGCTGAAGGCGAAGTAGACAGCGAAGAGCGGCGGGGACCGGACCGGGCGGTCCGGCCCCCGCCCACCGTCACCGGACCGCGACGATCGCGGTCCCCGTGGCGCGGCAGCCCCCCGGCCGCGTCACCGTGACACCCAGCGTGACCGGTGTGAGGTCCTGGACCTTGAAGCGGATCGACCGGGACCCGGCGCCGCTCTCGATCCGGCCGTTCGTGATGCTCCACGTGTAGGTGGCGCCCGCCCCGGCGTCCGGCACCGAGGCCGGGTTGCTCCTCGATCGCTTCGCCACCGACCCCGGCGCGGTGATCGTCGCGCTCGGATCGGTGCACGGCGGCGGGGGAGGAGGCGGCGGCGTGCCGAGCGCCATCACCGCGAGCGTGGCGGAGCGGGCCGGCAGCGTCAGCCCGAGGACCCCGCTCGACGGCGTGACGCTCCCCGCGGCGGCGAGGCGGGTGGCCGGGTCGAACCGGTAGAGCGCCGCCGTCGACGCCCCGCCCGCCACGGTGACGTTCGCGCTCCGCGGCGTCGTGTCCCGGTTGAAGAGGAGGACGTACAGCTTCGTCGCGTCGCGCAGGCCGTAGGCGCCGACGAGAGGGTCGCCGCTCGTCGCGCGGACGCTCTCGCTGCCGACCTTGCCGCTCTGCCCGTCGTATTTCAGGAAGAGCGCGAAGGCGTCCTCCACGCGGCTGCCGTCGGCGGGAGCCACCCAGCGCGTGGCGAGGTCGACGCCCTCGCGTCCGAAGATCGCGAGCGCCTCGGCGTGCGCGAGCGCGCTCGACGGGCCGTCGTCGTTCCCGAAGCTGTACTCGGTGATGGCGAGCTTCGTGCCCGGCAGCTCCGCGGCGATCCACTCCTTCATCCGCGGGATCAGCCTCACGGGCTGGCCGATCCACGACTCGTCCGTGTAGGTCGGGTCGTACAGGCTGCGGAGCGTGCGCAGCCGGAGCGCCGACGTGCCGGCCGACTCGTCGTTCGAGAGGGTCACGCCGTTCGCCTGCGGGTAGTAGTGGACGTCGAGCCAGTCGACGAGCTTCACGCCCGTCTGCTGCTGGTGCAGCTTCGCCTGGCGGAGGTACCACTGGAGGATCGGGAGGCCGCCGTGCGCCTGCCGGTCCGGACCGTCCATGCAGCTGTCGGCCGCGGAGCCGAAGTAGGCGCACCAGCCCCAGACGACCGGTCCGAGCACCTCGGCGAACGGGTCCTGCGCCTTGATCGCGCCGGCGTAGTCCTTCGTTCGTTGCCACAGCTCGTCGTAGGTGGTGGGCTGCGGGTGGACGTCGCGGTGGGTGCTGTTCCAGAGCTCGGTCTCGTTGTCGAGCGCGAAGAGGCGCACGCCGCCCTGGCTGGCCCGTCCGGTCCGCTGCGCGAGGTGCTGCATCCAGGCGGTGACGAAGTCGGGCCCGATGGCGCGCGAGGTGTCGCGCGGGTCGTTGCCGGTGATCGGCTGGCCGTTCGGCTTCAGCCCGTTGCCGGCGTCCGGGTTGCACCACGACGCGCCGCCGGTGGCCGTGCACTCGGTCTGCTGCTGGGCGCCGTACTTCGCCACCGAGAAGCCCCAGCGGCGCGTGCGGTCGATCGGGGTCCAGCCGATGGTCGGGACGGTGACGATCGGCTCGGACGAGGCGGCGCGCGCCTCGTCCACGAAGCGGTCGACGGCCGAGCCGTTCGGCAGCTGGCCCGGAGTCGAGTTGGCCTCCTCGATGTTGTAGAAGAACCAGTCGCTCGCCCGGTTGGCGATGTCGTGCTGCCACGAGTAGCGCGTCGTCGAGTTGCCGCCCCAGCGGCGCACCGGGAACTTCAGCCGGTTCAGCTGCGCGGCGCTGCCGAAGTTGACGCCGTAGATCAGAGGGCTGACCGCGTGCCGGTCGGCGGCCGGGTCGACGGCGACGGCCACGGTCGCGGGCGG
>CAYLNK010000172.1:0-13508 GCA_964384675.1 uncultured Holophagales bacterium | reverse complement strand
GATCGCCGACGCCGCCGACCCGGCCGACTGGCAGAGCCCGCCCGAGGCCGACGCGCGCGCCGCCTGGGACGCGCTGGAACGGATGCCGCAGGCTCGATACCTGGGCCTCGCCCTTCCGCGGCTCCTGCTCCGGATGCCGTACGGCAAGGCGACGGAGCCGCTGGAGCGCTTCGCCTTCGAGGAGCTCACCGAGGATCGCCCCCACGAGTCCTACCTCTGGGGAAGCGCCTCGTTCGCGGTGGCGCTCCTCCTGGCCGAAGCGTTCGACGCCGAGGGCTGGGACATGACCGGCGCCCGGCAGGAGATCGACGGCCTGCCGTTCCACGTCGTGCGCAAGGACGGCCAGACGTCGAGCAAGCCGTGCGCGGAGGTCGTCCTCACGGTGCGGGCTTACGGCCGCCTGCTGGAGTCCGGCCTGATGCCTCTCCTCTCGTTCAAGGACCAGGACCTCGTACGCCTGCCCAGCGTGCAGTCGATCGCCAGCCCGTCCGCCCCGCTCGCGGGGCGGTGGGGCGGCTCGTCGTAGGCCCTCGACCGTGGAGACCCTGGAGGCGCCGTACCTCCTCCTCGCCGCTCCGGTCCTCCTCGACCCGAACTTCGCGCGGTCCGTCGTCCTGATCGGCCATCACACCACGGAGGGCGCCCTCGGCTGGATCGTGAACCGGGTCCTCGAGCGGAAGGCCGCGTCGCTCCTCCCCTCACCGCTCTGCGACTCCGTGCACCCAGACACGCCCCTGCGTCTGGGCGGCCCCGTCCTGACGAACGGGCTGATCGTCGTGCACCGGGAGGTCGTCCCGGGAGTCGACTCGATCGACATGGCCCCCGAGGTCCGGGTGTCGGCGTCGCCGGCGATCCTGCCGAAGCTCTTCTCGACGTTCACCGAGGGCGAAACCCCCGAAGGTCTCCTCCTCTTCGGCTATTCCGGCTGGGCACCCGGGCAGCTCGAATCGGAGATGGAAGAGGGATCGTGGCTGGTCCTTCCGTACGAGATCCCGTTCGCGTTCCCGGCTCGAGCCGAGGGGCTCTGGGAGGAAGCTCTCGCGCGGCTCGGGGTGCGACCGGAGGCGGTCGCGACGCCGACCGGCGGCGTCAGCTGACTATCGCCCGACGAACGTACTGAAGACGAGGTACGGGTTGACCACCAGCCCCTTCCACGGGGCGGGAGACTCGGTATCGCGGAAGATCGCGAAGTGCAGGTGGGGGCCGCCGATGACGTGGCCCGTCGAGCCCACCTCTCCGAGTGCGTCACCCTTCTTCACCTTCGAGCCGACGTGGAGGCCTTCCGCGTGGCGGGCGAGGTGAGCGTAGTAGAAGATGAACTTCCCGGACTCGTCCCTCAGGTAGCAGACGTTCCCGCCGCGGCGGTCGCGACCGAGCCGCTCCACCACACCGTCCACGACGGCGACGACCGGGGTCCCACGCGGAGACGGCAGGTCGATCGCGTGGTGGCGGCGGTGACGGCCCCGCGGCGCGTTGAACGAGTCCCGCAGCTTGGCCGTCGGGAAGTCCTCGAGCGGAATCGGGAAGCCGGCGCTGAAGAGCGACCCGAGGTCGTCCTCGGGGAGGGAGACCGGCTTGGCGTCGGCCTTCCGGACGACGAGACCTTTGAGGGTGCGCGCCATGTTCGCCCAGAACGAGCGTTTGGCGGGCGAGCGCTGGATCTCCTCCAGGCTCGGGAGCCGGCGGTCGGCCGGAACGAGCGTGTCGACGGGCGCCAGCATCCCGCCGTCCTCGCTGTCGTCCTCCTCGTCCGGGTCGGGCTCGAGCTCTTCGTCGAGGGTCGCGACGACGCCGTGCTTCGCGGAGGCGTTCACGGCTGCCGCGTAGGCGTCCTGGGCCAGCCAGGCGCGGTCCGCGGCGTCGGCGCTGGCGAAGCACTCGCCGCCCTCGGGATCGCGGAAGCGGCACCCCACGACGGAGACGGGGGCGGGGGCGGCCTCGACGACCTCGGTGGCCTCGGCCGGAAGGGCGGACTCGATCGCGGCATCTCCGTCGGCCGGGGCATCTCCCTCCGCCCGGACCTGGGCCGGCGCGGAGAGGGCGAGGAGGGTCAGACCGACCACGCCCAGCGGAAGTGCCCGGCGGAGGATCAGCTGACCCTCTCCAGGTACGAGTCGTCGCGGGTGTCGATCTTGATCACCGTGCCCGCCTCGACGAACTGGGGCACCTGCACGAGGAGCCCGGTCTCGAGCTTGGCGGGCTTGTACGACGCGGACGCCGTGGCGCCCCGCATCCCGGGCTCCACCTCCACGATCCGGAGGTTCACGGTGGTCGGCAGCTCGACCGACACCGGGTTCCCGTCGTGGAAGTCGACCGAGATGACGGTCTCGGGAAGGAGGTACTTCATCGCGTCTCCGACGACGTCGTCGGAGAGCCGGATCTGGTCGTACGTCTCCTGGTTCATGAAGTGGTGCCCCTCGCCGTCCGAGTACAGGTACTGCATCTCGTGCGTGTCGAGGGAGGCCCGCTCGATCCGGTCCTCCGAGCGGAACCGGTGCTCGTTCATGGAGCCGGACCGGAGGTTGCGGAGCTTTGCCTGGACGAACCCGCGGAGGTTCCCCGGGGTCTTGTGGATGACCGAGTGGGTACGGTGAAGCTCGCCGTTGTGCACGACGACCATTCCGGCGCGAAGTTCAGTTGCGGTGATCATCTGGGTCCTGCCGAATGAGAAAAGTCACAAGATCGAATCCGGGGCAACCCGCGGAGCGTACCCGAGCCTCCCGCCGGAAGGCAAGCGGGGCGGCCCGGATGGGCCGCCCCGCGTTTACAGGATAGGGAAGGGACCGCGTTACGGACGGCGGGTGACCGCCCGTCCGCCAGCGGGAACCACGGTCTGTACGGGCTCGTGCCCCAGCAGCTCGGCGGCCGTCGGCAGCTGGACGCGGAAGACGTCCTTCAGGCCCGCCTCCCAGTTCTCGTCGCTGTAGACCTCGGCCGCGTAGGCCTGGATCTGCTCCTGCGTCGGCTCCACCACCGCCGGGAAGCCACCGGTCTGGGCGTTGCCGTTCGTGAAGAACGGGTAGAGATCGGGCTGCGGGATCGAGGTGCCGAAGCTCGCGTTCAGGAACTTGATGAAGTCGATCGTGAAGAGGGCGTAGCCGATCGACGTCGGGTGAACGCCGTCGTACCCGAAGAAGCCGCCCGAGAGGAAGCCCGTCCGGATGGTGATGCCGCCGTAGGAGCGGCCCTTGGCCACGATGTCGGTGAAGACGGACTTGACGTCGAACACCTTGTAGCCGGAGGCCGCCCCGATGGTCGAGATCGCCGTGTTGAAGTCGACGTTCCGCGCCTTCATGGCCGCGACCTCGTCCGGATAGAGGACGACGCCCTGCACCAGCTTGACGGACGGCGGCGTGGTGGTGAGGTCGAGCTCGATGTTCCCGTCGGGGAGGGGCTTGTTGCAGTTGGTGCGGCGGATGTCGCTTGCCGGGACGCCGCCGGCGTCCAGGACCGCGCACGGGATGCCGGTGCCGGTGGCGAGGAGAGCCGCCGCCCGGAGCGTGACGAGGCTGGTCGCCGGGATCGGCGCGACGGCCTCGAAGCCGGTGTTGAGTCCGGTGGCCGGATCGGGCTTCGACTTGCGGCCGAGGAACGTGACCGTGTTGTTCGTGCCGGGGATGTAGGGCGAGATCGTCGTCGTGAACGGGATCGAGGTGACGTCACCCAGGTTGAGGAGGACGCCCTTGGCGGTCCCGCTCTGGGAGGCCTTCATCGTGTCGACGATCGTCTGGAGGTTTGCCGTGAAGCTCGCCTTCGTGGTGAGCGTGACGCCCTCGAGCGCGACGCCGACGCCGGCGGCGCCGAGGATGTCGTTGTTCCCGATGAAGATCGTCACGAAGCTCGGCTTGAGGGAGGCCGCCTGCTGGAGCACCGTCGCGCCGGAGCCGCGCAGGACCAGGTCCGTCAGCGGGTTCAGGTTGGACGCGGTGGCCGCCGACTTGGCGGTCACGACGTCCTTCGTGTTGTAGCCCGGGATGGCGAGGTTGTTGTAGGGACGGGCCAGGGTCAGGTTCAGCGGGACGCCGGTGTTCGCCTTCGCCCCGAAGGTCGGCGCGAGGCTCAGCAGGGTGATGCACGGCCCGAGGCCCGGCTCCTTGATGAACGGCTGCTCGAAGCTCGCCGCCCCGCCCTGGCGGGCGAGGATCGCGCCGTACGAGTCGCGCTGCCCGTGCTCCACCCAGCAGCCGTCGACGAAGCCGGCGGTGAGGGAGTCGCCGATCTGCACGAAGTTCGAGAAGTCGATCTGGGCGGCGGCGGGGGTCGCCACGGCAGCCGCCAGGACGAGCGCGGCGCCCGTACGGAGGAAGGAAGTCTTCATCGTCGCTCTCATTGCGGTCGCCTCAGAACGTGGTCCGGAGGTTGAAGGTGAAGAGGTCCGCGAACACCTTGTACGTGCCGTTGTAGCTGTCCTTGTTCGTGGCCGTGGTGCGCTCGTGGAAGAACAGGAAGAGGTTGCCGACCTCGACGGACGTGTGCTCGCCCATCTTCACGCCGAAGCCGATGGAGACACCGGTGCGGTTCGCGTCCGGCAGCAGCGGCGAGACGTCCTCGTCCGGCTGCGGTGTCTGGTCGACCAGGTATCCGGCGCCGACGTAGAACTTGGGCGTCGCCTGGTAGGAGACGCCGGCGCGGAAGCCCCAGGTGTTCTCCCAGTTGTGCGGGAGGACGCTGGCGGGCACCGGCTTGTTGTCGACCGTGTCGAAATTGAGGACCGTCTGGTCGAAGACCTTCCAGGTGGTGTAGTCGCCGGCGGCCGCGATGGTCAGCTTGTCGGTCAGCTCGTAGGAGGCGCCGAACTGGGTGTACGAGGGGAACTGGATCGTGGTGCGCGTCGGGACCAGCTTGCCGAACGGCAGGCCCGCGGCGACGGCCCCGTCGAGCTGCGGGTTGCCCGTCGAGATCGGATAGAAGGTGGTGTAGCCCTCGAAGTCGATGTCGGCGTGGGCGTGGAACGAGGCGCCGAACTTGAGCCGGGCGCACGGCTTGATCATGAGACCGGCCGCCCAGGTCAGCTTCGACTGGAAGCCGTCCCCCACGACGTCGACGTGAGCGACGTCGACGACCCGCTGGGTGAAGGGGTTGAAGGCCGACGCGTTCCGCTGGAGCTTGACGTCGCCGATCCGGAGCTCGGGGCCGGCGCCGATCGACAGCCAGTCGGTGACCTTGACGGAGGCCTGGAGCCCGAGCGCGAAGACGCGCAGGTCGACACGCTGGGAGAGGAAACGGCCGCGGAAGGTGTCCGGGTCCTCCCACGCCGTGGAGAGGCCGTAGGGCGACCAGGTCCCGAGACCGATCGAGACGCGGTCGGAGGCCTTGTAGGCGGCGAACAGGTGCGGCGGGAAGAAGATCTGGGTCTTCATGTCGACCGCGTAGTTCTGTCCCGGGTACGGGTTGGCGCCTTCGAAGGAGCCGAGGAACGGGATCAGCGTGACGCCGCCCATCACCACCAGGCGTTCCTTGTCCTTGTCCCCGACGTCGACGAGGCCCGCCGGGTTGTAGTACATCGCGGAGGGGTCGTCGGAGAGCGCGACGAACGCACCGCCCATCGTCGTGGCCTTCGCGCTCTTCTCGTGGATCGCGAAGCCGCCCGCCGAAGCGGTGCCGCTCGCGAGAAGGGACGCGGCGAGGACGGCGGCGCCGAGGCGCCCCCTCCCGGCCGGACCGGACCCGAAGCTCACACTAAACACCAGACTCCTCCTTCTTCTCTCGCCCGAAAGCGAACGCACGCAACCGTCTGAACACCGGCTCATTCTTCGTCCCGGGCGATACCGAGTCAAGCCGGGTCGACGCGGCGCGTAATCGGGCGGCCGTCCGGGAGCCGGGCCCGATGCCAGGCCCCGGAGACCGTATCTCAGCGGGGCGGGGCCGAACGGCCGGGGGAGGGGTGCGTCCGGGCCCCCAGCCGGTGCCCTCGGCGGGCCGCTCCGCTACGCCGCGCGTAATCGCGCGCCGGCCCTACCTCGCCCGCAGGACCGGCGCGAACACCCCCGGCCGCGACGCCTCGCGCGCCGCCCCGGCCTCGTCGAGGCGCCGGACCGGGGTGGTGTGGGGCGCGGTGAGGACGACGCCGGGCGTCTCCTCCGACTCCCTGGCGATGGCGATCATCGCGTCGCAGAAGGCGTCCAGCTCCTCCTTCGGCTCCGACTCGGTCGGCTCGATCATGAGGGCGCCGGGCACGATCAGCGGGAACGACATGGTGGGCGGGTGGAATCCGAAGTCCATGAGCCGCTTGGCGACGTCGATGTTGTGGACCCCGTTCGCGGTCTGCTTCTTGTCCGAGAAGACCACCTCGTGGTAGCTCGGGGCGTCGTACTTCAGGTGGTAGAACGGCTCCAGTCGCTTCCTGATGTAGTTCGCGTTCAGGACCGCGTTCTCGGCCACCTCGTGGATCGAGCTGCCGTACGACGCGATGTAGGTGAGCGCGCGGACCAGGACGCCGAAGTTCCCGTGGAACGTGCGCATCCGGCCGATCGAGTCGGGCCGGTCGTGGTCGAGCCGGAAGGTGTCGCCGGCGCGCTCCACGGTGGGAGCCGGCAGGAACGGCACCAGCGCCGCCCCCACGCCGACCGGCCCCGCTCCGGGGCCACCCCCGCCGTGCGGCGTCGAGAACGTCTTGTGGAGGTTCATGTGCATCACGTCGACGCCCATGTCGGCGGGGCGCACCTTCCCGACGAACGCGTTGAAGTTCGCGCCGTCCAGGTAGAGGAAGGCCCCCTTGGCGTGCACCATCTCGGCGATCGTGAGGATGTTCTCCTCGAAGACGCCGAGCGTGTTCGGGACCGTGATCATCAGCGCGGCGACGTCGCCGTCCAGCTTCGACGCGAGCTCGGCGAGATCGACGGTGCCTCGCGGCGAGGAGGCGAGCTCCACGACGGAGTAGCCGGCGAAGTGCGCGCTCGCCGGGTTGGTGCCGTGCGCGGAATCCGGGACGAGGATGTGCTTGCGCGCGTCGCCCTTCTTCAGGTGCGCGGCCCGGATCATGAGCGTCCCGGCCAGCTCCCCGTTGGCGCCGGCCGACGG
Organism: uncultured Holophagales bacterium; assembly: GCA_964384675.1. GTDB lineage: Bacteria > Acidobacteriota > Thermoanaerobaculia > UBA5066 > UBA5066 > CAYLNK01. The sequence goes on along the minus strand of CAYLNK010000172.1, from coordinate 6,488 downwards.
CTGGAGCGTGACCCGCGCGAATCCGGTGAGCGCCTTGAGGTACTGCTCGAGCCGCCAGACCACCTCGAGGCATCCCTGCGCCAGGTGCTCCGGCGTGTACGGGTGCGTCTCGTTGAAGCCGGCGAGACGGGCGATCTCCTCGTTGATGCGCGGGTTGTGCTTCATCGTGCACGAGCCCAGAGAGTAGAGCGCCGTGTCGATGGCGAAGTTCAGCTGGGAGAGCCGGGTGAAGTGGCGGACGACGTCCACCTCCGACGCCTCCACCTCGCCCTCCACCTCGGCCCGGTGGGCGTCGCCGAAGAGGGCGGCGGGATCGGCCTCGGGCACGTCGAGCCGCGGCAGGAGCACGCCCTGCCGGCCCGGATGGCGCTCGTCGAAGAGGGATCCGAAGCGGCGGCGTCGGTCGAGGGAGGCCGCGGCGGCGGGCGGGGCGTCGGCGAGGGTCCCGTGGTCGGACATGGTCACCTCAATGACTCGCGTGGAGGGGGGCGGGGGAACCCGGCGTCCGGGTTCCCCGGAGAACTAGAAGCTCCTCAGGGTCCCGAGGAAGCGGTCGATGTCGACGCGGCGGGTCCTCTCGGTGACGGCGACGAGAAGCAGGTCGTGGGTCTCCGGCTCGTCGGGCGCGAGGCGCCGCATCGGGACGCCGCCGAGGATCCGCTCGGCCTCGAGGCGCGACAGGACCTCGTCCACGTCGGGCCCGCACTTGACCGCGATCTCGTTGAAGGTCCTCCCGGCGTAGCGCAACGCGAAGGGGCCGGGGACGTCGCGGATCCCCTGCCTGAGGTACTCGGCCTTCGACAGGCACTGCACCGCGGCCTCGCGGATCCCGTGCTTGCCGAGAGCCGAGAGCGTCATCGTGGCGGCCAGGGCGAAGAGCCCCTGGTTGGTGCAGATGTTCGAGGTCGCCTTCTCGCGGCGGATGTGCTGCTCGCGCGTCGAGAGCGTCAGACAGAACGCCGGCGTGCCGTTCGAGTCGACCGTGCGGCCGACGAGACGCCCCGGGATCTGCCGCTTGAAGCCGTCCCGGCACGCCAGGAACCCGACGAGCGGGCCGCCGAACGACGGCGGGATGCCGAACGAGGCGGCCTCGCCGCAGGCGATGTCGACGCCGGCGGCGCCGGGCCCCTTCAGGACACCGAGCGAGAAGAGCTCGTTCACGATGCCGATCGCGAGCGCGCCCTTCCCGTGCGCGGGCGCCACCGCGTCGGCCCACTCCTCCACGACGCCGAAGACGTTCGGCGACTGGAGCGCCACGGCGAAGGTCTTCTCGTCCACGGCGGCGGCCAGCGCGGCGGCGTCGGTGCGACCGTCGGCGCCGACCGGGACCTCCACGATCTCGAACGGGAAGTTCACCAGGTACGTCCGGAGCGCCCGCCGGTACTCCGGGTGGATCGCCTTCGACACGACGACGCGCGTCTTCTTGCGGGTGAGGCGCTCGGCCATGAGGACCGCCTCGACGAACGCCGACGCCCCCTCGTACATCGAGGCGTTCGCGACGTCCATCTCGGTCAGCAGCGCCACGTGCGTCTGGAACTCGTAGATGGCGGTCAGCGTCCCCTGCGACACCTCGGGCTGGTACGGCGTGTAGGCGGTGAGGAACTCGCCGCGAAGCAGCAGCTGGGAGACGAACGCCGGCGAGTGATGGGCGTAGAGCCCGGCCCCCAGGAACGAGGCCCACTCCGCCCCGTTCGCGTTCCGGGAGGCGAGGCGGCCCAGGTCGCGGCGCACCTCGATCTCGGACTGGGGCGGGGGGAGGTCGGGCGGCGTCGTCCGGTAGACCTCCGCCGGCACGGTGGCGAAGAGGTCGTCCAGCGACGAGGCGCCGATGGCAGAGAGGAGCGCGCCGCGCTCGTCCGGGCTGTTCGGGATGTACCGCATCGGATGCTTCCTTCCGGAGCCGAGGGGACGGGAGCCAGTGCGGCTGGCCCGCTCCCCGGGGAGGGGGCTCGAGGGTCAGCCCTTCGACTCCTCCTCGACGAACTTCTCGTAGGCCGCGGCCGACATGAGGCGCGACAGCTCCCCGTCGGACGTGACCTTGATCTTCAGCAGCCAGCCGTCGCCGTGGGGGTCCTCGTTCACGGCGCCCGGCTCGTCGGCCAGGACCTTGTTCAGCTCGAGCACCTCGCCCGCGATGGGGAGGAAGAGCTCCGAGACGGCCTTGACCGACTCGATCGTCCCGAACTCCTCCTCGGCGTCGAAGATCTCGCCGACGTCGGGCATGTCGACGAAGACGACTTCGCCGAGCTCCTTCTGGGCGTGGTCCGTGATCCCGATCGTGCCGACGTCTCCCTCGACACGGATCCATTCGTGGCTCCGGGAGTAGAGACGGTCGTCGGGGTACGAGCTCATGGCGGTCTCCTTGATCTCCTGCGATCGCTCTTCGTTCAGGCTCTCTTGTAGAACGGCGTCGGGACGACGACGGCTGGGACCTCGCGGCCCCGCACGTCGATGGCGAGGGCGGTTCCGACGGCCGTCGACTCCATCGGAAGGTACGCCAGGCCGATCGCCTTGCCGACGGTCGGCGTCTGCGTCCCCGAGGTCACGAGACCCGGGGCGCCGGTCTCCACGACCTTGAGCGGGTGCCCGTGCCGGGCGATGCCGCGGCCCGTCACCTCGAAGCCGGTGAGCCTGCGGGTGAGCCCGGCCGCCTTCTGGCGCTCGAGCGCGTCGCGGCCCACGAAGTCACCCTTCTTCATCTTCACGATCCAGGCGAGGTCGGCCTCCCAGGGCGTGACGGTGTCGTCGATGTCGTTGCCGTAGAGGGCGAGCTTCGCCTCGAGCCGCAGCGTGTCGCGGGCCCCGAGGCCGGCCGGCTGGATCCCGTGCGGGCGGCCCGATTCCAGGATCGCGTCCCACACCTTCCGGGCGGACTCCGAAGGGAGGTACACCTCGAAGCCGTCCTCGCCGGTGTAGCCGGTCCGGGAGACGATGGCGCGCGTCCCGCACACGCTCCCCCACGCGAAGCGGTAGTACTTGATCGGGGCGACCTCGATGTCGACCAAGGGCTGGAGGATCTCGACGCAGCGCGGCCCCTGGAGCGCGATCTGCGCCCAGTCCGGCGACTCGTCGGTCACGCTCGCGCCGTCGGTCTCGTGGGCCTTCGCCCAGGCGACGTCCTTCGGCGTGTTGCCGGCGTTCACGACGAGGAGGTAATCGTCGTCCGAGAGGCGGTAGGTGAGGAGGTCGTCGACGAAGGTCCCTTGCTCCGTGAGGAACGCGGAGTACTGGATCCTCCCGTCGTCGAGGGCGGCCACGTCGTTGCACGTGAGCCGCTGCACGACCTCGAAAGCCTTCGGTCCCTTCACCCGTATCTCCCCCATGTGGGAGACGTCGAAGAGGCCGGCGTGGGTGCGGACGGCGACGTGCTCTTCGGACAGTCCCGCGTACTGGACCGGCATTTCCCAGCCGCCGAACTCGACGAGCTTGCCGCCGAGCGCGCGGTGGGCGTCGTACAGGGGGGTGCGCTTGAGGTTCGTCATGGCGAGCGCGGGGACGATAAGACCGCGCCTCTCTCCGCGTCAATCGGACTCGGCGCCCCGTGATGGGGCCTGCTATCGTCCGCCCGATCGTGATCGCACCCCCCAGCTCGCTTCGCGGCCTCCGCAGGGTCCCCGTAACCAAGCTCCTGCTCGACGCGTTCCTCGCCGTCCTCCTCTGCTACGCCCTTCTCTGGGTCGCGGTCGTGGGAGGCGCCTACCTGCGCCACCGTATCGGGATCCGCCGTCGGCTGGCGCGCCGCCGCCGCGTCGAGGAGCTGGCCGGCCAGATCTCCGAGCGGCTCGCCACCCCGTCGGAGCTAGACGCGCTGCTCGGCGAGGTCGAGGAGAAGGAGGGCGCCGCGCTCGTCGACGAGGCGTTCGTGGAGGCGTGCCGGCGCGCGCCCCAGGGCGGGCTCGTGAGGGATCGGGCCCTGGAGCGCGGCGTCGTCGGGCGGCTCCTGCAGGACGCAGCCGCGAGCGCCACCTGGAAGCGGGTCCTCGCCCTGGAAGGGCTCAGGACCTGCGGGTCGGGCGAGGCCCTCCCGGCCCTGCGTGCCGCGAGCCAGGACCCGGCGCCCGAGGTCCGGCGGTCGGGCCGGGACGGTCTCCTGGCGGATGGCTCCCCCGAGGCGATCCGAGCCCTCCTCGCGTCGCTCCTCGCCGAGTTCCAGATCCGGCCCGACTGGCGGGGCGGGCTCTTCGCGCGGGTCCCGGTGCCGGCGAGCCCGGCCCTCCTGACCCTCCTCCGCCAGGGGGCGCTCGACGACCGCCAGGAGAAGCTCGCGCTCGAGCTCCTGGGCGACGCGGCGGAGCCTCAGGCCGCGCCGATCGCCCTCGAGCGGCTCGCCTCGCCAGACCCCGAGCGGCGGGCCACCGCGGCCCGGGTCCTCGGGAAGCTCGGCGTGGAGCCGGGGGCCGTGGCGCCGCTGCTCACGGACCGGGAGTGGTTCGTGAGGGCCGCCGCGGCCCGGGCCTTCGAGACCCTCCGGGCCGACAGCCCGGTGCTGGCCCTGCTCGAGTCCCGCCTCGCCGATACGGAATGGTGGGTGCGATCCAACGCGGCCCAGGCGCTGGTCCGGCAAGGAGAGCCCGGCCTGGCCACGCTGTTCACGGTCCTCGAGGAGGAGGACAGCGACAAGGAGGCCCGGGACGTCGCGCTCTCGGCCCTCTCCAGCCTGGACCTGCCGTCGGCCGGCCGGGCGCGCCTGGAGTCGATCGTGAGGCGCCGGACCCCGTCCGGCGGCTCGCGCCGGGACGAGCGCCGGGACGAGCGCCGGCGCCCCCGCGGCGCCGCCTGATGGGAGAATCGACCCCGATGGACGCCGACCTCGCCCTGCTGCTGGGGACCCGACCGTCGATCCGCTTCTACGACGGCGACGAGCTGAACGACGGCACGGACACTCCCCCGAACCAGGTCCTGCTCCTGACCGAGGGCAGCGCCCAGCTCTGCGCCGAGACCCCGTTCGGTCCGCATCCCGTCGCCACGCTCCGCGCTCCGGCCCTCCTCAACCTGATCAAGGCGCTCGCCGGCTCGAGCGGTGTCTGCCGCGCCCGTCTCCCGGAGGGAGGGGCCGGCGTCTTCTTCACCGACGACGAGGCCCGGGCCCGGCTCGCCGACACGGGGCCCGAGGGTCAGGCCTTCCGCCGGGTCGCGCTCGGCAGCGTGACCTCCGCGCTGCGCGACACGAACGCCTCGCTCACGGCCTTCTTCGACGACGTGGCGGAGAAGAAGAAGAGCGGTGCCCACCTCGCCGTGAAGGAGGCACCGAAGTCGGGTACCGAAAGGCCCGCAGACCCGGCCATGGTCTACGACCTCTTCGACGCGGCGGGGCTCAACCCGTCGGGCCTGCCGGACCTGGGGCTCGTCGCCCGCACGCTCGAGCCCGGCGCGCCGCTCGTCCTGGCCGGCACGCGCGGAGACGAGGCGTACCTGATCGCCTCCGGCCGGCTGCGCGTCTCGATCCGCATCCCCGGCGTCGGCGAGGAGGCGCTCGCGATCCTCGGCGTCGGCGAGATCGTGGGCGAGATGTCCCTCATCGACGACGCGCCGCGCTCGGCCGACGTCTACGCGCACGAGGGGCCCGCCACGGTCTACGTCCTGTCGCGCGCGGTCCTGAAGCGCCTCCTCGATTCGGGAGAGGCCGGCGGGGCGCCGCTCCTGGCGGGGATCACGGTCGTCCTGACGCGCCGCCACGAGGAGGCGATCCGCAAGGCCGCCGGTTTCCGGGTGCTCGTCGGCCCGTTCTGACCGCGGCGGCGCCCGGCTACTGCTTCTTCAGCTTGACCTTGACGTTGGCCTGAGCGACTGACGTCGCCCCCGAGACGAGGATCCGGAAGGACTGCGGGGCGTGCCCCGGCGCCGTGACGAGCCCCTCGTACACCTTGTTCGCGGGCTCCAGGCGGCGCTCACCGGCGGCCACCTCCACGCCGTCGAGCGTGATGCGTGCCTCCGGAGGCTCGACCGTGATCTTGACCGGACCGACCGTGCGGTACTCCGGAGACTCGAGCTTTCCCTCGGGTCCCGTCGGACCGTCCGGGGATCCCTTGTCGAGCTTCTGCTTCACCTCCACCGTCGACGGCGCCGTCGGGTTGACGACGAGGTCGATCAGGAGGTCGCGCATCTCGGGATGCGTGAAGCGGAGCCGGTGGGTCCCCTCGGCCTCGTAGAAGATCAGCTGCGACCCGCCTCCCTTGTCGTCCCAGTCGTCGGCGGTGCCGATGTAGCGCCCGTCGAGGAAGACCCGGGCCTGCGGCGGCGTGACGAACAGCTTCACGAAGCGGGTGATGTTGTAGGACGCGGCGGGCTTCGGGGTGGGGGTCGCCGGCACCGGCGTGGCGGTGGGCGCGGGCGTCGGGCTGGTCCGGACCCGGGGCTTCTTCGTGGTCTCGGCGGCGGGCGGGGCCGTCGAGGCCGTCGCTCCCGACGTTCCCGCCGCCGGGCTCGGCTCCGGAGCGGTGGGTGTGAGGCCGGCCTCCGGGGTCGACGTCGCCGCGCCGGGCGTGCCT
>CAYLNK010000171.1:0-13529 GCA_964384675.1 uncultured Holophagales bacterium | reverse complement strand
GGCAGGACTCGGGCGAGACGCCCCGGCGGGGGCGGGATCCGGGGCGGCGCCGGGCCCGAACGGGCGGGCGCCTCACACGCCGCGTGGAGAGCGGCGGCCCAGGCGGCGATCGCCCCTTCGTCCGAGTACGGACCGGTCTGCGAGCTCGCGGCGGCCGACGCGAGCCGCTCGAGCAGAGCGGGCTCGCGCTGCAGCCGCGCCACCAGCGCCGCGGCGGCCTCCACGTCCCCGATCGGGAACGTCAGGGCCCGGACGCCGTCGCGGAAGACGCCTTCGCCCTGGCAGCCCACGAATCGCGAGACCACCGGCACCACGCCGTGGGCCATCGCTTCACGCGGGGCGATCGTCACACCCTCCCAGGCGGCGAAGTGGAGCAATACGTCGAGCCTCGGATAGACGGACGCATAGAGCTCCCCGGTCGAGAGCCAGCCGCGGAAGGTGACCGCCGGAGCGTAAGGGCGCGCCGCGAGCGTCTCGCGAAGCGCGGGCTCCTCGGGTCCGACGCCGACGACCACGCATCGGAAAGGGACTCCGTCCCGGTGGAGCGCGTCGAGCGTCCCGGCAAGGTCGAGGACGCGCTTCTGGGGCTGCTCGAGCCGGCCGACGTAGCCCAGCCGCAGCGGCTCTCCGGGCACACGCGCCACGCGCTCGCGCGCCGGCGCCACGCCGCCCGGTATGTTCACGAGACGCTCCCGCGGCAGGCCGGCGCGCTCGGCACCGGCCGCGATCAGCCGGCCGCTCGTGACGCACAGGTCGACGAAGTCGCGATAGAGGGCGAGGTCGCCGAAGTACGGGCTTTCGTAGGCCTGGATCGTCACCGCGAGGCGGAGCGGCGAGCCGCGGGCCTTGAGCGAGGCGAGGGCCGGGTAGGCGTCGAAGAGGCGGGTGACGAGGACGACGTCGGGTCCCGCGGCGCTCACGGCCTTCTCGAGACCGTCGATCCGGCCGGTGCGAGTCCCGCTCGTCCCGTCCAGCTCCACGGTCCGGAGCGCCGGGTAGGCCCGGCGGTATCGGTCCGGGTCGTGGAACTTCAGGCCCCGCGCGAGACCGACGATCACCTCGAAGCCGTGGGGAGGCAGCCCGCCCGCCAGCGCCTCCACGATCCGCTCGACGCCTCCCTCGAGGGCGTGGCTCGGTGTGACGACGAGCAGACGGCGGGGGCGACGCGTCAGCGGAGCCCCACCCCGGCCTCCCAGATCGGACGCCAGGTCGCCGGTCCGTCCGAGGCCTCGACCGCCGCGATACGGGGCCGTAGAGGGACCTCGCGCCGACCCAGCCCGCGGCAGTGCGGCCATTCGCTGGCGTCGGGCTGCTGGAACTGGCGGCCCAGGAGACGCCGGACCCGTTCGGCGGCGGCGCGCCCGAGGACGCCCGACAGGCGTCCGTTCCGTGGCCCGGAAAGGGCGGTCCCCTGGCTGGCGAGCGGCCGCTCCAGCGTCCGATCGAACGCCAGGGACCAGCCGTCGAGCATCTCCTCGATCCGGTGGCCCGCCTCGAGCTCGGCGCGGCCCCGGGCCGAGAGGGCGGCGTGGAGCTGCGGGTCTGCCCAGAGGCGCGCGACGGCATCGCAGGCCGCCGGGACGTCCCCCACGGGAAAGACGAGCGCCGTCTCGCCGTCCCGGAGGATCCCTTCCTGGGCGCGCCCGGTGAAGTCCGACGTCACCGGGACGACGCCGTGGGCCATCGCCTCGAGGGGCACGTTCGGCAGCCCCTCCGACTCGGAGAAGAGAAGGCAGACGTCGAGCCGTGGGTAGACGGTCTCGTAGAGCACCTCGGTCGTGACCGGGGGGAGCAGCTCGAGGACGCCGCGCTCCCGCCAGGGCGCCGAGGCGGCCTCCAGCTCCGCCCGGTACCGCCCGGTGCCGACGGCGGCCACGCGGAACGGGACGCTCCGTTCGTCCAGCCGGCGGCACAGCTCGACGAGGTCGAGGGGCCGCTTGCCATCGTCGAAACGCCCGAGGAAGCCCAGGCGGATCGGCGTGCCGGCTTCCCGGACGGCGCAGCGGTACGGCGGCTTGACGCCGTTCGGGATGTACGCCACGCGCTCCCGCGGGAGACCACCGACCTCGACGAGGAGCTCGGCCGCGAGCCGGCTGACGCCGACCGCCTGGTCGATGAGGGGCAGGAAGAACCCGACGTCGCGGAGGATCTCGGCGCTCACCTCGTAGAGGCCGAAGAGCAGCCTCGGCTCCCTCACACCCCGGCCGCGGCGCTCGGCGACGACCCAGAACGGGTCGACCAGGGTGACGGGGACCACCACGTCGGGGCGGGTGCGCCGGATGGCCCGCTCGACGGCCAGGAAGCGGCCGTCGTGGGTCCCGGAGGTCCCGTCCAGCTCGATCGAGGGGAGGCCGGGGTGGGCGCGGCGGAACGCGTCCGGGTCGTGGTACCGGCACCCCCGGGCGAGCGCCACGACGACGTCCCAGCCGCGGCGCGGCAGACCCTGCGCCAGGCGGTCCAGGCGCGTCTGGACGCCGCCGACCGGAGCGCTCGTCTGCGTGCAGAAGAGGACCCGCTTCACGCCGCCGCCCGGCTCCTTCCCGGACCGCGCTGGCGCCACCACTCGCCGAGCACGAGGAGAGACCAGAGACGGGAGGTCTCGCGGCGCCCCCGTCCCCGCTCGGCCACGACGGCGCGCAGGGCCGCCGGCTCGAAGAGCTCGACGAGCCCCGAGCCGGGGTCCAGGAGCCTGGCCTCCAGGGCGCCGTCCTCGGGCCCGCCGAGCCAGGCGTGGAGCGGCACCTCGAACCCCTGCTTCTGGCGGTTCAGGAACGCCTTCTCGAAGAAGCGTTCTCCATTCCTCTTCAGGAGGTACTTGCCCACCAGCCGTCCACCGTCGCGCCGGAGCTTCCAGGCCGACGGGATCTCCGCCGCGAGCTCGACGAACCGGTGGTCGAGGAGCGGGACACGCACCTCCAGGCCGTGGTACATGCTGGCCACGTCGACCTTGGCGAGGATGTCGCTCGGGAGGTAGTGAGCGAGGTCCCAGGCCTGGAAGCGCGACAGCAGGTCACGCGACGGGAGCCGCACCAGGCTGGTCTCGTACCAGGCGCGTGAGGCGTCCGGCAGAAAGGCGTGCTCGGGCCGGTAGAGACGCAGCCGGTCCGCGTCCGGCAGGAGCGCGAGGTTCCGCCACCACGTCTCCTCGGGGCGGGCGAGCGCGGGCCGAAGGCCCAGGGAGCGGGCGCCGTGCCCCAGGCCGTGCCGCACCGTCCCGAGGACGCCGCGGGGTGGGCGGTGCTCGGCGAGGAGGCCCTGGTAGGACGCATAGCCCGCGAACGTCTCGTCCCCGCCGTCTCCGGAGAGCACCATCTTCACGCTGCCGGCCGCGAGCTTCGCGACGTGGTACGTCGGGAGGGCGGAGCTGTCGCCCAGGGGCTCGCCGAAGTGACGGACGAGGTCGGGGAGGAGCGCCAAGGCGTCCGGTCGGACGATCAGCTCGTGGTGCTCGGTCCCGAGCCGGCGGGCCGCCTCGCGCGCGTGGGCGCTCTCGTCGTAGAGCGGGTCCTCGAAGCCGATCGCGAAGGTCTGGACCGGCCTCTCGAGGACTCGGGTCATGTAGGCGACCACGGTGCTGGAGTCGACGCCTCCCGAGAGGAAGGCCCCGAAGCTCACGTCGGAGACGAGATGCGCGCGGACGGTCTCCGCGAGCGCGCCGTCGAGCCGTTCCAGCCACTCCGCCTCCGAGACGTCGCGGCGGGGCCGGAACGCCAGCTCCCAGTACCTCTTCGGCTCGGCGACGGCGCCGGACGCCGAGAGCGTCAGGGTGTGCCCCGGCGGCAGCTTCCGCACCTGGCGGTAGATCGAGAGCGGCGCCGGAACGTACTGGAGGTGGAGGTAGAGGTCGAGCGCGCCGAGGTCGACATCGGGACAGAACCCGGGGAGCGCGTGCAGCGCCTCCAGCTCGGACGCGAACGCGAACAGCTCGGGGGTCTTCACGTAGTAGAGCGGCTTGATCCCGAGCCGGTCGCGGGCGGCGAACAGCACGCGCCGGCGCGCGTCCCAGATGGCGAACGCGAACATCCCCCGCAGCCGCTCGACCATCCGCTCGCCCCAGGCGTCCCAGGCGTGGATCAGCACCTCGGTATCGGAGTGCGTGGTGAACCGGTGTCCCGACTGCCGCAGCTCGTCGGCCAGCTCGCGGTAGTTGTAGATCTCGCCGTTGAACGTGATCCACGCCGTCCCGTCCGGGCCCGGGAAGGGCTGCGCCCCGCCTTCCACGTCGATGATCGCCAGGCGCCGGTGACCGAGGGCCACGGGGCCGTCGACGTGGAAACCCTCGCCGTCCGGTCCGCGGTGGCGGAGCCGGCCGGTCATCTCCCGGATCACCCCCGGGTCGGCCGGCCGCCCGTCCCAGGCCACGAACCCCGCGATGCCGCACATCTCAGGCGCTCGCGGCCGCGAGCCGGCCCTCGAGCCGCGGTGTCTCGCGCAGGCGCGGCGAGAACGCGTGCTCCCACCGGCAGCCCAGCTGCAGGAAACCCATCCGGGTCGGGTCGCCGGTGTTGACCATCGAGGCGACCTCGGCCACGTCGAAGACCACCGCCTGCGGCAGGTGGTGGATCGACCGCTCCAGCAGGTAGAGCGACACCGCGATCGCGTAGCGCTGCGGCATGAAGACGGCGGGCGGGAACGCCACCCGGTACCGGTGCGTCCCCACGGCGAGCGGGTACTCGAGGCCGTCGTCGAGCGGGATCGTCGTGAACAGCGCCTGCCCCATCGAGTCCTGGACCGTCACCGAGAAGCGCAGCCCCGTGACCGAGACCGGGATGACGCAGGTGACGTCGAGCCCGACGTCGCTGGCGCTCGTCACGACCGTGGCCGGGTGGCCGTCCTCGTCGACGAGCGCCACCCGTTCGATGTACGGGTGGTCGGGGGACGCCTCCGGGAGGCGCCACTCCAGGGACGGCGCTCCGTCCGAGCGGAGGTTCTGGCGGACCACGGCGCCCGCCGGCCCGTACTGCTTCACCTTCCCGCCGGTCAGGAGGACGCAGCTGTGACAGAGCCGCTCCACGGCCGGCATGTTGTGGGACACGAAGAGGATGGCCCGGCCTTCGGTGGCGGCGACCTGGCCCATCTTCCCGAGACACTTCCGCTGGAACGCGACGTCTCCCACCGCGAGCACCTCGTCGATGACGAGGATCTCGGGCTCGAGGTGGGCCGCCACGGCGAACGCCAGGCGCACGTACATGCCGCTCGAGTAGTGCTTGACCGGAGTGTCGATGAACCGCTCCACCTCCGCGAAGGCGACGATCTCGTCGAACTTGCGAGCGATCTCGGTCCTCTTCATCCCGAGGATCGCCCCGTTCAGGAACGTGTTCTCCCGGCCGGACAGCTCCCCGTGGAAGCCGGTCCCCACCTCCAGCAGCGACGCCACGCGCCCCCGGATCTCGGCCCGCCCGCGGGTCGGCTCGGTGATCCGGGAGAGGATCTTCAGGAGCGTGCTCTTCCCCGACCCGTTCGGCCCGATCACCCCGAGGACCTCCCCGGGGGAGACCTGGAAGGAGACGTCGTCGAGCGCCCAGAACTCGTCCGGCGACGGGGGGGCAGGGCCTCGCTGGAAGGCCGCGGAGAGCGTCTCGCGCAGCGACCGCGGACGGCCTCCTCCCACCTTGTACTTCTTCGAGAGCCCCTCGGCCCGGATGGCGGTCGGCGGCATCAGACCACGTCGGCGAACGTGCGTTCGAGCTTGCGGAAATAGAAGGCGCCGGAGACGAGGACGACGGCCGTCACCGCGATCGAGATGAGAAGCGCATCGGTCTGCCAGACGCCCGTCAAGACCGCGCTCCGATACCCCTCGACGATCCCGGCCATCGGGTTGAGCGACACCGCCCAGCGCCACTTCGCGGGGACGATGCTGAGGGGATAGACGATCGGTGTGGCGTACATCCAGAGCTGGAGGAGGAACGGCACCGCGTGCTTGATGTCGCGGTACCTCACGTTGAGGGCGCTCAGCCAGAGGCCCACGCCGAGGGCCAGCGCGAAGACGTGCATCGTCAGGAGCGGCAGCGCCAGCAGCCCGGGGAGATTGGGGACGAAGCGGAAGTACCCCATCAGCGGCACGAGCGTGAGGGCCGCGACGCCGTAGTCGGCCAGCCCGGAGGCGACCGCCGCGAGCGGGACGATGAGCCGGGGGAAGTAGACCTTGGTGATCAGGTGGGCGTTGCCCACCAGGCTGTTGCTGGCGCTCGAGAGCACCGACGAGAAGTAGGTCCACGGGAGGAGCCCGAGGAAGCTGAACAGCGGGTACGGCACGCCGTCCGACGGCATCCTCGACAGCTTCCCGAAGAACACCGCGAAGACCGCCATGGAGAAGAGCGGCTGGATGACGGCCCACGAGGCGCCCAGGACCGTCTGCTTGTAGCGGACCTTCAGGTCGCGCCAGACGAAGAAGTAGAGGAGCTCACGGCGGCGCCACACCTCGCCGAGGCTCAGGGCGCGCCAGCCCGACGACCCCTCGATCACCAGGACGGACGGGGCGGCCTCGGCGCTCACGTCACGATCTCCCGGGCCCAGCCGCGGTTCTCCTCGTACCAGGCGACGAGGCGCGCCAGGCCTTCCTCCAGGCTGACCGCCGGCTCCCAGCCGAGCACGGCGCGGGCCTGCCCGATGTCGGCCCAGGTCCGGTCCACGTCGGCCGCGTGGGCGGGACGGCGCTCGATCCGCGCTTTCCTCCCCAGCAGCCCCTCGAGGATCTCGATCATCCTGGAGACCGTCACGGGACGATCCGAGCCGAGGTTGAAGACACCGTACCCGACGGGCCGGAGAGCCGCCACGGTGCCCGACGCGATGTCGTCGACGTACGTGAAGTCGCGGGACTGCGAGCCGTCCCCGTACAGGATCAGCGGGCGCTCCTCGCGGATCCACTGCACGAAGCGGAACGGGCTCATGTCGGGCCGGCCCGCCGGCCCGTACACGGTGAAGTAGCGGAGCACCGAGACGTCGATCCCGTGCAGGTGGTGGTAGCTGAACGCCAGCACCTCGGCCGCCTTCTTCGACGCCGCGTACGGCGAGAGCGGACGGTCGGTCGGCTGGTCCTCCCGGTACGGCGGCTCGTTCCCGAGCCCGTACAGGCTGGACGACGAAGCCAGGACCAGCTTCGGCACGCCCCGGCGCCGGCAGAGCTCGAGGAGCGCCAGCGTGCCGCCCACGTTCGCGTCGAAGTAGAGCGCCGGCGTCTCCACGGACGGACGCACCCCCGCGCGCGCGGCCAGGTTGACCACGGCATCCGGCGGCACCTCGAACAGGGGGGCGAGCGCGGCCTCGTCCCTGACGTCGGCACGCGTGAAGGCGAAGCCGGGCCGCGAGGTGAGCCGCTCGAGGCGCCGCTCCTTGAGCCTCACGTCGTAGGCGTCGTTCAGGCTGTCCACGCCGGCCACCTCGTGCCCGAGCGACAGGAGCGCGGTGGCCACGTGCGAGCCGATGAAGCCGGCCGTGCCCGTGACGAGGTATCGCGCCATCTCAGACGCTCCGGCGCCGCAGGAGGTCGACCTCGGCGAGGTCGAAGAGGTTGGTCCGGAAGTGACCGTACGTGAAGCGCGACAGGACCCTCTCCCGGGCGCGCCGCCCCATCTCCTCCCGCAGGCCGGGTGCGGTCAGCAGCCTCGTGATGGCCTGCGCGATCCCGGAGACGTCCGTGCGCTCCACGAGGAGGCCCGTCGCCCCGTCGGCGATCACCTCCGGCGTACCCCCGTGCCGCCCTCCGATCGACGGCTTCCCGAAGAGGGCCGCCTCCAGAAAGACGATCCCGAAACCTTCCTTGCTGCTCGGCATCACGAACAGCTTACAACCGGAGTACGCGGCGGCCAGGGACGCCGCGGTCACCCGTCCGGCGAACGTCACCCGGTCGGCCACGCCGAGATCCCCGGCCAGCCTCTCGAGCCGGCCCCGGTCGTCTCCGTCCCCGAGGATCTGGTAGCGCACCCCGGGCACGCGAGTCGCCACCTCGCGAAGCGCCTCCAGGACCGAGTCGATCCCCTTGTAGCGCTCGGTGGCGTCGAGTCGCGCCACGGTGAGGAGCGAGGCCGGGCCCTCGGGCGCGTCCTCCCCCTCCGGCCGCTCGAACTCGGCCTGCCAGACCGGATCGAGCGGGCACGGCAGGAGGTGAACGCTCGAGGTGCGGATCCCGTTGACGCGCTCCAGCTCCCGGCGCGTGAAGTCGCTGATCGACAGGATCCTCGAGATGCCCCGCAGGGTGAGGCGGGTCCCGAGCCCCAGCCGCCGCCACACGTCCACGCCGTAGGTGACGACCCAGGTCCGGGCCGCGGGGACCGCGGCCGCGAGCGCCGGGGCGAGCCGCAGGAAGTTCACGTGCCCGAAGACGATGAGCCCGGGCTGGTGCCGCGCGGCGCGTGCCAGCGCCTGCGCGACGAAGCGGGGACGGTCCCCCGCGAAGAGCTCCGGCGCGAGGGCCCCTTCACCCAGGTACCGGGGATCGGCTCCGCCGGCCCGATCGTTCAGGACGAGCACGTCGCAGCGCGCGCCGGTCTCTTCCGCCAGCTCGGAGAAGGCGCGGATGAGGGACCGGTTGTACATCTCGATCCCTCCCGGGGCCGAAAAGGCGCCCGGAAGCAGGAGGAGGATCCCGGGCGGCGCGGCGCGGCGCGCCGACGTCGCCTCGATCACGGCACGGGGCCGGACCTTCTGGGTCTCCGGGACCTCGACCCGGTGGCGCTGGCACCAGGCGACGAGGGAGGTCAGGCAGACGATCCGCGAGGACGACGTGAAGCGCTCGCCCCGGAGGAACGACCGCCACTGACGGCGCACGTTCTCGGGATCGAGCGGGCCCCCGGTCGGCCCGTCGAGGAGCGCACCGACTCTCTCGAACAGGGGCCCACGGAACCAGTCGTCGAAGGGCAGGACGAAGCCCATCTTCGGCCGGCGGGACGCGGCCTGAGGCAGGTCCGGAGCGACGTCCACCAGGAGCGGCTTCTTCCGCCCCGGCCGGAGCTTGAGAGCACCCGGCAGGGAGAGGAGGAGCTCGACGACCTCGTGGTCCAGGTACGGGACCCGGACCTCGAGGGCGTGCGCCATCGACATCGAATCGGTATCCCGGAGCAGGGTGCTGGGAATGTAGTGCGCCAGCTCGAGGCGCGAGAGCGCGTTGACCGGGTCGCCCGCGGCGGCCCCCTCCACGAAACCCGACGCCTCCACCGGGTGTCCCCGGAGCCCGGGGCCGAGGAGCGCCTGGATCTGGCGCTCCGTGAACATGGCGCGGAGCGCGGCGTACGTCGCCGGGACCGCCCCACCGCCCCCGAGCACGGCCCCGAGCTTGCGCGCCTGGTTGAACCGGGACCCGAGCATCGACCGCTCCACGCCCGACGGCAGGATCCGGCCGGCGCGCCCCGCGGCCAGGAGGCGTCCGAAGCTCCGGAACGACGGATAGCCCGCGAAGAGCTCGTCTCCTCCGAGACCGGAGAGAGCCACGGTGAGGCCGGCCTCGCGGGCCGCCTTGGCCACGATGTAGGTGTTGATGCCGTCCGCGCTGGGCTGGTCCTGCGCCGCGAGCGCCGTCTCGAACGAGCTCGCCGCCGAGGCGGGGGAGATCCGGACCTCGTGGTGCTCGCTCCCGTAGTGGGAGGCCACCTCCGCGGCGAAGGCGGCTTCGCTGTAGCGTGTCTCGTCGAACGTGACCGTGAACGAGTGCGGCCGGTCCACCGAGGCGAGGGCGAGGAGCGCCGAGCTGTCGATCCCCCCCGACAGGAAGATGCCGAGCGGGACGTCGGAGACGAGGCGCAGCCGGATCGCCTCGGTGAGGACCGGTCGCAGCGTCTCCACGGCCTCCGGATAGGTCAGGCGGCGCGCCGGGCTCTCCGGGAGGCTCCAGTACCTCGTGACGACGGAGGTTCCATCGCGCCACGTCAGCATGTGCCCGGGAGGCAGGCTCCGGATTCCCTCGATCATCGTGTGCGGCTCGGACACCGACCCGAAGGCGAGGTACGAGCCGAGCCCTTCGCGGGAGAGCCGGCGCCGGGAGAGGCCCGTCGCGAGGAGGGCCCGCACCTCCGACGCGAAGGCGAGACCTCGGGCGGTCTCCAGCAGATAGAGCGGCTTGATCCCGAGGCGGTCGCGCACGAGGAGCAGCGAGCCGTCGGTCCGGTCCCAGACCGCGAGGGCGAACATGCCGCGGAAGCGCTTCACGGCGGTGGCCGGCCCCCAGTGCACGATTGCCTCCAGGACGACCTCGGAATCCCCGGTCGACCGGATCGGCACCCCCTCGGCCTCGAGGTCCCGCTTGACCTCGGCGAAGTTGAAGACCTCGCCGTTGAAGACCAGCACGTGCCGCCCAGAGGCCGACACCATCGGCTGGTGCCCGGCCGGCGAGAGGTCGAGGATCGCGAGGCGGGTGTGGACGAGCGCCACGGCCGCGTCCCCGGGACCCGCCTCGACCAGGCGTCCGCGATCGTCCGGCCCCCGGTGCTCGAGCGCTGCCTGGACGGGTCCGAGGTCGAGCCCCGAGGCGGTCGTCCGGTCACCCGCGAATCCGAAGATCCCGCACATGCGGCGAGGCTCCCTGGCTAGGCCCGGACGACGTCCGGCCCCGCCCCGGGCCGGACCACGTTCCTCGTGTCGACGACGAGCGTCGTGCCGGTGTAGAGGGACGGGTCGCGGAAGACCGAATGGGCCGTCGAGACGACCACGACGTCGTGCCGGGCGAACTCGGCGGCGTCGCACGCCACGCTGGCGAGTCCGAGGTCGTGTCGCCTCACCCGCGGCGCCACCGGGATGTACGGGTCGCAGTACGCCACCTCGGCCCCCAGGCCGTGCAGCAGCTCGAGGATCTCGAAGGACGGAGACTCGCGCGAGTCGTCGATGTCCGGCTTGTACGAGAGACCCAGCACCAGGACCCGCGCCCCCAGCACGCTCTTTCCGCGCGCGTTGAGCGCCCGAACCGTCCGGTCCACGACGTAGTGGGGCATCGACGTGTTGATCTCTCCGGCCAGCTCGACGAAGCGGGCCCACACTCCGTGCTCCGCCGCCTTCCAGGTCAGGTAGAACGGATCGAGAGGGATGCAGTGCCCGCCCAGACCGGGCCCCGGGTAGAACGGCATGAAGCCGAACGGCTTCGTCTTGGCCGCCTCGATGACCTCCCAGACGTCGATCCCCATGCGATCGAGGACCACCTTCATCTCGTTCACGAGCGCGATGTTCACCGCACGGAAGACGTTCTCGAAGATCTTGGCCGATTCCGCGACCTCCACGGTCGAGACCGGCACCACCCGATCGACCACGCGCCCGTAGAGCGCGGCGGCCACGGTCAGCGACGCCGCGTCGATCCCCCCGACCACCTTCGGGATCGTGCGGGTCGTGAACCGCTGGTTCCCGGGGTCCTCCCGCTCGGGCGAGTACGCGACGAAGACGTCGCTCCCCACCGTCAGCGAAGGTGGAACGCGCGGCACGATCTCCTCACGGGTGGTCCCCGGGTAGGTCGTCGACTCCAGCACCACCACCTGTCCCGCCCTCATCCGCCGGGAGACCTCGTCCGCCGTCGTCCGGACGTAGCGCAGGTCGGGCTCCCGGTGCCGTCCGAGGGGCGTCGGCACGCAGATGAGGATCGCGTCACACTCCCGCAGCCGGTCGAAGTCTCCGGTCGGGGTCAGGCGCCCCGACGCGACCGCCTGCCGCACCCGCTCCGGGCCGATGTGACGGATGTACGACTCTCCGCGCCCGAGGCTCTCGGTCTTGGCCGGGTCGGTGTCGAAGCCCAGCACGGGGAACCCGGCCTCCGCGAAGAGCAGCGCCAGCGGAAGACCGACGTAGCCGAGCCCGATCACGCCCACGCACGCCTCGCCCGCCGCGATGCGCGAGAGGAGCGCCTGCTGCTGCCCGCCCGGGGATTCGTTCACGACGGCCTGCACGGAGAGGTCAAGAGAGCAGCTCGTTCCTCGTCAAGGTGTTGGGTTCGGCGCCTGAGGCCGCGGCCTCCACGGACCGGGAGCCACGGACGCAGCACGGACGGCGGGGATGATAGCCGAATCCCCCTCCCGGCGGTCCCCGCCCGGGCCGTCAACGCAGGCCTCCACGGGGGGGCCCGAGGAGGAAGGCCCCGAGCGGTGATTGCCGGGCCACACCCGTCGGTCCGAGCGGCAGGGGCCTGACCCGGGATCGCCAGTCCTCCGGCCATTGCGGCGGCGCGGCGTCCCCGATCGTCAGGAGGACGTCGACGATCCCGGCGTCCCGGCGTGCGACCAGCACCGGCCACTCCGGGGCCGTCATCGTCGGCACCCCCTCCAGGTAGTACCCCACGATCTCGTCGATCTCCCGCCCTCCCAAGAGGATCACGCGGCCCCGCTCGCCACCCAGCGCGGCGTGCCACCGCCTCACCTCCCGGAGGCCTTCCCGGTAGCCGGAGTCGTCCGAAGCGAACCCGAGGAGACCGGGAAGCGTGAGCGCGAGCCCCGCGCAGAGGACCAGGGCCGGCAGGCCTCGCACCGGAGGCAGGGCTCGGGTGATCCCGACCAGCAGGAGGACGGCGCCCAGCGCCAGCGAGGCCGCGAAGAACCGGCCGAACAGAAAGACCGGCCGGAAGAGCGGCGCGATCAGGAGGAGGCCGATCGGCGGGGCCGCGGCCAGGAGGCCCACGAGGCGGAGGGCCGGGAGTCGCCGCCACACGAGAATCCCGAACACGAGCCCGGCGCCCGCGAGCACCGCTGGCGGCACCGGCCACCCCTTCGCGCTGGATCCGAGCGCCAGGAATCGGAGCTCCGAGCCGAGGGTCTCGCGGAAATCGACGGAGGATCCGCTTTGATAGTGGAGCCAGCGCAGGTCGGTGCTCCAGAACAGGAACGAGGACGCGGTGGCCACCGAGAGCGTCGTCAGCAGGGCCAGGTCCGACGGGCTGGTCGCCGACGGACGCCGGGGACCCGCGCCCAGGAGCGGCGAGCCCGTCCAGACGAACGTGTGGGTCAGGACCGTGGCGAATCCGAGGTACAGGAATCCGAAGAGATGGGACAGGCCGAGCCCGAGCGCAGCCAGGAACAGGCCGACGAAGCGGGGTCCGACCGGCCGCTCCGGCTCCTCGAGGGCGACGGCGATCCCGACCGCCACGAAGAGGCTGCACCAGAGGAGCGGCGCGTAGCCGCGAGTCTGGATCGCGAACGTCAGCACGAACCCGTGGGTGCCGAGGAACGCGGCCGGACCTACGGTCGCCAGCCAGCCGCGACCCCAGCGTCGCCCCGCGGCGCACGCCGCCCCGATCCCCAGAAGCGTGAGCGCGATCGATCCTGCCCGGAGGCCCGCCTCGGAGCCTCCGAAGAGGGTCCGGCCCGCCCGCGCCAGGAGCGTCCCGCTCAGGTGGTTCGTGAAGACCCGCGGCCGGAGGCCGACGTTCCACGGCGTCGACACGTCGTGGATCACCTGGAGCACCTCGTCGTAGGTCAGGGACCGCCGGGCCGTGAAGGCGAGCAGGGCGGCCGTCGACAGCAGCAGGAGACCCGCCACCGCCACCGGAAGGAGCCCGGACCGGGCGCCGCTCCGGCCCTCGTCCGTCGCTCGTCCCCCGGAGGCGGGCCGGCGCGCGAGGGCGCCCG
>CAYLNK010000170.1:0-13539 GCA_964384675.1 uncultured Holophagales bacterium | reverse complement strand
GGCGCGGTGGCGTCCACGAGCACCGGGAAGCCCTGGGCGACCAGGAGCGCGGCGAGGTCGGCCAGCGCGGCGTAGAACCGGTCCCGCTCCAGCCGGGAGTAGGTCGGGCGTGGCGTGAGCACCTTCCGGAGCGCGTCCGATTCGAGGGTGACGGCGCGGACTCCGTCCTCGGCGAGGAGGTCCGAGACGGCGCGCGCGAGCGTGCTCTTGCCGGAGGCCGGGGGGCCGGTCAGCCAGACCGCCCAGCTCACGGCTCCGACCGCGAAAGGTACGCCGGGAAGTCGGCCGGTGAGAAGCGCGGGGCCTCGAGCACGGAGAGCAGGAACCGGAACAGGGCGCGACGCGTGGCCTCCGACTCGTTCGGGTAGAAGAGCGGGTTCGCGACCACGAGCCCGCGGAAGGCGAAGTGCGGCGCGATCACGTCCGCGAGCGCCGTGTCCCCCGAGCGGGCGAGGTAGCTCTCCCAGAAGAGGTGGAAGAGCCCCGCGAACGGCCCCTCGAACGCCCCGCGCGTCCGGAGCGCGAAGAAGACGAAGTTCACGGTCAGGGCGGCGACGTCGTCCGCCGGATCGCCCAGAGCCCCGCGGCTGCGGTCCAGGACGCGGAACGCGACGCCCTCCTGGAAGAGGAGGTTCCACGGGTGGAAATCGCCGTGGACGACGCGCAGGCGCTCGCCCCGGTCGCGCAGTCGGTAGCGCCAGGCGAGACAGAGCCGCTCGATCCGCTCGAGGAGCTCCGGGGTGATGAAGCCGCACGGCGACGGGTAGGAGTCGGCCACACCGGCGACGCACTCGCCGAGACCGCCGAGGTCCCGGAGCCGGCGCCGGTACCACGTCGGGTGGGAGACCGGCTCCCGATGGAGCGCGGCGAGATAGTCCGAAAGGGCGAGGACGCGGGCCTCGTCGAGCGCCTCGAACGAGCCGGCGGCCGCGATCCGCTCCAGGTCCTTCGCGTACGGGAAACCGTCGACGAAGGGCATCAGGAGGAACGGCTCGCCCGACCCGTCCAGCCCGACCGCCCCGCCGGAACGCAGGGCTCCGTAGCCGAGCACGGGGACGCCGCGCGGAAGCCCGCCCGCGTCGTCCGCGGCGCGCACGACGATCGCCGCGCGGTCGGCCCGGTCCTCGTGTCCGAAGCCCCCCGGCCTCACGCTCTCCAGGACGAGCCGCTCGGTCGCGCCGTCGGCACGGGTCCACGAGAGGACGTAGGGAACCCCGTAGCCGCCCTTCTTGATCTCGCCGCCCGCAAGGAGGGGGGCGGCCCGGGCAACTCCTGCCTGCTCTCCGAATCTCCCGGCCAGATAGGCGGTAAGGCCCGGGGCGAGCTCTTCGAGCTCGATGGCCGCCTCCCGCGGCTCGGAAGGCCGGGGGTCGCGCATCGGACCACCCCGCATAAACGTGGACCGCGGATGGGCCGCCGTCAAGGCTCGGACGTCACCTCTCCGCTCCCGCCGCGCGCAGCCTCGCCGCGAGGTCGGCATGCCCTCGCCGGATCGCCCACGCGAGAGGCGTGGCCCACGCTTCGTCGTCCGGCAGGGACACGGGCGCGCCGCGCGCGAGCAGGAGGTCCACCATCTCCGGCAGGTCGGACCGTGCGGCCCACCCGAGCGGCGTCGAGCGGTACTCCTCGTCCCGGGCCGAGATCGAGGCCCCGGCCTCGAGCAGGATTTCCGCGCACTCGGCTCGATGCGGGCGCGGCCGGCCGCGCCCGTCGCGTCCGCACAGGTCGTGGAGGGGGGTGGCCAGCCGCCAGCTCGGAAGGTCCGGATCCATGCCGCTCGCCAGCAGCAGGCGCAGCGTCTCCGGATCGGTCATCAGGTAGGAGCGGCACTCCGTCAGCACCGGAGGAACCCGCGCGCCGGCGTCGAGGAGCCGGACCACGAGGTCGCGCTTGCCGAGCTTGCAGGCAGCGGCGAGCACGCCGCCGCAACCGGCGCTCGCCGAGGCCGGATCGGCGGCCACGAGCTGGACCGCCCGGTCGTCCTCGTCCAGGAACACGAGGTCGAACGGGTCGAGCGCGCCCCCGTGCGCCAGCAGCAGGGCCCGTAGCTCCGGCGTCGCGGCGGCGTAGGTGGGACTGCCCGACGAGTCGATCGCGCCGTTCGGGTCGGCGCCGTGCGCGAGGAGGAGCTCCACGAGTCGCCGGTTGCCGGCTCGCGCGGCCGCGTGAAGCGCGACACCGCGGGGCGCCGTCGTTCCCTCCGGCCAGGTCGGGTCGGCCCCCCGTTCGAGCAGCAGACGCACGATCGCCTCGTGCCCGTACTCCACGGCCGAGGAGAGCGGCCGCTTCCCGCACGGCCGGGCCTCGCGGATCCGGGCGGGCTCCTCGTTGAGGAGAGCCCGCGCCCCCTCGAGGTCGCCCAGCGCCGCCGCGATCGTCAGGTCGCTCTTCGCTCCACCCTCGACGAGGCGCCGGGCGGTCTCGAGGTCCCCGCGGACGCCCCAGAACGGACCGTCCCAGAGCGCGAGGTCGATCGGCTCGAAGTCGGCGGCCGAGTATCCGTCTGCGACCGCCGGCGGGGGGATCCGTCCCCGCCCGGCCCGGTCCTCCTCGAGGAGTGCGGCCACGTCCTCGTGCCCGCGATCCCGCGCGGCCGCCACCAGGTCGTCGCCCATCTGCACCCCGCCCGGGTCCCCGCCCGCGTGGAGGAGCAGGCGAACGGCGTCCAGACGGCCCTCGCGTACGGCCAGGTGGAGCGGACGGGTGTACCAGTATTCGGCCCGGGCGAGGTGAGGGTCGCCGCCCAGGAGGCGCCGGAGAGCCGCGGTGTCGCCGGCGGCTGCCGCCTCGAAGGTGTCCCACACGTCGCACGCGCGGCTCTTCCAGGGGCCGTACGGGAGATCCGTTCCGAGCACGTGCGGCCTGATCAAGGGCGGACCCGCCAGAATCGTAGCCCCTCGCAGCCCCCACTGAGCAACCTAGCTCAGGGAAACGGACGACGCCGATGGCTAAGCTCGGACCGGAGGTGGCGCCGTTGTTCGACAGCTTCGAGAAGGCCGCCGCGTTCGTCGTCGATCGGAAGGTCGCGATGATCGACCTGAAGTTCTGCGATCTCTGGGGCGGCTGGCACCACGTCACGCTCCCGGCCGGGCGCTTCGAGCCCAGCCTGATGGAGGAAGGGGTCGGCTTCGACGGCTCGTCGCTCGGCCTCACGTCGATCAGCTCCGGGGACCTCGTCCTGGTGCCCGACCTCGCCACGGGCTTCACGGACCCGTTCTGGGACGTCCCGACGCTCAGCTTCCTCTGCACCGTGCTCGAGGCCGACTCGCGCCAGCTCTTCCCGTACGACCCGCGCACCCTCGCGCGCCGGGCCGAGGAGTACCTCCAGACCTCCGGCGTGGGCGACCACAGCCAGTGGGGCCCGGAGTTCGAGTTCTACGTCTTCGACGGCGTCTCGTTCGAGAACGGCATGAACACGGCGTCGTACCGGGTCGAGTCCGCCGAGGCCGACTGGCGGAGCCACGAGCTGGGGAGCGGGCACACGATCCGCCGCCACGGCGGCTACCACGCGATCCCGCCCAACGACCGCCTCTTCGGGGTCAGGACCCGGATCTGCCAGCACCTCGAGGCGATGGGGGTGCCCGTCAAGTACCACCACCACGAGGTGGGCGGGCCGGGCCAGTGCGAGATCGAGACGCCGCTCCTGCCGCTCGTCCGGGCCGCCGACGCCACCCTGCTCGCGAAGTACGTGACGCGGATGGCGGCGCAGCAGATGAAGATGACCGCCACGTTCATGCCGAAGCCGCTCTTCGGCGAGGCGGGCTCGGGGCTCCACTGCCACCAGCAGGTGTGGCGCGGCGACACGAACCTCTTCTGGGACCCGCACGGCTACGGCTGCGTGAGCGACCTGGCGCGCTCGTACATGGCCGGCGTCCTCTCGCACGGGGCCGCCGTGATGGCGTTCACCAACCCGTCGACCAACTCGTACCGCCGGCTGGTGCCCGGCTACGAGGCGCCGATCTCCGCCATCTACTCGCTCGGCAACCGGAGCGCGGCGATCCGGATCCCGAAGTACGCGAACCACCCGGACTCGGCGCGTTTCGAGTTCCGTCCGCCCGATGCCACCGGCAACCCGTACCTGGCGTTCGCCGCGCAGCTCCTCGCGGGGATCGACGGCGTCCGCCGAAAGCTCGATCCGACGGCGCTCGGCTTCGGACCGGTGGACGAGGACGTCTTCTCGTGGCCGCCCGAGCGCCGCGCCACCATCAAGGCGCTCCCGACGTCGCTCGAGGAGGCGCTCCAGGCGCTCGAGCAGGACCGTGGATTCCTCCTCGAGGGAGACGTCTTCAGCGCCGAGATGCTGGATCGCTGGGTCGCCAGGAAGCGGGGGGAGGAGCGGCAGGTGCGGGACCGCCCCCACCCGTACGAGATCGAGCTGTACTACGACCTTTGACCCGATTGGGGCCGGGCCCCGCCTTCCGGCCCCGGAACTGGAGACTCGATGATGAAACCAGCCGATTGGACCCACCGCGCCGTCTCTCCCGAGGACGCCGTCTCGCTGATGACGAGCGGGATGAGGGTCTTCGTCCACGGCGCCGCCGCAACACCCACGCCCCTGGTCGTCGCGATGGCCGCCCGGCAGGACCTCGAGGGCGTCCGCCTCTACCACCTCCACACGACCGGGCCGGCTCCCTTCGCCGCGCCCGAGGCCGCCGGGAGGTTCACGTCGGTCTCCCTCTTCACGGGAGAGCCGCTCCGGAAGGCCATCCAGGAGGGCCGCGCCGACTTCATGCCGATCTTCCTCTCCGACATCCCGGGGCTCTTCAGCGAGGGGCGCATCCCGCTCGACGTCGCGCTGGTGCAGCTGTCGCCGCCGGACCACCACGGGAACTGCACTCTCGGGACGTCGGTGGACGCCGCCAAGGCCGCGGCCGACTCCGCGCGCTTCGTGATCGCCGAGATCAACGAGCAGATGCCGCGCACCCACGGCAACACGGTGGTGCCGTTCTCCCGGATCAGCGCGTTCATCCGCACCGACCGGCCGATCCACGAGCACAAGCCCGCGCCGGAGACGGCGGTGGAGGGGCGCATCGGCGAGATCATCGCCGGCCTCGTCGAGGACGGCTCGACGCTCCAGATGGGGATCGGCGCGATCCCCGACGCCGCGCTCTCGCGCCTCACGGGCAAGCACGACCTGGGGATCCACACCGAGATGTTCTCCGACCGCGTGGTCGACCTCGTCGAGTCGGGCGCCGTCACGAACCGCCTGAAGGCGATCCACCCCGGACGGATCGTCACCAGCTTCGTCGCCGGGACGCGCCGGCTCTACGACTTCGTGAACGACAACCCGCTGGTGGAGTTCCACCCCTGCGACCGCACGAACGACACGGCCCTGATCCGGAAGAACGACAAGGTACACGCGATCAACTCCGCGCTGCAGATCGACCTGACCGGCCAGATCTGCGCGGACTCCATCGGGCACCGGATCTACTCGGGGATCGGCGGGCAGATGGACTTCATCCGAGGAGCCGCCCTGTCGAAGGGCGGGAAGGCGATCCTCGCCCTCTCGTCCACGGCGCAGGGAGGGAAGATCTCGCGCATCGCACCCGAGCTGACGCCGGGCGCCGGAGTCGTGACGACGCGCGGCCACATCCACTGGGTCGTCACGGAGTACGGGGCCGTGAACCTGCACGGGATGACTCTCCGCGAGCGGGGCGAGGCGCTGGTCTCGATCGCGCACCCCGACTTCAGGGCCGAGCTGCGGCGCGACCTGGGGCGGATCCGGAACTACGTCGTGAGCTGATCCGCGCCGGTCGACCCGTGCCCGGGATCTCTGGAGGAGAATCCCGACATGGAATCAGAGGCACAGCGCCAGAGACCGAGGATCCCGCAGCCGTCGCAGGAGCTCTCCAGCAAGGAGCTGGCCGAGGTCATCCAGGAGGCCAGCCGGCGCCAGGGGCAGGCGCTCGAACGGGACGGCGCCCAGTCGCTGACCCGGGTCGACGACGCCTTCGCGCTCGCCGAGGAGCTCGGGATCCCGGAGGAGCACGTGCGCGCCGCGCTCGCGGCCCAGCAGAAGAAGAAGCTGTCGATGGGGGCCGGCAGCCGGCTCCTCTCTTTCGTCGCCGCCGGCGTGGGCGGAGTCCTCGCGGCCGTCGGCCTCAAGCTGCTGGGGCTGCCCTCCCTGCTCGCCGTTCTCATCGCCGCGGCGGTCGCCGCCGGGATCCTCACGGTCGCGCTGATCGCCGCGATGATGAAGCGATACCCGGCCCAGACCGCCGGCGTTCCGCCCGTCCCCGGCACCTGCCGGGTCTGCTTCAGGCCGGCGCACACGCCCCAGTCGACGTTCTGCGAGGAGCACCGGTACAAGTCCCCGGCCGAGCCGGGCTGAGGGACTGCGGCCTCAGCCCTTCTTCTTCGGCGGGCGGAGCAGCGCCGGGATCGCGCTCTCCCGCGCCGAGCAGTCGATCAGCTGGTCGAGGCGCCTCTCGCGCGTCTCGGCCTTCTTCGCGCTGACGACCCAGTAGATCGCCGTCTTGCGGTAGCCGGGCGGCCGCGCCTGGAAATACCGCCAGGCGGCGCCGTGAGACCGGAAGCGCCGCTCCAGCGACTCGTCGAGCGTCGCGGAGCCGCGCTGCTCGTACGAGTACGTCCCGGTCCTCCTCTCGGCGCGCCGCTCGAACGCCGCGAGGCCGGCCGGGCGCACCCGTCCCTCGCGGACCAGCACCTCCATCCGCGCGACGTTCACCGCGCTCCAGGTGCTCGTGGCCTTCCGGGGCGTGAAGCGGATGACGTAGCTCTCCTCGTCCAGGCTCCGGCGCACGCCGTCGATCCAGCCGAAGCAGAGCGCCTCGTCGACGGACTCGGGCCACGTCAGGCTCGACCTCCCCGAGCCCTTCTTCCGGAAGCCGACCAGGAGCTCCCTCGCCTCGGCGTGGTGCGCCTCGAGCCAGCGGCGGAAGTCGCCGGGCGTCGCGAAGAAGGTCGGCTCCACGGAGCGATTATCCGCGGCAGTAGACTGCCCCGCCGGAGGTCCCGTGTCCGACGACGACGCCGTGGAGCTGAACCTCTTCCCGTGCCTCTACTACGACGACGCCGTGGCGGCGATCGAGTGGCTCTGCGACGCGTTCGGCTTCCGGGCGCGCCTCGTGGTGCCGGGGTCGGGCGGCACGGTGGCGCACGCGGAGCTCTCCCTCGGACCCGGCGTGATCATGGTGGGGACCGCCAGGCCGGAGCGGGGCTGGCTCAGCCCCCGGAGCCTGACCGGGCTCAACCAGGTGGTTTCCGTCTTCGTGGAGGACCCCGACGCCCACTTCGCGCGCGCCAAGGCCGCGGGCGCCGTGGTGCTCCAGGAGCTGAAGGACGAGGCGTTCGGGTCTCGCGGGTACGTGGTGGCCGACCTGGAGGGCCACCACTGGTACTTCGGGACCTACCGGCCGGGCGGGCACTGGACCGAAGGTGCCGACGAGGGGCTCGCGACCTGACTCCCGCGCGCCCTCGTGGGATCATCGCGGCAAACCCCGCTCCGGAACCGTCGACATCGGAGGTCCCCATGCGCCACGTGAAACCCGCCCTCGCTCTCCTTTCGCTCCTCGCCCTCCTCGGCGCCCCCCCCGCGCCCGCCCAGGCCTGGAAGGCCCTCGGCCCTCCGGGCGATTCGGTGACGGCGATCGCCATCGACCCGAAGAACCCGAAGACCGTCTGGGCCGGGACGCGGCTCGGCGTCTACAAGAGCGTCGACGGGGCCGCCACCTGGACCAGGTCGAGCAAGGGGCTCGACGAACGGACCGTCTACGGCCTCGTCGTCGACCCGGCCAACCCGAAGACCCTCTATGCGGCCGCGCGGCGCGGCGGGCTCTGGAAGAGCGTCGACGGCGGGGCGACGTGGAAGAGCACGACGCCCGCGAAGGCCCAGTACAGCTTCGCGAGCCAGGTCCAGATGCGCTCGGTGGCGATCGACCCGTCCAACCCGAAGAACCTGATCTTCGGGGCCCTCTTCAAGAGCGCCGACGGCGCGGCCACGTGGACCGAGATCGACCCGCCCGCCTACCCGAGCGGCCACCGGGACGTGAACGTCCTCGCCTTCGACCCGAGGAACGGAAAGGTGATCTGGTCGGGCGACACCGGCAATCTGCACCGGAGCACCGACTTCGGCGTGAGCTGGAAGAAGGTCGACTTCGGCATGCCGGAGCCGTCTCACGTGATCGCCGTGGCGGTGCACCCGAAGGACTCGGGCACGGTCTTCATCGGGACCCGGCACAACGGCTTCTTCCACACCAGCGACGGCGGCAAGACCTGGGAGGAGAACGATTCGGGCCTCGAGGACAAGGCCCGAGTCCAGGCGATCGCGCTCGACCCCTCCGACCCGAAGAGGCTCTACGTTGCGGCGAACCTCAAGTCGACCGGCAACGCCATGAGCGTCTTCCGGAGCGAGGACGGCGGGAAGACCTTCGAGGACATCGGCGCGGACCTCCCGTGGGAGCCGATCGAGGCCCTGGTCCTCGACCCGGCGGACCCGAAGACGATGTACGCCGGCACCGGCTTCAGCGGGGTCTACGTGACCCACGACGGCGGCGCGAGCTGGACCGAGGCGAGCCGCGGTCTCCCCGTCGGCGCGCGGACCGTGAACGCGGTCGCGGCGTACGGCGACTCCCTGTTCGCCACGACGTACGGCTCCGTCCACCGCTCGGACGACGGCGGGGCGACGTGGCGGCGCCTGAACGCCGGCTTCGACAAGGGCGTGAAGATCGAGCAGCTCATGGCCACCAAGGGCGATCCGCTCTTCGTCGTGGCCGGAGGGAAGAACGAGGCGCTCCGCTGGAGCCTCGACGGCGGCGCGACCTGGGACTCGCCGATCCGCGCCCGCGGCCTGCGATGCCTCGTCCCCGATCCGAAGGAGCCCGGCACGCTCTACGCCTGCAACGCGGACGGCGGCATCTTCCGGATCCGCAACGGCGGGTCGTTCGCCCGGTACGGGGACGAGGACCTCACCAGCACGCTCGAGGCGATCGCCGTCGACCCGGCGGGCAGCGGCACGGTGATCGTGGCGGATTCCAGCGTGGGCCTGCGCCGGAGCACGAACGCCGGCAAGAAGTGGAAGGAGTTCAACAAGGGGATCACCAAGGCGAAGGGGTCCCTCACGAGCTTCGCCGAGTACCGGAGGTTCTTCGCCCTGGCCTGGAGCCCGGCGGAGCCGAGGACGATCTACGGAGCCACCGAGAAGGAAGGCGTCTGGAAGAGCGGCGATGCCGGCGAGACGTGGACGGCCGCCGGCCTCACCGACGAGAAGCTGACGACGTTCACGATGGACCCGGCGAACCCGAAACGGCTCGCCGCCGGCACGGACGAGAAGGGAGTCTTCCTCTCCACGGACGGCGGCTCGTCGTGGGCCAACGTCAGCGACGGCCTCCCCGAGGACGACCGGAAGAGGAAGGAGACGATCCACTCCATCACGTTCGGCGGAGGCTCGCCCGCTCGCCTCTACGTCGGCGTCGACGACAGCGGGGTGTACGGGCGGGATTGACCAGGTCGTGCCGGAGGGTCGAAGAGGACTTCGAGCCGCAGCCGGAGTCCTCTTCGCGGTGGCGGCGATCGCGCTGGCGCTCGGGTTCCTCCGCCTGGAGGCCGGGCTGGACGCGGGCGACGCTCCCACCCTTCGGACCTGGACCCCCCTGGTCGACGTCTCCGTCGCGGTGGGCGCCGCGCTCACCGAGACCGTGGGCCGGCTCGGACCGTATGCGCGGAGCCCGATCGTCCTCGTGGTCCTCTTCGGCGCCGGGCTCGGGGTCGCCCTCCTCCGTCGCTCGCGACAGGACGGCGGAGCGGACCCGCCTCCGGCGCCCGGCCCCGCCTCGCTGCTCCTCCTCCTGCCGCTCGGGCTCGGCTTCGGGCTGAGGTTCCACCGGCTCGCCGACGTGCCCGCCGGCTACTCCGGACACGCCGTCGTCCATCACCACGGGATCACGATCCCGATTCAGCACGACATCCTGAGGCCGCTCGCTTCCGGAGACCTCGGGGCGGCCGCGCGGATCCCCCGGCTCCTCGTCGGGAACCACTTCGGGCTGATGTCCCTGGTCTCGGCCCTCGGATTCGGCGTCACCGGTCTCGGGTTCGTCGCGTCCCGCCTCCTCTCGGCGCTCGCCGGTACCCTCACGCTCCTCTTCGCGTACCGGCTCGGTCTCGCCCTGGAAGGGCGGTTCGCGGGTCTGGCCCTGGCCGGCCTCCTCGCGGCGGCGCCGTGGCACGTGTCCATCTCGCGCTACGGAGACCTCGAGCACGTCCTCTCACCCCTCCACGCCCTCGTCACCCTGTCCGCGTACGTCGCCGCCCTCCGGTGGGGCCGTGCCTTCGACTACGTCGTCTGCGGCGCCGCCCTCGGGCTCTCGTTCTACGTCTACCCCGCGAACATCGCCATCCCGGTCACGGTGCTGCCGCACCTGCTCGGGGTCATGGCCCTGCGGCGCGGCTTCGTCAGGCGGGACGGGAAGAAGGCGCTCCTCCTCGTCGCCGCCTTCGCCGCCGTTTCGTGGGGAGCGATCGCCGCTCAGCTCGAGAGCGGCCTCCTCGCCCCGTCGATTCGCACCGGCTACGAGTGGACCGGCTCGCTCCCCCTGAACGACGTCGCCCGCCACGTGGCCGGGGCCCGCGACGCGCTGCGGCAGCTCTTCGTCGAGGCCGACGACGCGTGGTTCGGCCGGCCGGGCGGCGGGGTCGGCGCCCCCGAGACCGCTCTTTTCCTCCTGGGCCTGGGCGCGGTCGTCGGGTCCCTCTTCGACGCGCGGTCCCGGGCGGGCGCGGCCCTGCTGCTCCTGGGGCTCCCGATCTGCATGGTGCCGGGCATCCTCGCGCCCGACCCCAGCTTCCGCAGGTTCCTCCCGGCCCTGACGATCGCGCTCGCGGTCGCCGCCCTGGGGCTCTCGCGCGTCTCGGCCCAGCTGGGGAGTCTCGGCGTCTCCCTGGGAGCCCGGGCGACGGCCATCGGCGTGCTCCTCACGGGACTCGCGCTCGTGAACGTCCACGCCTACCACGAGGTCGTCTACGTCGACGCCGAGGACGGGAGCCGCTACGAGACGGATCTGGCCCTGTTCGTCCGCGCGACTCTCGGGCGGGCCTACATCGTGATCGTCGCCCCCAGCACCAGCGAGCCGAACGACGATCGCTGGCTCCAGATCGGCGCCGGCGAGAGGCTCGCGACGCTCGGGGGCCCGCTCGAGCGGTGGCTCCGGATCGTGCCGGCGCCGGACGTCGAGGCGGCCCTCGCGGACCGCCGCGCCGTCGACGGCAAGACCGTCTACCTGGGCGGATGGGACTTCATGCTGGACCAGCCCGAAGGCCGGCTGGCGCGCGAGCGGATCCTCGCGGCGCTCCCGGACGCGCACGAGCGGCCCGTCCTCGATCGCCACCGTCAGCCGGCCCTGCGGGTCTTCCGCGCCCGGTACCGGACCCCGTGAACGCTACCGGATTCCGTTGAACGAGACCGTCACGTTCCGCCTGCCGGGAAAACCGGGCAGCGGTGCCTCGCGGATCGAGGCCACGTCGCCGCCGAAGAGGTAGGGCCGCAGGCTCTCGCGCGGCGGCAGGGACTCGAACGCGAAGTGCAGGACCGCGGGCTTCCCGGCCAGCTGCTGCGCCGCGAGGTAGGAGACGAGCGCGTGCTCGGCCGAGTGATAGCCGCTCTTCCACTGGTTCGTCTTGGCGAAGTGCCGCCCCGGACGAGACGGGTCCGCGAAGGCCCAGACCTCGTGGTGCAGCGGGTCGACGAGGTGCTCGCGCCAGCAGGCGGACGTCCGTGAGAGGACGCGCGCCTCCTCGCGGTCGGTGAGCGCGAGGGTCGCGGCCATCTGGTCGAGCTCCGCGAACGTCCACCAGGTGAGCCCGGCGTCGAGGCTCCCATCCTGTCGGAAGCCGGTGGCCCAGCAGCCGGTCGCCGGGACGAACGCCTTCTTCAGCAGGTCCTCGCCACCCCTCCTCGCGAAGGCGACGAGCGCGGGATCGCCCAGGAGCCGCCCGGTGCGCTCGATCATCCAGAACGCCTTGATCGAGTGCCCGAAGTCGGTGTGGCGCGAGCCGAGCACGCGATCGGCGGGATCGTGGAGCGAGCCCCAGAACATCCCGTGCTCGGTGCTGTAGAAGCGGTCGATCAGAACCCGGCAGATCCGGGCCAGGTCGGCCCGGGCCTGCCGCGCCTCGGGCTCGGGGAGGATCGGGGTGAGGAGGAGAAGGTACGCGTTCACCTGGTCGAGCTGCGACACCAGCTCCTGCCGTCTGTCCTCCACGCCCTTCGGGTCCTCGCGCGCCCAGCGGAGCATCCCGAGCGCCGGGTCGTCGTACGCCGTGAAGACGTGCGCCTTCAGCCGCAGCACGTCGGCCAGGACGTCGGGGTCGCGGGTGAGGTACGCGTAGAACGCAGGCCCGAGCGCCGCGTAGGCCAGGTCCTGCGACGTTCGCTCGCCCGGTGACGGGCCCGGCCGCCCCCGGTCCCAGTACGTGATCGCGCTGCCGGTCTCCCGGTCGAACGCGTTCTCGCGGATCCAGCGGACGCCGTCCCGCGCCAGCTCGAGGTACCGCTCCTCGCCGGTCAGGTGGTACGCGACCCCGTAGAAGTACGTCTGCCGGGACCGCATCCGCGTGTACTCGCGCGTCAGCTCGGACCGGATCCAGTCGGGCGCCTTCTCGAGCTCCGGGCACGGCTTCTCCGCGTCCCACGCCGAGCCGTCGTCGCACCGGAACGTCGGGAAGGCGCCGCGCGGGCTCCCCAGCGCCGCCGGCATCGTCCAGAACGGGGCGAGGTCGTTCCGGAGGTGGTCGACCCAGACGTGGCCGGGGGGCACGGTGATGGGCTCGCTCGCCGCCGTCGAGGGGGCGGGTGCGTGACCGCAGCCGGCCGCGAGCGAGAGGAGCGCCACGGAGAGAAGGCGGATCAGGGAGCGCATCGAACCTCCGACGTCACGGTGTCCCGTCGCCGGGAGGAGGAGCCGCGCGGAGGAGTCCCCGCGAAAGCGCCCAGACCACCGCGTAGGCGACGAGCGCGGCGGCCACCACGTCACTCGGATAGTGCGCCGGACCGAGGAGCCGTGTCGCCCCGCAGCCGATCGCCAGGGCGAGCCACACCGGGCGCGCCGCCGGGGCGAGGTGGCCGAGCGCCCACGCCGCCCCGAAGGCGACGGCCGCGTGACTCGACGGCAGGCCGAACGTGGTGGTGCGCCACGGCTGGTCCGCGAACGGACGGCGCACGTAGCCCGCCACCGGAGTCGCGGGACGCTCGCGCCTCACCACGAGCTTCAGCCCCTCGGCCGCGGCCCCGGAGAGGAGGATCGAGGCGAAGAGGAAGGCCGCGCGCCGGGTCCGGCCCTCCATGCGCCGGCGGTCGAGGCACCAGAACGCCGCGACCGCCGGGAGCCAGAGGTCGACGTAGCCGGTGAGACGGAGGAACGCCCACCAGCGTCCCGCCACCTCGCCCAGCGCCCGTCCTCTCGTCAGGCGCTCCACGGCCTCGAGCGCCGGGCGGTCCAGGAGCGTCGCCGTCGCCATGGCCGCGGCGGCCACGGCGAGGAAGCGCGCCGGGCCCCGCCAGCCCTCTCTCATCTCGCGCTCCGGGGC
>CAYLNK010000169.1:0-13686 GCA_964384675.1 uncultured Holophagales bacterium | reverse complement strand
GTGCCGGCGTGGATCGCCGCGCCGAGGACGTGGTGGCGGCGCAGCTGCACCGCGAGGTCTCCGGTGCGCGAGATCGACAGGAGGCTGGCCCCGCGGAGCCCCAGGTCGCGCGACTCGGGCTGGCCCGGGTGGATCTCGTAGAGGGCGAGCGGCGCCTCACCCCAGGCGGCCGCGCACACCACGGTGCGTCCGTCGGGCGCGAGGCGCGCGGCGTCGATCCAGCCGCGCTGGAACGTGAGCGGCTGGAACGAGGCTGGAAGGAGAGCCGACGCGGGGCGCGCCAGCAGATAGGCGGCGAGGAGCGCGGCCACGACGGCCGCCGCCGTCGCGATCATCGGCCCGCGCCGCGCGGTGAGACGCTGCACGCCGGAGCGCTCCGCGGAGGGGCTCAGGAGCTCGCCGAGGTGGTCGCGGACGGTCCGCAGCTCGCGCGCCAGGTCCAGCGTCGACGAGTAGCGGCTCCGCGGCTCCTTCGAGAGGCAGCGCTCCACGATCCAGCGCAGCGAGGGGGGGACCGCCCGGTTCGCTTCCGCGATCGGCCGCGGCTCCTCGCGCAGGATGCCATTCAGAGTCTCCACCAGGTTGGGGCGCTGGAACGCCCGGGCCCCGGTGAGCATCTCGTACAGGATCGAGCCGAACGAGAACTGGTCGGATCGGAACGTGAGCGGCTCGTCCACGGTCTGCTCGGGCGACATGTACCCGGCGGTCCCGACGATCGCCCCCGAACGGGTCAGATCGGGCAGCTGGTGCGTGGTGTCGCCCGGGCTCGTGGAGGACCTGGTCAGCTTGGCGAGCCCGAAGTCGACGATCTTGACCCGGCCGTCGCTCGTGAGCATCACGTTCTCGGGCTTCAGGTCGCGGTGGATGATCCCGGCGTCGTGCGCCACCGCCAGCCCCTCGGCGAGCTGGACCGCGATGTCGAGGGCCTTTCGCAGGGAGAGGCGGCCCGCGGCGAGCGCCTCCCGGAGGGTCCTCCCGTCGACGTACTCCATGGCGATGTACGACGCCGACTCGACCTCGCCGATGTCGTAGATCGTGACGATTCCGGGGTGGTTGAGGCCCGACGCCGCGCGCGCTTCCTGCTCGAAGCGGAGCCGCGACTCCGGGTCCGTCGAGCGCCGCACGTTGAGGACCTTGATGGCCGCGTCCCGCCCCAGCCGCGGGTCGACCGCGCGGTACACCTCGCCCATGCCGCCCTCTCCGAGCAGGGACACGACCTCGAACGGCCCGATCCGTGTGCCCGGGGGAAAACGCATGGTGTGGCTCCGGGCTGGATTATCGCGCCGGGACACGACCGAGCGGCCGCGGGTGTGGGGACGGCCGCGGGTGTCGCAGAATCCGCACCCCATGGCCGTCTGGCGCTTCCGCGAGCATCGACCCGACGAGAAGATCCGCAACCCGATCCAGGGGGAGTTCTTCTCGGAGGAGGCGGTCGAGCGCCCCGCTCAGGCGCTGGTGCGCGAGGTGATCCAGAACTCCCTCGACGCGCGCTCCGGCGACGCGAGCGCCGAGGTCGAGGTCCGCTTCACGGTGCGTCCGGCGGAGGCCCTTCCCGAGCCGGCCGCGAGGTTCTGGCTGCGAGGCGCCTGGGAGCACCTCCGCGCCGACGGGAGCGGACTGCGCAACGTGCCGGAGAAGCCCGGCCCTTGCCGGTCCCTCGTGATCGAGGACTTCGGCACGAGCGGCCTGGAAGGAGATCCCTCCGTTCACGTCCCGATGGGGCCGCCGAGCCGCCTCTTCGCGTTCTTCCGGGCCGAGGGGATCTCGCAGAAGGGCGGGAAGGACGGGGGGCGCTGGGGCGTCGGGAAGACCGTGTTCCTCCGCTCGAGCGACCTCAACACCGTCTTCTGCCTGACGGTGCGCCGGGACGACGGACGACGGCTCGTGTTCGGCCAGGCCCTCCTGCGCTATCACTGGCTGGGGGGCCGCTACTTCACGCCGGACGGCGGGTTCGGCGCTCTCGCGGGAGACGTGATCGTCCCCGCCGAGGACGCGGGGCTCGCCGAGCGGCTGCGCGCGGACTTCGGTCTCTCGCGGGGCGACGAGCCCGGCCTCTCCGTCGTCGTCCCCGCGGCGTCCGAGGAGCTGACCGGCTCCGCGATCCTCGACGCGGTGATGCGCGAGTACTTCTACCCGATCCTGATGGGGCGGCTCGTCGTCACGGTGTCCGATCCCGCGCTCGGCCACGGCCCGCGATCGCTGACCGCCGATACGCTGCTCGACCAGCTCGTCGACTCCAGGGGGCCCCGGGGGCTCGCCGAGAGCGTCAAGCCGCTCGCGGCGCTCGCGCTCTGGCTGCGACGGGAGGGGCTGGAAGGCGCCGTCGTCCTGGAGGCGCCGGCCACCAGAGCCCCGGAGTGGTCCGCGGCGATGTTCCCGGCTGGAGCTCGCGAGTCCCTCGCGAAGCGGTTCCGGGACGGCGAGACGGTGCTGGTGAAGGTGTCGTTGACGGTGACGCCGGTCGAAGGTCCGCCGGCTGCGACCTTCTTCCACGTGCTCCTCCGCCGGGACCTGCAGGACCGTGGCGCCGCCCCGGCGTTCGTCAGGAACGGGATCCAGATCCCGAAGGCGCTGGAGCGCCGCGTGAGGGGACAGAGCCTCTGGGCGCTCGTGGTGATCGAGGACCAGCCGATCGCGACGTTCCTGGGCGACGCGGAGACGCCGGCGCACACGCACTGGTCGAAGGACACCCAGAACTTCAAGAGCAAGTACCGGCACGGCGCCGCCACGATCGACTTCGTGAGGGCCGCGCCCCGCTTCATCGCCGAGACGCTCACCGAGGCGGCGCGGGGGCGCGACTACCTGTCGCTCGTCGACTTCTTCCCCGTGTCCGCCGCGGGCGAAGGGCGCGCGGCGCCGGCTCCGAGGGCTGAGGCCGACGCGGACGAGGCCGTGGCCCCGGAGGCGCCCGCGGTGACCGCGGCCCGCCCGGCCTGGAAGATCGACGCCCTCGACGGCGGCTTTCGCGTGACGAGGGGGCCGGGCCGGAGGAGCGCCGGCGCGCTCTCGATCGCCGTGGCGTACGACGTGGCGCGGGGGAACCCTCTCCGCCGTTGGAGGGTCGCGGACTTCGACCTCGCGGCGCTGCCCACGTCCGTCCACGCCGCGCGGGTCGTGCGCGTCTCCGGGAACGAGCTGGTCGTCCAGCCGGAAGGGCCGCGGTTCAAGCTGGAGGTGACCGGCTTCGACCCGCATCGCGACCTCTTCCTGCGGGTCACCGCGGCCGAGGAGCCCGCGTGATCCGCCGCCTCAACTTCACGGGCCGGAAGAGGCTCGCGAGGAAGGACGTCACGATCCGGCTCACAGCGGTCGGCGCTGTCGAGGCGCGGTTCGACCTCGCCCGCTACGGGCTGTCGCCGTCCGCGCGTCTCTTCGTGGAGGCGTACCGTCAGACCGCCTGGCAGCGGCTCGACTTCGGCACGGTCGCGAAGCCGATCACCTCCCCCCTCGCGCTCATCGGGTTCGGCTCCCGCCAGGGAGTCCGGTTCCGCGTCCGCGTCGTGGAGGCCGAGCCCGCCGGTCCGGCGCCGCGGATCCTCGCGCTCGTGGACGGCCTCACCGCCGTCGCCGCCGCGGGGGCGGCGGGCGGACTGTCACTCCTCCCGGTCGACTGGGGAACGCTCGCCGCGCAGACGTGGAGGCTCGAGATCGACGACCAGTCCGGTCCGCTCCTCCTCGTGAGCCGCGCGCTCGTCACGGACCGCGAGGCGTTCGTCGGTTCGCCGGAGTTCGTCTCGCTCGTGCTCCCGGAGGTGCTCCGGCGGATCCTGGAGCGGGCGCTCCTGGCCGGCGCCGCCGACGACGAGCCGGAGGGCGGCTGGTGCGCCGACTGGCTGCGCCTGGCCCGTACGCTCCCCGGCGTGACGGCGCCCCCGGAGCGCGGGGGAGAGGCGGCCCTGTCGGACGAAGAGGAAGACTGGCTCGGCGATGCCGTCGAGGCGTTCGGGCGTGCCCACGGCGTCGCGGAGCGCTTCGGCCGCTGGTGGAGCCGCGAGACGTGAGGCTCCGCCGGCTCACCCCGACCGGGATCGCCCGCTTCGAGGAGCTCCTCCCGAAGCTGGAGGGCTCGACCGATCGGCTCGACGTCTCGCTCGCGCTCGACGAGACGCTCTCCGAGCCGGCGGGAGACGCCGAGATCGAGCCGTCGTTCCTCGACGGAAAGAGCCGGCTGGACGCGGCCGCGTACCTCGACACGAAGCTGGGCCCCCTGGCGGATCCCGAGCGCGACCCGGGTCTCTGGGCCTGGCTCTCCCTTCTCTCCTTCGACGCCGTGTGCCCGCGCGATGCCAAGGGCCGGTACCGTCCCGGCAGCCCCGCGCGCTACGTCCCGCGGCTCGACGACGCCCGTCGGGTCTATCGGCATCGGCTCCTCGGACCGTACGTGATCTTCCGGCTGCATCGCGACGATCCGTACCGGGCCCTCTGCGTGCTGTGCCAGCCCCTCGTCAAGCCAGGCCAGCTCGTGGAGCGGCTCGCGTCGCGCCCCCGCCTGGTCGCGTCTCCCGCGTCGATCGGCGTCGCGACGATCCTGTATTGCGACCGGGAGCGCTCGCTCCGGCGGGGCGCGGCGGCCAACGTGGAGCGCCTCTCGGAGGTGCTGACGCAGCTCGACCAGACGTTCGACGTCTACGGCATGAGCGCGGACGCGCTCCTGAAGCTCCTCCCGCCCGAGTTCGACCCCTTCAAGCGCCGCGCGAAGCGGTAGCGCGGTGCTCGTGCTACAGCGCGGTCGCCCGGAGCCCGACCCGCTTGCGGAGGAAGTTCGTCCGCTTCTCCATCGGGAGCGCCTGCCAGCGCCGGATCATCTCCAGCTCGGCGCGCTCGCTCTCCTTGCGGAGCGCGGCCAGCACGGTCCGCCTACTCGGCTTCTTCTTCACGCGCCTTCTCCAGGAGTGGGAGCACGGCCAGGTCGCGTGGGCGGCCGGCCGCCCGCTTGCTCCGGATGATGTCGGCCAGGCAGGCGACCCGCAGCTCGACGCCGGCGATGCGAATGGTCCTGCCCCGGTCGCGCAGGCCCTCGAACGACCGGATCCCGTGGATCGACCCCATGAAGTCGACCTGGAGTCCGTCGTCGTCCCTCACCAGGCGAAAGAGGTCGGAGACCGGGTAGTACGGGCGAAGCACGGTCGCGCGGAGCCGCGTGGCGAGCTGCTTGAGCTTCCCGATGTTCCGGGGCGTGCGCCTGAAGAGGAAGTCGAGATCGACGGTGGTGACGGGCGCCCCCTGCAGCGCGGCCGCGGCGTTGCCGATCAGCACGGCCTCCAGCCCCACCTCCGCGAGGCTGCGACCCACCTCGGCAAGACATGGAGCGGCGTCCACCCGGCGAGTATACGAACCGTCCGCGTGCGAATGCCGAAGGAGCCCGCGGGTCACGCGGGCTCCGGAAGCGATCGGATCGAGGCGGGCCGTCAGTCGACGGGACCCTCTCCCTCCTCGGGCTCCATGGCCGCCGCGGGCGCCGGTCCGCGCGGGGCGTGGAGGCAGCCGTGCAGCTTCGCGACCTGCTCGGCCGTCAGGGTGGCCTCGACCTGGGTCCGGATCGACTTCAGCTCCGCACCGAGCGCCTGCCGGTCGGTGTGAAGCGCGATCGCCGCCTTTCCGACGGTACACGGGTCGACCGGGTTGGCCTCGAGCGCGGCCTTCATCTCCTGCCGATCGGTCTTCAGCTCCGCGAGGAGGGCCTCCATCGCCGGCTTCTCCGCCTGGAGGATCGCCTTGATCGAGGCCTTCTGGGCGTCGGTCAGCTCGACGATGGAGAGGCACTTCAGGAGGTGCGCGATCGGGCCGGCGGGCGCCGCGGAGGGAGGCGCGGGGTCCGCGGAGAACGCGGGCGGAGCGGCGAGGACGGCCACCAGGGCGGCCGCGGAAAGCGGGAGCACGAGCTTCCAGCCAGACTTCTTCATGATCGATCTCCTTTCGAACGGGACGGTGTCGGTGGGTGCCGGGGGATCCGGCCCGAGTGGGAGACGCCGCCCGGGCGCCCGGCGTTTACACGAGGAGCGCCGGTCGCGCCGTCAGTCCGGGTGGCTGGAGGCGAAGAACCGCCGCAGCACGGCGCGCTCCTTCTCGTCCTTGATCCGGGTGAAGAGGCGCTCACCGAGGCGCCGGATCACGACGGGGTCGTCGAAAGGGAGCTGCGCGTACTTCACGCCGCCCGGGAAGTGGCACGGCGCGCAGCGGCCCACGATCGGCTTCACGTCCTTCTCGAAGGTGACGGGCTCAGACGCCGGCGCCGTGTGCGAGGCGAGCAGGACGAGAAGCGCGAGAGGAGCTACCCCATCACCTCCAGCATACGGCTGGCAGGCGCGGGAGTTGCGCCCGTCAGTACCGGAGCGTGACCAGCGTCGCCTTGCCGTCCCGGCGCACGACGACGAAGAGGTTGCCGTAGTCGTCGTCCCCGACCTTCACCCCTGGGACGCCGAGGCGTCCCAGGATCTCGGGCAGCGTGTTCGAGTGCCCGACGATCAGGACGACGGCGTCGGCCGGCGCGGCGTCGATCTCCTTCACCGTTCCCGCCGGATCGCCGCCCGGGACGACCCGCGACGTGAGCCCGAGGGCCCGGGCGAGCGGCTCGGCCGTGAGCACGGCCCTTTTCGTTTCGCTGGTGACGATCGTCGTCACACCGGCCGCCTTCAGCGTCGCGACGAGCCTCTCGGCGCGCTGCCGCCCTTCCGGGACGAGGTCGGGGTCCTTCCCTCCGTCGAGGCTCTTCTCGGCGTGGCGCACGAGGACGACGGCCTTCTCGGCCGCGGCCGGCCGCGGGGACGCGAGGATCCCGATCGCCAGGACGAGGGCCGCGGTTCGGTATGGCCTCATGCCGACCTCCGTCCGCGATCATCGCAGAGGGCGGCGCGCCGATAATCGCGAGATGAAGCGCACGCTCGCCGGTTGGACCCTTCTGCTCGGTTCGCTCGCCACCTCGCCCACGCTGGCGGCGGGGGCGACTCCGGTGAAGCCGGCACCTCCGGCCAAGGTCGCGGCGAAGGACACCGGGAACTCGGTGGCGCCCGGCCCTCCCGTCGACCCGACGCTCCTCCAGGGCCTCCGCTGGCGCTGCATCGGGCCGTTCCGGGGCGGGCGGGTGCTGGCGGTGGCGGCCGACCCCGCGGAGATCGCGCACTTCTACTTCGGCTCGGTGAACGGGGGCGTCTGGGAGACGCGCGACGCGGGACGCACCTGGAAGCCGATCTTCGACGGCCAGCCGATCGGCTCGATCGGCGCTCTGGCTCTCGCGCCCTCGAACCCGAACGTGATCTACGCCGGCACCGGCGAGGCCGACATGCGGTCGGACATCTCCCAGGGCGAGGGCGTCTACCGGTCCACGGACGGCGGAGCGACGTGGGCGCGCGCCGGCCTGGCCGACTCGCAGCAGATCGGCCAGATCCTGGTCGACCCGAAGGACCCGCGGCGCGTCCTGGTGGCCGCGCTCGGGCACCCGTACGGTCCGAACGAGGAGCGCGGCGTCTTCCTCACCCGCGACGGCGGATTGACGTGGAAGCGCGTGCTCGGCCAGGGGAGCGACACCGGCGCGATCGATCTGGCGTTCCGTCCCGGGGACGCCCGCGTCGTCTACGCCTCGCTCTGGCGGACTCGCCGTCCGCCGTGGAACGTCTACCCGCCGTCGAACGGCCCGGGGAGCGGCCTCCATCGCTCGACGGACGGCGGCGAGACCTGGGCGCCGCTTCGCCAGGGCCTCCCCGCCGAGCCGGGGCGGATCGGGATCGCCGTGGCGCCGAGCCGGCCGGACCGCGTCTACGCCATGGTCGACGCGGAAGAGGGAGGCCTCTATCGCTCGGACGACGGCGGCGCGACGTTCGTCAAGGCGAGCGGCGACCCGAGGATCTGGGGGCGCGGCTGGTACTTCGGCGGCGTCACCGTCGAGCCGAAGGACCCGGACGTCGTCTATGCCGGCAACACCTCGCTCTATCGCTCGACCGACGGCGGCAAGACGTTCGCTTCGGTGAAGGGCGCGCCGGGCGGCGACGACTACCACGTCCTCTTCATCGACCCGGAGCGGCCCGCGCGCCGCATCCTGGGGACGGACCAGGGGGCGGTCGTCTCGCTCAACGGCGGGGAGACGTGGAGCTCCTGGTTCAACCAGCCGACCGGCCAGTTCTATCGGCTCGCGGTCGACGACCGCTTCCCGTACTGGGTCTATGGCTCGCAGCAGGACTCGGGGGCCGCCGCCGTGCCGAGCCGCACCACCTCCCAGAACGGCATCGAGATGACGCACTTCCGGGAGATCACGGCCGGCGGGGAGAACGACAGCATTGCCCCGGACCCGAAGGACCCGCAGGTGATCTTCGGAGGGCGCGTGGACAAGCTCGACCTGCGCACCGGACAGACCCGCGCCGTGAACGCGACGCTCGCGTTCCCCGACCACTACCGCTCCGTCTGGACCTTGCCGCTCGTCTTCTCGCCCCGCGATCCGAAGGCCCTCTACTTCGCGAACCAGCGCCTCTTCCGTACCACCGACGGAGGGGAGAGCTGGACGCGGCTTGGGCCCGACCTGACGCGTGAGGACCCCGGGACGCCGCGAAACCTCGACGCGGTGTCGGCCGCCAACGACGGCGGCGTCGGACCGCGGCGCGGCGTCATCTACTCGATCGCGCCCTCCCGCACGGCGGACGGCGACCTCTGGATCGGCACGGACGACGGCCTGATCTGGCGGAGCCGGGACGGTGGGGCGACGTTCGCGGAGATCACGCCTCGAGCGCTCACGCCGTGGTCCAAGGTGACGATGCTCGAGACGTCCCACACGGACCGCGAGACGGCCTGGGCGGCCGTCGATCGGCACCGGCTCGACGACTTCGACCCGTACGTCTTCCGCACGCGCGACGGCGGCAAGAGCTGGACGCTGGCGGTGAGCGGCATCCCTCCGGGCACGTTCGTGAACGCCGTGCGGGAAGACCCGAGGAGGCCGGGCCTCCTCTACGCCGGGACGGAGAAGGGCGTCTACGTCAGCGTCGACGGCGGCGACCGGTGGCAGAGCCTCCAGCTGAACCTGCCGGTGACGTCGGTGCGCGACCTCGCGGTGAAGGGCGACGACGTCGTGGTCGCGACGCACGGTCGGGCGTTCTGGATCCTCGACGACGTCTCCCCGCTCCGCCAGGCGACCGCCGAGGCGGCGAGCGCCGAAGTCTTCCTCTTCTCGCCGCGCAACGCCCAGCGGGTGCGCCCGGAGGGCTTCACCGGCACGCCGATGCCGCACGACGAGCGGAGGGCGGCGAACCCGCCGCTCGGCGCGACGATCGACTACGTCCTGCGCCGCGACGTCCCCGGCCCGCTGACGCTCCGGATCCTCCACGCGGACGGACGTCTGGCGCGTGCCTACGGCAGCGCGGATCCTCTGCCGCCGCCCGGGCGTGCCGAGCAGCGCCTGTCGAAGGAGTGGAGGACCCCGCCGGTCACCCTCTCGACCGCGGCCGGGGCGCACCGATTCGTCTGGCCGATCCGGTACCGCGAGCTCCCCGAGCTGGGCAACGGGAGCGCGTTCGCGGACGGCGTCTGGGCGCCGCCCGGGCGCTACACCGTGGAGCTCACCGCCGGGGGACGGACGTTGACGCGGCCGCTGGTCATCGAGCCTGATCCGCGGCTGACGCTGACGCCGGAGGTCTACCGCCGCCAGGCCGCGCTGGCGCAGCGTGTCGAGCGTGCCCGGGAGTCGGCCGCGGTCGCGTCGAAGGAGGCGGAGCACCTCCACGCCGCGCTCTCGGCCCGCGCCGGCAAGCTCCCCGCCGACCTCGCGGGCGCCGCCGAGGCGCTCGACCGTCGCGTGCTCGAGATCGCGGACCGCGAGAGGGACCCGAGCACCCGGACCGTGGGCACGCCTCCGCGC
The DNA here is from genome assembly GCA_964384675.1 of uncultured Holophagales bacterium. Lineage (GTDB taxonomy): Bacteria > Acidobacteriota > Thermoanaerobaculia > UBA5066 > UBA5066 > CAYLNK01. Next base: position 3,848 of record CAYLNK010000169.1, on the reverse strand, counting down.
AGCCTCACGGGACTCCGGTACCTGGACGGGGCGCTCGAGACCCTGGCGACGGCGGTGGACGGGGCGGACGCAGACCCGTCCCCGGACGTGGTGAAGGGCGTCGAGCTGGCGGAGGCGACGCTCGGGCCGGTGCTCGCCGGGTGGGAGGCGCTGAAGTCGAAGGACCTCGTGGCGCTGAACGCGCGGCTCGCGGCGGCGGGTCAGCCGCCGTTCGCCGTCACGGAGGCGACACGCCGGTAGCGCTCACTGCAGGTAGCCATTCACGTCCAGGATGACGTGGGCGGTGCCGCCGCTCCCGTTGTAGACGACGATCTGCCTCTGGGTCGGGAGCAGCTCGACGATGGCGTTGGCCGCACGGGTCCGACCCGCCGTGAAGTTCAGCGTGGAGGTCGGGGGCGGCGGGTCCTCGTCGGGCCAGACGGCGAGGTATCCGTCGGCCGTCGGGGCGGTCACCGTCACGTTGAGCGAGGCGGCTGCCGCCGTGTACGGGATCCCGCAAGTCCCTCCCACCGCGATGCGCCGGCTCTCACCCGGCTTGAGAGGCTTCGGGGAATACGAGCGCGTGTCGACGACCCGGCACGGTGTCACGGTGTAGAAGCCGAGAGCGGCGGGGGCCCGGACGACGAGCGGCGTCTCCAGGGTGCCGGTGGCCGGGTCGTAGGAATCGTCCCCGCTGTACGCGGCGCTGATGTCGTGCGTGCCCGCGGGGAGGTCGGCGGTCACGACCTCGTACGACCAACGGTCCGGCCGCAGGAGGATCGGAGGACCGAGGTTCCCGCCTTCCCATCCGATCTGCACGGTTCCGGTCAGGTCCGACAGCCCGGCCTGCACATCGAGGCTCGCCTGGATCTTGACGTACCGACCGACCCGGGATGGGTTCGGCGTCGCGGTGAGGTCGACGAAAGCGACGCGAGACGACACGTACTGGTCGCGGTCGAGCCTCCCGTAGGCCGATCCGAAGAGGGCGCTTCCGGAGTAGATCGCGGAGACGAGCGTCCGACCGACGGGCAGGTCCAGGGTCGTCCAGGTCGCCGTCCCGCCGACCACGGGGACGGGCGATGCGACGGGGAAGCCCTCGATCCGGAACAGCACCATTCCTTCGTTCGGCTCGGCCGCCGACAGGGCCGAGACGTTGGCGGTGAACGTGACGGGCTGGCCGAGCGTCGACGGGTTGGGCGAGGAGGAGAGCCGGAGCGCGGTCGGGACGCGGACCCCCACGTCGACCCGGGAGACGATCCCCCGGGTGGAGGAGCCGCCTCCGAAGTAGAGATAGCCCGGTTCCGGGTCCGCCAGCGCGCAAGTGACCGAGCCGTAGCCATGAAGCTGGAGCGAGCCGCCCGGGGTCAGCTCGGGTACGTGGACCCGGTTCACTCCGCTCCCGGACCCGAAGTACACGAAGCCAGACCCGGGAACGAGGACCGCGGAGCTCGCCGCCAGGTTCCCGAGCGCGAGGCTTCCCGTCCGGGTGAAATCGGAGAGCCGGATCCGGAGGACCTCCGTGCCCGCGCCGAAGTACGCGGCGTCTCCGCTCGGGTCGATCGCGGCGGAGTACGGGCTGACCCCTTGAGGTAAGAGGAGGGAGCCGACGCGGGTCAGGTCGGAGAGCCGCACCTTCACGATCGCGCCGGGTGAGCTCTCGACGCCGATGTACGCGAATCCGGTCGTCGGATCCACGACCGCGGTGCCGGCGTGGTCTTCGCCGAGATGGAACGGGAGCATTCCGACGCGGGTGAAATCGGAGAGCCGGATCTTCGTCACGCCACCCGGGTACGACCAGATCCCGAAGTAGACGAATCCCCCCGCCGGGTCGAGGAAGCCGCAGCGCAGCCCGACATCGCTCGCGGGAAGGGTGAGCCCGGCGACCCTCGTGAAGTCGGAGAGCCGGATCTTGACGACGTGGCCGGGGTTCGTGTCCGTTCCGAGGTACAGCATCCCGCCGGCCGGGTCGAGGACCGCGCTGGAAAGGAAGCGCTCCTCCTCCGGAAGCGTCAGCAATCCGACCAGGGTGAAGTCCGCGAGGCGCACCTTCGCGACGGCGCCGGGTACCCCGTAGGTGCCGAAGTACGCAAAGCCGCCGTCGCGATCGATCGCGGCGCACCGGATGGCGGTGGAGCCGGGAGCCAGCCAGCGACGTCCGGTCAGGGCCAGGTCCGACCCCCGGACCTGCACGACGAAACCCCCGGCGTCGAAGAAGGTGCCACCGCAGAGGTAGAAGGACCCCGTCCCGGGAACCAGCAGGCCGCAGCTCACGGGGCTCTCGTCGGACGGAAGGCTCACCGAAGCGCCCAGCGTGAAATCGGGGAGGCGTATCTCGTCGATCCGGTACACGGTGGCCGTCCCGGAAGCGACGTAGAGGGCGCGACCCGGATCCACCAGGATCGCGCGGACGGAGGCCGGGACCGGCAGCGGCAGGCTCCCGGCCGCCGCGAGGTCCGAGACGCGGAGTCGTGTGATCCCGGCTCCCGTCCCGAAATACGCGAATCCGCTCGTGGGGTCCAGGGCGGCGGACGAGAGGCTGCCGAGGTGCGTGGCGCCCGCCACCCGGAAATCGGAGAGACGGATCTTCGTCACCGACCGCTTCTCCGAGCTGCAGAAGTAGGCAAAGCCGGAGTCGGAATCGATCATCGCGGCGTCCAGCCGCGAATCGGCCTCGACGCGGAGCACGCCGGCGGGCGAGAAGTCCGAGAGCCTCACCCGCGCCACAGTCCCCCTGTCGGACCCGAAGTAGGCAAACCCCGCCGAAGCGTCCACGACCGCCGAGTCGAGCTCGAAGGCCGGTAGTGCCGTTGGGGGCCCCGCCCGGCTGAAGTCGCTGAGCCGGATCCGCTCGACGCTCCCGTACGCCGTACCGAAGTACGCGTAGCCGTCGTGAAGGACGGCGCAGCGGAACGCGCCCACCTCCGGCCCCATCGGCAGGGTTGCAACCTGCGTGAGGTCGGAGAGCCGCACCTTGACGACGACCGGGGGGTACGAGTCCGTTCCAAAGTAGGCAAACCCCGCGGCTCCGTCCAGGGCTGCGGCCGCGATCCCGGAGACTCCGGGTGGCAGGGCGAGCGGCACGTCCGTATCGCCGAAGCCGTTGACCGTGGCACGGCACGGGACGGCGGCCGGCGCACCGAGGAGCCCGCACACCAGAATCGAGATCGCCCGACGGCGAGCACGACGCGTCATCGGTCCACCCCCAGGTCTACCCTCCGGACCGCTGGTCCGGAGGAAGGCGGCGTCTTCACGATGTTCCTCCGTCGCGCCCCCGGGACGTCCGGCAGAGTCGTAGTACAGGTGCATCACACGAACCACGCGCTCGGCGCGAAGCGCCGGCCCTCACCAGCCGTCGACCCGCTCCGCGAGCCGCCCGGTCGCGATCAGCTCCCGCAGCTCGTCCCCCATCGCCTCGCTCGCCGCCACGACGGCCCGCCAGGCCCGGATCCGTTCTTCGTCCGGGAGATCGTAGAAGTCGTTCCGGTCCGGGATCTTCCCGCGCGGCAGGCTCGCGACCAGCTCGGGTGACGGCGCGAGGAGGAGCGCGCGCCGGAAATTCCGTCCGTCCGCGCGCCGCCACGGAAGCGCCTTGTCGAACCAGCCCGGGACGACGTGAGGGTAGAAGTGCGGGAAGAGCACCAGCCCGTCGACCGGCGCGAGGTCGAGGTCCGGGTGGTAGTCGATCACCCCGCCGTCCCGGTGAAGGCCCGGCGCGCCGGGGACCCGCACGCCGGAGAGCACGAGCGGGATCGACGCCGAGGCGAGGAGCGCCGCGCGGAGGTTCTCGCGCGTGATCGGTACGTGGAGGGTGGGGAGGTCGGAGATCGCGGCGGGCGGTCCTGGGTCGCCGCCCGCGTGGAACAGGGTCC